>JAYUSQ010000175.1:0-45723 GCA_043755595.1 Acidobacteriota bacterium | reverse complement strand
ACGTTTCAACGCTTCGCTTCGCGAGTTCTATTGGTGGCGCGTGGCTCGCATTGCCGCTTTCGGATTCGCCTCCAGCGGCCTCGTGTTTTTCCTGGTGTCGCGTTTCCATCTTCTACCCTTCGCCAACATGCGCCCTGTCCTGGTGATCGCGTTGGCGGCCTTCCCGGTTGTAGTCGCGGGCTTGTGGAACACGAGTCTATTGTTCACGCTCGGCCATCCGCGCCCGGTGCTCGCTTCGGTTGCTTGCGGGGCCTTGGCTTCGCTCTCGTCCGGTTACCTGCTGTCGAGAACGGGATCTTACGACGCCGCGGTTGTGGGCTTCCTGATTGGCGCCTTCATGTTCGCAGCGCTGTCGTGCCTGGCCGTTCTTGGCGCCTTCCGAAAACTCGACGGTCGCTACTACGCTTCGGCTCTTTAGAAACTCGAAAAATGTTTTCACCATTCGATCTATTTCGTCTATTCGCGGCCTTCGCGGCCGTTCTTGTCGTAATCCCCTATTTCGTTTTCAGGCGGAACGTAACGCGCGGCTTTGTGCATGCGGCGTTCTTCCTGCAGATTGCGGGGATGGTGTTGGGCGATTGGAGACTCTACTTGCCCGGCTCGGCTGCGGCTTTGTATTTGCTGTGGTGCGTGGCCGCCTCGATCATGGTGCGCCGGCGGCAGTCTGCGGACCCGGGCGCGGCGAGCGTCATCGCAGGCTTAATCGATTGGTCGGAAAACAGGCAGCCGCTTCTGGCGCCTCGCTTGGCCAGACTGCGGCGAGTGTTCGCTTCGCCGGTGACCACGGCGGTCGTCTTGATTGGCGCAACAATCGCTCTACGCGGCGCTTGGTTTGCGTTGCACAATGTCCGGTTGATGCGGCTGGAATCGTACTCGCGCGCCCTGTCGCTGCATACGTTGATGCGCGGCGATCTTTGGAACCATGATTCCAGCGTGGCGTTGCTCGCGCCTCTTGCTTGGCTGAGCGGCCTGACGCCGGACGCCGCGATCCGGTTCTCTGGCGCGCTCACCGGCGCGGCTCTTATCGCTGCGATGGCTTTCACCGGTTGGCACAGGTTAGGGCAAGCGGCCGGCGCGGTGACGTCTTCGGCGATCTTCGCCTGTCTGCTGATCGCTTTGAATCTTGCGCCTTCCGAGCCCACCGGCGCCGAGTGGTCTGCCGTGTTTGTGATCCTGGCCGCCGGGTTGGCCGGTGAAGAATGGGGACTGGCGGCCTTGGCGATTCTGACTGCCGCGCTCATCCATTTAGGGTTGTCGCCGATTTTGCTCCTGGCTGCGTTGGCCTTGACACTGGCTTCATTGTTGCCAGCCATCGCGGGGCGCGTGCCCGCGTTCGCTGCGTTGGCCGTTTTGGCCGCCGCGATATTTCTGCCGCCGAATGGCGTAGCGCCCGAGCATCAATATGAATCGGCCGCGCGCGTAGCGCATCGCATCGCCGGGGAGTTCCGCACCAACGATTGGATCGTCGTCTCGCCGGGTCTCGAAGTGGCGCAGATCTACGGCCGTGGCTGGCATGTCGAGTTAGCCGATTTCGTCAACACGCATTCGGAAGAACAAGTGGCCAGGACGGGCTTCCATTTCCCGTACCACGTTCAAGACCTGTTTGTGTTCGTCGAAAAGCGCGTCTTGAATCAACCGGCCTTAAGCTTTGCACACGATGCCGGAGCCGCTCCGTATTACTACAACACCAAGCTGGGCCGGGCTTCGCTTGAGTTTCGCGCCGCAGGACTAATGGCTTCATATGTAGCGGCTCATCGCGACGCGACAGTGTATCACGAAGACGCGGACTTGATGGTGTACCGGATTCCGCAAAGCACCGCAGCGCTAACGGCCCAATTTCAATAGCTGCTCGGCGTGTTTGAGCGCTTCAGGCGTCATGCGTTCGCCCGACAACATACGGCCGATTTCGCGAGTGCGCGCTTCGCCGGTTAGTTCTTGAATGCTCGCCTGCGTACGCCCCTGCACCTCATGCTTTTCGACCACGTAGTGGTGATCGCCGAAGCCGGCAATTTGCGGCAGATGTGTCACGCAGAGAAGTTGATTGGTAGCGGCAAGTTTCTTGAGCCGCCGTCCGACGCTTTCGGCAGTGCGGCCGCCCACGCCGGAGTCGACTTCATCGAACACCAGCGTCCGCATCACCTTCTGTTTTTTCTTGCCTTCGCCTTTGGCCGTGAGGCAGGTCTTGAGCGCCAACGCCAAGCGTGAAAGTTCGCCGCCTGAGGCGACCTTTTCCAACGGCCGGGGCTCTTCGCCACGATTGGGCGAAACCAAAAAGCGGACCCGGTCGACGCCGCGCGCCGTCCACGCTCCTTGGGTGAACTCGACGCGAAACACGGTGCCCGCCATGGCCAGCGCCGTCAATTCTTCCTGCACCTGCTCTTCCAGCTTGGCGGCCGCAGCGCGCCGGTCGCGGCTCAACTGGACGGCGGATTTTTCGTAGTCCGCGGCGAGCGTGTCGCGTTCCTTGGCTAGTTGCCCGCGCCGCTCGCCCGTCGTTTCCACGGCGTGGAGTTGCGCGGCCACCTGCGCCAGGAAGGCCAGAATCTCTTCGGTGCTCGCCCCGTACTTGCGCTTGAGTTTGTCGATGGCCGCCAGACGCGACTCGATTTTTTCAAGCCTGGCGGGATCGGCTTCCAGCGTGCCCAAGTAATGGCGGAGGGAGTGGGACGCTTCGTCGAGCGCGATCTCCGCCGGCTTGAGCGACTCCATCGTTTCACGCATTGTCTCGTCGATGCGGCACAACTCTTCAAGCCGCTTGCGCGCGGTCTTCAACTGCGCGATCGCCGAGCCCTGCGCCTCATACAGCGCCGTGTAGGCCGCCTGCGCCGACTCTGACAGCCGCGCGACGTTGCCCTGCACTTTGCGCTCGTTCTCGAGTTCGGTTTCTTCAGCCGGCTTGAGCGCGGCTTCTTCGATTTCGCGCTTCTGAAAACTCCAGAGATCGGCGAGCCGCAGTTTTTCCTGCTCGCCTCGATCAAGCTCTTCCAACTCGCGCGTCGCGGCTTGCCAGCGCGCGAACAGCGTACCCACGGCCGCCATGGTTTCGCCGGTTTCGCCTGCGGCATCGGTCATCCCAAGCTGGCTGTCGTGCGAAAACAATTCCTGCTGATCGTGTTGACCGTGAATATCGCCGAGATGCGGCGCCAGATCTTTGAGCAGCGCAGCGGTGACCGGGCGGCTCCCAAGGAAGGCGCGGCTCTTGCCACTGGCCAGAATTTCTCGCTCGATCAGCAACTCGCCGTCTTCGGCTTCGATGCCGGATTTCTCCAGCAGCGCCCGGAATTCAGCCCCGGCGGGCGCTTCGAAAATTCCCGCGATCCGTGCGCGATCGGCCCCGCTGCGCACCATGTCGGCCGAGGCGCGGCCGCCATAAAGCAGACCGAGTGCATCGACCACGATCGACTTGCCGCTGCCAGTCTCGCCCGTCAGGAGATTGAGTCCGGCGTGAAAGCGCACGCGAACCCGCTCGACGACGGCGTAGTTCTCCACCACCAGTTCCACGAGCATGTCAGCACCTATTGTACGGGGCGGCGGATGTCATTAAGGATCTTTGCGATTCTCTACGCTCCACCGCCCTCAAGCTTCTTAATGTCGCTCGTCCAGTTTTTGTGAAGCGGTCAATCGCTTTCAGCACTGCGAGTGCTTGCCGTCGCTCAATGGCGCGAATATCGGCTTTGGCTTCCTTGGTGAAGGTGACTCGCTTCACAACAGATCGGCATCGGAAAAGCCCAGGTCGTTGAGGACATCTTCTGCGGCGAGCGGCGGCTCTCCGCGCTCACGGCGGGCGATATCGGAATCCCACGCGCGCCGCTCATGTTCGGACATCGGCTCGGTATCGATCGGGGCCGCCAGCCAGGGTAGCTCAATCGGTTCGATTCGCGCGCTGAGGTATGCCTTCACCTCGCCAATCTCGGTTGACCGGATATGGTCGACCAAGGTATGAAGCTCTTGCCGCAAGGCTCTGGTGTCCGAGTTGCTCGATGAGATTGTCCAGGCCGAACTGAAGGCCCTACCGGACGACATGCGCGCTCTTTTCACAAGGATTGCCGAATTGATCCAGGGATATGGATTGGACCGAATGAGAGAACCGTACGTAAAGCATCTCACCGGAACCTAGTGGGAGATGCGGATGACCGGCCGCGACGGCATTTCGCGTGCCATATATGTGACTGCTCGCGGCCAGCGCGTAGTTGTGGTTCGTGTCTTTATCAAGAAGACCCAGAAGACCCCACCGGGTGAGATCAGGTTGGCCCTTGACCGGGCAAGGAGGATTGCGGAATCATGAACGGCCGGTTACAAGCTAACGAGCTACACAAAGAATGGATGAAAGACCCCGATTACCGGGAACGGTACGAGGCTCTGGCGGACGAGTTCTCTCTCGTCTCCGCCCTGATTGCCGCCCGCGCACGCGCTGGCCTCACACAGGAACAAGTGGCGCAACGAATGAAGACCACGCAGGCTGTGATCGCCCGGCTCGAAGGTGGAGGAGCCAAACCGTCAACCCGGACGCTGGAGCGCTTTGCCAAAGCGACTGGCTCAAGGCTACGCATCGTTTTCGATCCCGCCCCTGCGCGGCGCCGCTCCAAAACATTATCTTGACCTTTTGTTCTTTCGCCGCGCACCGATTCGCCTCTTCTGGCGTATCATGGAACTTGAGCCGCCCCTCTCCCGCGGTCTCGCGCCGACGCCGCTACGAAGGAGTTTCGCCAAAGTTGCAAGAGCAAGTCAGCACCGGCCTGTGGCACATGATCGCCTCGGCTGGCCCGTTCCCGATGTCGATCATGATTCTGCTGGTGCTCGCCTCGGTTCTGTCCTGGACGGTGATACTTTCCAAGTGGAAACTATTCAAGCAAGCCCGGCTTCACAATACAAATTTTCTCAAAGCGTTCCGCAAAGCCGAACAACTGCCAGTGATCGCCGCCGCCGTGCAGCAGTTCCCGTTGTCGCCCCTTGTCGCGATGTTCGAATTCGGATATGAAGAAGTAGACCGGCAGGTAAAGGCTCGCGGCACGGTGACCAACAAACTGGCGCTGGAACGTTCGCTGCAACTGGGCGTCAGCGAAGAGCTCAACAAACTGGAGTCCAACCTCAACTGGCTGGCCACCGCCGCTGCCGTCGCACCGTTCGTCGGTTTGCTTGGTACGGTGTGGGGCATCATCGACGCCTTTCTCGCACTCGGCAATGCTGGCAGCGCCAGCCTGCGCGCCGTTGGTCCCGGTATCGCCGAAGCGCTTTTCACCACCGCGCTTGGGTTGTTCGCCGCCATTCCCGCCGCCGTCGCGTACAACTATTTTTCGCACGGCCTGCGCGATATGGCAGCGCGCATGGACGACTTTTCGCTTGAGTTTTTGAACCTCACCGAGCGTTCGCACGGAGAGTAGCTCCTGAGCGCCATGGCGATTTCACTCGGTTCTTCATCTTCAGGCGGACGCCGAGGCAGGCGTTCCTTTGGCCCGGCGATGGCTGAGATTAATATCATCCCGCTGGTCGACGTTGTGCTGGTGCTGCTGATCATCTTCATGTTGACTGCACATGTCATGGAATTCGGCCTGGAGATCAACGTGCCGAAGGTGAATCCGAAGAAGCAATCGGTCGAGGATCTGCCCGTGGTCTCGCTCGACAAAGGCGGCGACATTTTCATCGGCGAAAAGCGGGCCAAGAATATTCGCACGCTCGTGGCAGAAGTAAAGCAGCGCTACCCGAACGCCAAAGCGGTCTACGTGCGCGCCGACAAGGACACGACGGTGGACCCGTTGCTGAAGACAATAGGCATTCTCGGCGAGGGCAAACTTGAGGTCCGCCTCGTCACCCAACCCGATGACGCAAAATAGAGAGTAAGCGCTATGGCAGGGCACATCGACATCCTCGAACAGGAGGACTCGCTCCGGCAACCCTTCATGGGGTCGATTGTTCTGCATTTCGGCATTGCAGCTGTCGCGGCCGCTTCCATGTACTTCGCCGGCACGCCCTTCCGCATGGGTGATCCCAACGCACAAGGCGGCGGCTCGACCGTGATCACGCCCGTCGCCAGCATCAATATGCCGAGCCCCACACAGCGCGTGCAGCCGCTCGCCAATCCAACCGAGTCCGTTATTCCGGAGCGCACCGAAGCGGTCAAACCGCCGCCCCCCGATCCCGACGCGATCGCGATCGGCAAGAAGAAAAAGGATCCGCCGAAAAAGGAAAACGACTTCCTCACCAAGTACCTCGACGCGCGCAAGGACGCTTTGAAGCGGCAGCAGCCGGATCCGTCCAACATCGGCAGCACCGACGGGGCGCGCGCTTCGTCGGCCATGTTCACCCAGCAGCCGGGCGCAGGTGGCGTCGGCACACCAAGCGGCCTGCTGGGCGAAGGTTTCGGCGCCTACGAGCAGTACTTGCGCACCTGCATCGCGCGCAATTGGAAAACCAACGACGTCGAGATGTCGGTCCACACCGCGCCCGACGTGATCGTGCAGTTTCAGATTCCCAAAGACGGCATGGCCACGCGCCTGCGCGTCAGTCAAACCAGCGGCAACGGGCGGCTGGATAACACCGGGCTGCGCGCCGTCGAATCGTGCAATCCATTCAACCCGCTCCCGCAGGGCTTTCCGAAATCATCCGCTAACATTGAGATCGTCTTCAGGCTTCAACGATGAAATTATTTCGCACTCTAGCTCTTCTAATTCCGGCCGTCGCGGCCCTGATCGCTCAGGACTCTAACGACATCAGGATCGTCATCAAGGAAGGTCAGCGGCCGAAAATCGCCGTTCCCGACATGCGTGGTGTCGAAGGCGCGCAGTCGTTCATGACTGCGTTCAACACAACGCTATTCGCCGACCTGCAGGACTCCGCCGTTTTCACGATGGCCCCGAAGAGTATGTATCCGCTGGAGTCGCCGCAGCGCCCCACCGATTTCACACCGCCGCTGAACGGGGTGAAGTCCGGCCCGTGGCTCACCGATTGGTCTAACCCGCCGGTGGAAGCGAACTACCTCACCGTCGGCTACACGCATGTGCGAGAGAATCGCCTGGTGTTGAACGGCTGGCTGTTCAACGTAGTGCAGCCGGACGTGCGTAATGCACAGGCGTTCGGCAAGCTCTACTTCGCCGATCAATCCGAAGACGGCGCCAAGCGCATCGCGCACGAATTCGCCGCCGACATCCTGGCGCATCTCGGCTTCAAGTCGATGTTTGGTTCGAAGATCGCTTACGTGCGCGCCTCCGGCCGCGGCAACAACGCCACCAAAGAAATCTGGATCATGGATTGGGATGGAGCCAACAAGCGGCAACTCACGCATCACGGGTCGATCTCCAGCTTCCCCGCCGTCTCAACCGATGGCTCACGGCTTGCCTATACGTCCTACGCCAAAGGCAATCCGCAGATCATGATGATGTCGCTTGAGACCGGCCGTATTCTGCCCTTCCTCAATCCGCGCGCCACGATGAGTTCTCTGCCGGACTTCACCAAAGATGGCCGGCTGATGTTCACTTCGACCGCCGCCGGCTCTCCGATGCAGTTATTCTCCAGCGCGCTTGATGGTACTGGACTGCGCCGCGTCACCAACTCGCGCTCGATCGATGTCGAGCCGAAAGTGAATCCCAAGACTGGCAGCGATATCGTTTTTGTCTCCGGCCGTTCCGGTCCACAGCAGCTCTATTTGATGAGCGCCGACGGCGGTGGTGAAGCCACGCGTCTCAGTTCCGGCGAAGGACAAGCGTCAAACCCGGCTTGGCATCCTGACGGCCAGCTTGTTGCATTTTCCTGGACAAAAGGATATGATCCCGGTAACTTCAACATATTTTTGATGGACGTCGCTACCAAACACTACGTCCAACTTACCCGTGGCGCGGGGCGCAACGAGAACCCATCGTGGGCCCCCGATGGCCGTCATATCGTGTTCTCCTCCGACCGGAGCGGAACCCCTCAGATTTTTACGATGTGGGCCGATGGAACAAATGTTCGTCAGTTAACAAGTGAAGGCCGGAACGGCAACCCGGTGTGGGGGAAATAGTACCAGTAGCATCGCGCCGGGCCGATCTGAGAGAATTAAACTAATTTGGCCTCCGAAGGCCCTGCTGTCCAGGAAGGAAAAGTTCACCCGATGAACAAAAGACTGAATCGATTAATCATTATTGTTTGCACCGCTCTTCTCATCTCGTCCGGATGCAAGAAGAAGACCCCACCACCGCCGCCGCCTCCTCCTCCTCCGGTAAAACCGGTTGAAGTTGCGCCGGCTAAGCCGGTGGCCAAGATCGAATTTTTCCAGGCTGAGCCTTCCAGCATTCAGCGTGGACAATCCGCGACGTTGCGATGGAATGTCGCCGCCGAGACGGTGACGATCGAACCGGGCATTGGAACGGTTCCTGCGCAAGGAAGCCGCCAGGTGTACCCGAGTGATTCGACCACCTACACGTTGTCCGCCCGATCGGCTGGCGGAAACGACTCGCGCACGGTCCGCGTAACGGTCACCGAGCCGCCCACGCCGCCACCGCCGCCGCCGGCGCCGACAGTGAGCGCCGAGCCACTGACCCAGATGCTTGAACGGTTAGTGGCGGACGTGTACTTCGACTACGACAAGTACGACGTCCGCGAAGATGCCCGATCGTTGTTGACGCGCAATGCCGATGCGCTGAAACAGATCTTCGCCAAATATCCGAACGCGACGATCACCGTGGAAGGGCATTGCGATGAACGCGGGTCGGCCGAATATAACCTGGGATTGGGCGACCGGCGCTCTTCGTCGACGCGTGACTTCCTGGTGCAACTCGGTGTTTCAGCCGACCACCTCAAGACCATCAGCTACGGCAAGGAACGGCCGCAATGTACGGACGCGTCCGAGGATTGTTACCAGAAGAATCGCCGCTCGCACTTCACCGCGCAGTAGCAACTCCAACCGCGCGGAAGTGATTCCGACCGAGATGGCCGCCTCCCAAGTGCGGCCATCTTTTTTGTCTATAGCGTCCACACGCTATTTCCCATTTTCGATTGGGTCCTGGATAATAGAAAAGAGGTATCAAAGCCCTGATGCGCCAGTTCATCCCCCAAGCGCTCGTGGTCTGCTCACTGCTGCTCGTACTCCCCGGTTCGACGCCGGCCGTGAATAAAGAGCACGAAGCGATCCAACGCGACATCGCCATGCTCGGCGAAGAGTTGCGCCGTTTGCAAGGTACGCTGATCAACGAATTCACCGCGATCAAGACGATGGTGCAGCAGTCGATCAATGGCGCCGACAAGGCGCAGAATTCGGTATTGGTGTTGGAGACGCGTGTAACCGAGCGCATGCAGTCGCTTGAGAAGAGCCTGGCGCAGACCGTGGCCAATCTCAACACCAAGGTCGACACCATGGCCGACGAGTTCCGCGCGATTAAGGAGGAGTCCAAGGAGACCAACGCGCGGTTGCTCAAGATGTCCACCAAGTTGGACGACCTGAAGACGGCGATTCAGTTGATCCCATCGCAGGTTGCCCCGCCTCAAGCGGCGCAGCCGGCTCCCCAAGCCGACAACACGACGGCAGCGCAGCCGGCTACGGTAACCGCAGCGAATGTGAACGGCGCCAAGCTCTTTGAAGATGCCGACCGGGACCGCTTGGCGGGCAAGAATGACTTGGCGATCAAAGAGTACCGCGAGTTCGTCAAAGCTTTCCCTAAAAGCGACCGCGCTTGCGAAGCGCAATTTCGCGCCGGTGAGTTGCTGATGAAGAAAGACGACATCCCGATGGCCGCCGCCGAGTTCGACATGGTGATCGAACGCTACGATTCGACTTGCAAATTTCAGCCCGACGCGCGATACCAGAAGGGGAAGGCGCTGGTGAAAGCCGGACAACCGACCGCCGCCAAGGATGAATTCCGGCGCCTCGCCGAAGATTACAAAGGAACCGAATGGGAACGAAAAGCCAAGGACGCGCTGAAGGAGATCGGCTTCAGCGCCGCCGCCCCAGCCAGACCCGGCGCCAAGAAAGTGCGCCGGTGATCCGATTCTTCTCTCTACTATTTTTTCTCCTCCTCAGTTTTTCGTCGCCTTCTCCTCTTTCCGCGGGCGAATCGCCCCGCACCCTCGAAGCCTTCCCCGGCAAAACCCCTCGCATCGATGGCAGACTCTCGCCCGGCGAATGGGATGACGCGACGGCCTTCACGGGCGTTCTTGACTGGGCGCCGCAGTTCACGCGCACAACCGACCCGCGAGACTTGGCGCTGCGGGGTTGGGTGAAGCACGATGGACGGAAACTCTACTTCGCTTTCGAAGTGACCGACGATGTTTTGTATGGAATCGACACCGGCCGCTGGCTGCCTGACGAGAATCCCAAAGCGCACGAATTAACGCGCGAGGGATTCCCCTGGTTCGGCGATGAAATGGAGTTGCTGATCAACGCTTCAAACAAATGGGTGAGCAACGAAAACGCAAACGGCACGGGGGCGGCTTGGCAGATGGTGTGCAACCTCACCAAATCGCGGATGGGCGGCGTTGGCCCGCGCGCGGGCGAGAAGTCTTGCTTGTTGGAAGGCGAGCCCCGGCGTGAGTTGAGCGCCTGGAATCAATATGCCGCGTGGATACGTGCGAAGGCGATGACGGCGTCGGCCCGAGTGGCGCGCAAGGACAAGCGCGGCGGAGTCTATGTCGTCGAATGGGCCGTCAATTTCGATCCCTGCCTGGAGGTGGAGCCCGGCAGGTTTTACTCCACCGCGCTGGGCGACCGCGCCATGGGCCTGAACATCGCACTCGGCGATATCGACGAGCGTGAACGCGGCGTCGACGAATCCGGCAAACCCAACTTCGGCCATTTTCACCATGAAGACTGGTGGGCCGGCCACAAGAATACCCGCACGAATTTGAAGGACTTCGGAACATTATGGATCAGGACCCGCGCCCGCCACTAACAACCTACGAAGCGCTGGCCGGCATGGTCGACCACGCTTTGCTTTCGCCGCATCTGACCGAGGACGACGTACGCAACGGCTGCGATCTGGCGGCCGGATTCCGCGTGGCCACCGTCACCGTACGGCCCTTCGATGTCGATCTGGCGGTTCGGATGTTGCGCGGCACAAACGTCGCGGTAGCAAGCGTGGCGGGCTTTCCACATGGCAGCGCCAACACGGGCACGAAACTCTACGAGATTCGCGATCTGATTCGCCGAGGCTGTCGCGAGATCGACATTTCCATGAATACCGGTAAGCTCCGCTCGCGCCAGTTTGCCTATCTCGAAACCGAACTCGTGCAGGCGGCCAAGGCTTGTCATGAAGAAGGGGCGAAGCTGAAGGTCATTATAGAGACCGCTTATCTCGATCTGGAACTTAAGCTGATCGCGTGTAAGTTGGTGAAGCGGAGCGAGTCGGACTTCGCGGTCACTTCGTCGGGATTCTCGCCCAGCGGCGCCAAGGTGGAAGACATCAAGTTGATGGCGGGCAAATGCCGTTACCGTGCGGGCGTCAAGGCGGCGCAGGGGATCGACACGCTGGAGTTCGCACTGGCGCTCTATGAAGCGGGAGCAGACCGGCTGGGCACGCCTCGCAGCGCCGCCATACTGGATGCGTGGCGTGAGAGGCTGGACGCGACGCCTGCTCCTCAGGTTGGGGCCCCGCCGGCCGAAGCGCTGACCTAGACGGCGCCTCTGGATTACAGAGTTTCCACTCGCCAGACAACTTCGCGGTAAGCCGCAAATCCAGTTTCGAGGGACGAACTTCCTCATACTCACTTGGAATTGAAAAAGAGTGCCGATTCGGGTTCGCCAATACTGAAACTCAAGATCTCTTAGCGCCCGGTTAACCACCCGAACCGGAGCCCCCTGCCTTGCATGGTATGCTGAATTCCTTACTTCAGGCCCATGTCTCGCAAGGCTTCCCTCCCGAACATCTGCATCGCGCTGGGTTTTCCCGACGTCGACACGCTGCTGAAACACGCCCATCGCGAAGTCGAATCCGGGGAAACCTTTATCGAGTTTCGGCTCGACTATCTGAACAACCCCGCCGATGGGATCGCCGCCATCAAGCGGTTCTGCGAAGATCGCCCGGAGGTGACGCTGCTCGCTACCTGCCGCCGGCACCAGAATCATGGAAAATTCAACGGCAGTATCGAGGAGCAGCTTTCGATCCTGGATCGCGCGATCGACGCCGGCGCCCGCGCTTTCGATATCGAAATAGAAAGCGCCGAAGTGGTGCATGGCCCGGTCGAACACATGCGCGGTAAGGCCTGGCTGATTCTCTCGTTCCACAACTACAGCGGCACGCCGGCCCTGGAGCCAGTGCTCAAACGGATGACGAAGATCGCGGCCGACGCCTACAAAATCGTCACGACGGCGCGCAAGCCGTCCGACAACTATCGCGTCCTGTCTCTAGCGCGCTCAAATCCGCGGACGCCGCTGGTGATGCTCGCCATGGGAGAACCCGGTCTGGCGACGCGCGTGCTATCGACATCGCAAGGCGCCGTTTATACGTACGCCTCTCCCAATTCAGCCGAAGGCACCGCGCCCGGCCAGATCAGTGCCCGGTTGCTACGCCAGCTCTATCGCGTCGACAAGTTTTCCAAGGCCGCCAAAATCTACGGAGTGATCGCGGACCCGGTGCGTCATTCCATCTCTCCGGCCGTCCACAATCGCAGCTTTCAAAGCAAGCGTTTGGATGCGGTCTATCTTCCCTTTCTAGTAAAGCCGCCGCAGCTCAAGGATTTCTTTGCCTTCGCAGGCAAGCTTCCGATTGCGGGCTTCAGCGTCACGATCCCGCATAAACAGAAGGTGATCCGGTACCTCGATTTCGTCGATCCGCTGGCGCGCCGGATTGGCGCGGTGAATACGGTGTGGCGGAAGGCTGGCAAATGGCGGGGCGCCAATACCGATGTCGCGGGAGTGCTTGTGCCGTTGAAGAAGAAGCTGAACCTCGCCAAGTCGTCCGTATTGGTGGTCGGCAACGGCGGTTCGGCTCGCGGCGCGGCGTTTGCGCTCTCCGATGCCGGGGCAAAGGTAAGTATCTGCGGGCGTAACCTTGACCGTGCGCGGGCTCTCTGCAAGATCACCAACGCCACCCCGCTCACGCGCGAACAGGCCGAAGCCAATGGTTTCGACGCTGTCATTCACTGCACGCCGCTGGGCATGTACCCCAACCCGGACGCTTGTTTTTTCAAGGATAAGATCCCGGGCGAAATCGTGTTCGACATGGTTTATAACCCGCTTGAGACGACTCTGATCAAACGCGCCGCCGCTTTGGGCAAAGAAGTAGTGCCCGGCTTACAGATGTTCCTGGAGCAGGCCGCGCATCAGTTTGAGATCTGGACGGGAGAAACGGCCCCGCGGTCGGTGATGGAAAAAGCGGCGCTTGAAGCGCTGCTGCTGCAGAAGCCGTAAGCGCAGATTGTGCGGTGAATAACCGCCCTATTCACCGCACAATCTGCGGTGAATAACTGCTACAATCACCGCAGAGACTGATTTCGTGCCCACCTACATCCACGAGCGGCCGGACTGGCCCGGACTCCGTTTCGACATGGCCGCCATAGCCGAGCTACTGGTGGAAGTGCGGCATCAGCAAGGCCTGCTACTCGGCAAACTCGAAGGACTCGGCTTCCGCTTCCGCGATGAAGCGGGGCTTGAGATGATGACCTCCGATGTTCTGAAGTCGAGCGAGATCGAAGGGGAGCGATTGGATCTCACACAGGTGCGCTCGTCGATAGCGCGCCGTCTGGGGCTCGACATTGCAGGCACGGATTCGCGAGACCGGCACGTTGAAGGCATCGTGGAGATGATGCTGGACGCCACGCGTCAATATGCGGAGCCGCTCACCGTGGATCGCCTCTTCGCCTGGCACGCGGCGTTGTTTCCGACTGGCCGAAGCGGCATGCGGAAAATCGTTGTGGGGGCGTGGCGCACAGAACCGATGGAAGTGGTCTCAGGTGCGATCGGACGTGAGAAGGTGCATTTCGAAGCGCCCGCCGCAGCGCGGCTCGATGCAGAGATGCAGCGCTTCATCGAGTGGTTCAACGCACCGCCCACCGGCGACTTGGTGCTGCGCGCCGCTCTTGCTCATCTTTGGTTTCTCACGATCCATCCGTTCGACGATGGCAACGGCCGCATTGCGCGCGCACTGGCCGACATGATCCTTTCGCGTTCCGAGCACAGCCAGCGCCGGTTCTACAGCATGTCGACGGAAATCCGCGCACTCCGCCAGGATTATTATCTGCTCCTTGAGCGCACGCAGAAGGGGCGGACGCTCGACGTGACCTTGTGGATTCGCTGGTTTCTCGAATGCATGCGCGCGGCGATCGCCAACGCGCACCATACGCTCGCTCGCATCATGGCCAAAGGACGCTTCCGGGAGACACACGCCGGTTCTGCGTTTAACGACCGGCAACGCCAGATGCTAAATAAATTGTTAGACGGCTTCGACGGCAAGCTGACCTCGTCCAAATGGGCCACGATCACGGGCGCCTCGCAGGACTCCGCGCTGCGCGACATCCTCGATCTGGTCACGCGCGGCGCGCTCGCTCGCGATGGCGAATCGGGGGGCCGAAGCACAGGCTACCGTATCGTTATTCCCGCTCCCGCGCCGTGACTATAATCAAACATATGCGGTACAAAATGTTCTCGCTGGCGTTGCTGGCTTCCGGCCTCCTTGTAGCGGCCGATACCAGCAAGCGCCTGACCAATTCGACGGAAGTGTTTCAGGAGATCATGCAGACGGCCGACCGGGCTATTCCGCAAAAACTCCTCGACAAAGCGGAATGCATAGTGATCGTGCCGGGGCTGCTCAAAGGCGCGTTTGTCTTCGGCGGCAAGTACGGACGAGGCTTCGTCACGTGCCGGCGCGAGGCGGCGGGCTGGGGTCCACCGGCCGCGGTTCGGATGGAGGGCGGCACGGTTGGGTTCCAGATCGGCGGAGCCGAAACCGACGTCGTGATGTTGGTGATGAACGAGCGCGGCGTCAAACGCCTGAGCCAAAGCAAATTCACGCTCGGAGCGGACGCATCTGTCGCCGCCGGACCGGTGGGCCGCCAGGCCACGGCCGAAACGGACGCACTCCTGACTGCGGAGATCCTGACATGGTCCCGTTCACGCGGCGTGTTCGCCGGCCTCTCACTGCAAGGCGTAACGCTACGGCCGGACAATAAGGCCAACACGGAGATGTACCAACAGGCCTGGGGGATTCAAGCGATCGTTTCGAGCGGCCTGGAGCCAACCGAACCGGGCCGGGAACTGGTCAAAATTCTCAATAAATACTCGGCGCGAAAATCCGGGTAGAACCGATGCTCGCGGACTTGGGTCACGCCGTTCGCTCCCTGCTTCGTAACCGCGGGTTGGCAATTGACGATCAAGCAGACCGCCCGATGGACGGCTTTCGGAATCGCGTTCGGGCTGGCTGGCTCCTACGCCGCCGGACGGTCGCTTCGAGCACTGCTGTTTGGTATTGAGCCGCTGGACCCATTCACGCTCGTTCTGGCCGCCCTGCTCCTCACCTCGGTGGCAACCATTGCCGCCTGGATTCCCGCCCGCCGTGCAGCCCGCGTCCATCCAGCCGAAGTGCTTACGTTTGAGTGATCGCCGTGATGCTAGCAGTGGATGCGCCGCGCACGGCCCCCGGCCCGATCCTGCGGTCGCACGTCGCCAATTTGCCGCCATTGCCAGCCGCCACGGCGAGCAACGCAGCATCGGTGATCTGTTTGTAGCTCGTCAGATTGGATAACGCAAAGACGGCTGCGTCGCGCATGCTGAGGTCTTCAGGCCACCAATTGTGAGTCGACGAGTTGGCTTCTACTAACCGAACCAATAACTCCGCACCTTGAGCCGGTGAGAGCGAAATATTCGGATACTTTGGGTTCGACAGGATCCGTATGAATCCGGACTCGGTAGTCGGACAGGTTGCCCATCCGTCGGCTCGATGCTTACGGAACCAGGTGGTCGCGGCACGATGGAACTCGTGGGCTGGATCCATCAAGGCAATCAGGACATTTACGTCCAAAAGATGGACAGCCAAGCAGTTAATCCTCTTCGAGCATCTGCCGGACCATCTCTGAGGTTACCGGCGTGGGACGTTTCGAGTGCATTAGTGTGGGGATGCCGTCCAGCATCTCAACGGCAGCGGATTGGGCGGGTTCAAGGCCGCGGCGAATGAGTTGGGTAATCACGACTCCGAGTGTAACTCCTTGTAAACGAGCGCGTTCTTTGGCTGCGGTCAACACTTCTTCCTCTACATCTATAGTGGTTCTCACAGCCATTTCCTCTCAACCCATTTTGTGGGTATTAAAGCAAGATGTCAAGATGTAATTGATGTCTTGATGATCTTAATGAGTTGATGTTTACTTTCGAGCCGCCCGCGCCAGAATCGCACCCATAATGAACATCGGCGGAACCGCCAGCACCAAAATTCCGCGATTCATCCGCCGCGCCTGTTCGGCGTTCTGCGCCTCAGCCGTACGCTTGCACATGACGCACTGAGCATGGGCAGCGTCGGGCAGCAGCATCAACAGCGCGAGGATACAAAGAATCAGAATAGGAAACAAGCTCAAACTCAACCCGCGCCGTTCATACTTCATGTGCATGAAATAGGCAACGATGTAGCCAGCCTTCAACAACGATAGACCCAGCAGGGCTGCGAGCATGATCGACGCCGGAGCGTGGATGTACGCCAGCCACACTTCGACGCCCGTCAGCAGCAGCAGGAATCCCCAAACGCGAACCACCAGCGCGTTGGTCATGGCTTTACGCTCATCAGATAGATCAGTGGGAACACGAACATCCAGACGAGGTCGACGAAATGCCAATAGAGTCCGCTCACCTCGACGTCTTCGCGCGAGAACCGTCCGCGCCCCACGCCCGCCGCAATGATACCGAGATAGACGATCCCGATCGTCACGTGAACCATATGAAGTCCAGTAATGCCGAAGAACGCGGCTCCGAACAACGGCACGCCCCATGGATTCGACGCGGGCGTGATCCCCTCAGCCAGCAGGTGGCGCCATTCGGTCAAGTGGAGCCCAACAAAGATCGCCCCGCACAACATCGTGGCCAGCAACCACCGCCGGGTGCGGCGCTCGTCATGAACGGCCATAACCATAGTCAGGCTCGACGTGAGCAGCACCAGCGTCATTACGGTCGCAAAGACGATGCTCGGCGAAAACCCAAATGGCATGGGCCAATTTGGATTCGACATCCGCGCGAAGGCGTAGCAGATCAGGAGTGTGGAAAATGTCAGTGCGTCGGAGACGATGAAGAGCCACATCCCGAATTTCTTCGAGCCGATGGCGAAGGGCGACGAACTGACGGCCGCGTCC
The DNA here is from genome assembly GCA_043755595.1 of Acidobacteriota bacterium. GTDB lineage: Bacteria > Acidobacteriota > Terriglobia > Bryobacterales > Bryobacteraceae > VFZP01. The sequence goes on along the minus strand of JAYUSQ010000175.1, from coordinate 28,494 downwards.
ACGGTCCCTATTTCCTCCAGATTAGAAATACAAGCACCACGTAGAGCCAGAGGCCCGTCACAAAATGCCAGTACATACGGGCGAGTTCAAATCGCGCCCACTTGAAGGCCAGGAATCCGCCGAGCATATGGCCGGCATGAGCGACACTGAAGGTCCAGAAAAACCAACTTCCGACGCCGCGCACGCCGACGAATTGCGCCCACCCGATGCACTGTCCAATCAGAAACAGCACGCCACACAGGATGCCCTTGCGCTGGTCGTTCTTTACTAGGAAGTAGCTCGACGCCAGAATCGCCGCGGTAGAAAACCAAAGCACGCGCGGGATCGGGACGCCGTGAAAATCGTCGCTCGTGCCGGAGCGAATAATCAGTACGCTCGTCAACGCGCCAAAGAACATGACAATCGAGGCGAAGAGCAGGTAGAGCGCCGTGAGCGATGCATCCTTGCGCCGCAACTCCCAGTCGACGTAGACCTCGCTCTTGGTTTCATTCATGGTGTCGCTCATTCCATTCTCGCGTGTTCGCCTGCCAAGGGTTGGCTCCCGCCAAAGGACCCCGCCAGATGCTCCAGAACAAATTGAAGAGGAAGACCAGTTGCACAGCCGCGGTCGTCATCGCGGCGTGGGTCATCATCGTGTGGAGGAAGCGCAAGTCGGCCAGGAATTCAAACTCTTTGAAATCGGGATAGCGCCGCGGATTGCCCACGATTCCGGCCAGGTGCATGGGCACGAAGATCGCGTATACGCCGAGGAACGTCACGGCGAAATGGATCTTGCCGAGCGTGTCGTTCATCAGCCGGTGAGTCACGTGGGGGAACCAATAGTAGGTGCCGGCGAACATTGCGAAGATCGCCGCCACGCCCATGATCAAGTGGAAGTGGCCGACGACAAAGTAAGTGTCGTGGAAGTAGAGATCCATCGCAGGCTGCCCAAGCAGAATCCCGGTGATCCCGCCACTGACGAACAGCGACACAAACCCCAAGGCATACAACATCGGCGTCGTGATCCAGATTTTTCCGCCCCATAACGTGCCCAGCCAGTTGAACGTCTTGATGGCGCTCGGCACGGCCACCACCATCGTCACGAGTGAAAACGCAATCGCCGAGTACGGGTTCAAGCCGCTGATGAACATGTGATGCCCCCACACGAGGAACCCCATGCCGGCAATCGCAACCATCGCCGCCACCATCGCCTTGTAGCCGAACACCGGCTTGCGAGCGAACGTGCTCAGCAGCGTCGAGATCAGCCCCATCCCCGGCAGGATCGCGATATAAACTTCCGGGTGCCCGAAGAACCAGAACAGATGCTGCCACAAGAGCGGCGAACCACCGGCATTCGGCAGGGCGCGGTCACTGATCAGCAAGCCGGCGGGCAGAAAGAAGCTCGTGCCGAGATGCCGGTCCATCAACATCAGGATCCCGGCCGGCAGCAACACCGCAAAAGCCAGCAGGCTGATCATCGCCGTGGTAAACCAACCCCAGCAGGTCAGCGGCATCTGCATCAGCCTAATGCCCGGAGCGCGAAGGTCCACGATCGTCGCGATGAAGTTGATCGCGCCCATCAGCGACGCTGCACAAAACAGCGAGATGCTGAGGACCCACATGTCTTGCCCGGCGCCTAGCCCCGGACCGGCGATCGAACCCACCGCGCTCAATGGCGGATAGGATGTCCAGCCAGCGATCGGCGCGCCACCGGGGACCAGAAACCCGGCCATCAGCACGATGAAGGCGACGAAGGTGGTCCAAAACGACAGCATGTTCAAACGCGGGAACGCCATGTCTTCCGCGCCGATTTGGAGCGGAATGAAATAGTTCCCAAAGCCGCCCTGCGGAACCGTCGTGAGCACGAAAAACACCATGATCGTGCCGTGCATCGTCATCAGCGAGAGATATAACTCCGGCGTCATGATGCCGCCCGCCGCGCCGGTGGGCCAGATCCAGGCGAGCCACCGGATCTTCATGTCCGGATAGACAAGATGCCAGCGCATCAGCAACGACAACGCCATGCCGACAAACGCGGCAAAAAGCGCAAGGAAATAATATTGCAGCCCGATGACTTTGTGATCCGTACTGAACACGTAGCGCCGGAGGAAGCTCATCGAGTCTCCGGTTGCGTCACGACGCCCAGCGATTCCAGCATCTCGCGCTGCCATTGGACGAAAGCGGCGCGCTCCAACACGATCAGTTGCGTTCGCATCTGATGATGCCCAAGACCGCATAACTCAGAACACGCGACTTCATAGGCGCCGGGCTTGTCGGCTGTGAAATGCAGGGGGATCTCCATACCCGGCACGAGGTCCTGTTTAATCCGCAACTCGCGAACGAAGAAGTTGTGAATCACGTCGCGGCTCTTGAGCAACAGCACGACGGGCCGCCCGGCAGGCACCCGCAACGCGGCGACGGCGAGATCGTCGCGGCCAAGAGGGTCCGTGTCATCCAAGCCAAACGGATTGCCGTTGGCGTCGCTGATGAGTTCCGTCTTCGTCCGGCCAAACTTTCCGTCCGGTCCTGCGTAACGAAAATTCCACGCAAATTGCTTGGCGATAGCTTCAATCCGCAAGGCGTTTGGCGGGGCCTTGTCGAGATGCACGCCGGCCCAGATGGCGGTCGAGAGCACACAGATGCCGATGAAGACGATGGTGGCCGCCCCGGTCCAGATCAGCTCGAGCCTATTGTTGCCGTGTGAGCCGGATTCAACGGCAGGTTCAGACGAACGGTACCGAAGGATCACCCAGCCAAGCGCAATCTGCGCGGCGAGGAACACGCCGCCGATCAGCCACATCGTCAGGCCGAATTGAGCGTCCCACGCACGCGCATGAGCGTTAATGGCTTCGGGCAGCCACCAGCGGCGCATCGCGAAAAGCACGACCGTAACGGCAGTGACCAACCATACAAGCGCAGCAGCCAGCATGAAGGTCTATCGTAGCGCGGCGAGGTCCTATGCCACGATGTCGTGTACAACGTGGCCATGCACGTCGGTCAGGCGGAAGTCGCGGCCTGCGTACTTGTAGGTGAGCTTCAAATGATCGAGACCCATTAAATGAAGAATCGTTGCGTGTAGATCGTGGAAGTGAACCTTCTTCTCCACCGAGTAGTACCCGTAGTCGTCGGTTGAGCCATACTGCAAGCCCGGCTTCACGCCTCCGCCCGCCATCCACACGGTAAACGCTTCGGGATTGTGATCGCGTCCGTCGGAGCCCTGCGCGGTCGGCGTACGGCCAAATTCCCCGCCCCACACGACGAGCGTATCCTTCAACAAGCCCCGCGATTTCAAATCGTATAGCAACCCCGCAATCGGCTGGTCTACTTCGCGCGCGTTCTGCGAATGGTCGCGTAGCAAGTCGGCATGCTGATCCCACTTGTAGGTGTGGCTGACCTGCACGAAGCGCACCCCGCGCTCGGACAGCCGCCGCGCCATCAGACATTGCCGGCCAAAGTCTTCGCTGACACGATTGTCGATACCGTACATCTTCAAAGTGGCTTCGGACTCACCGGAGACATCCTGCAATTGCGGCGCTTCGCTCTGCATGCGATAGGCGAGCTCAAATGACTCGATGCGGCCCTCCAGCTCTCGATCCGGCCCCGTACCGGCCAATTGTTCGCGATTCATTTGCTGAATGAGGTCGAGTTCCTGGCGCTGGATATCGCGCGGCGTCTCGGTGTTGGAGATAAACGGAATCCTGGCTTCGCGTGACGGCACTCCCACCGAGCCGACGGCTGTGCCGGCATAGGCAGCGGGCAAGAACGCGGAGCTGTAATTATTCGCGCCGCCGTGACTTTGCGACGGGCAGACCGTCACGTAGCCGGGCATGTTTTGATTCTCGCTGCCCAGACCATAGGTAATCCATGAGCCCATACTCGGGCGCACGAACGTGTCGCTGCCGGTGTGCATTTCCAGCAGCGCGCCCCCGTGGCGCGAGTTGGAGCCGTGCATCGACTTGATGAAGCAGATATCGTCGACCATCTTGGCTGTTTCGGGAAACAGCTCGCTCACCCATGCGCCACTCTGCCCGTATTGCTTGAAAGCCCACGGCGATTTCAGGAGATTGAAGGTCTCGCTTGAAACCACCTTTGGCCGCGCAAAGGGAAGCGGCTTGCCGTGATCGCGAATGAGCAGCGGCTTATAGTCGAACGTGTCCACCTGGCTGGGGCCGCCATGCATGAAGAGAAAGATCACGCGCTTGGCGCGCGGCGCAAAGTGCGGCGGCTTCACAGACAGCGCCCCTTCGGCTGCGACACGCGGCGCGGCCTTCGCTTCGCCGCCAAGCAACCCGAGCAGCGCCAAATGGCCGAAGCCCGCGCTGGCGCGCCACAACATTTCGCGCCGCGACAACGCACCGGCGGTGATGGGATTCCAATGTGAGTTCATGCCAGGGCTCCTGTTAGTTCAGATAGATAAATTCACTCGAAGACAGCAGGCTCTTCACGAAGCTCTGCCAGGCGAGGGTCCGGTCCGGCCGCGCCTTCATCATTTGAGCGATAAACGTCAAGGCTCGATCTACTTCAGCGCCACTGGGCGGACGAGAGAGCGCCTGTTCATACGCGGCGCGAATGCGGCCCGCGTCATCAACGCCGGCGCTAGCGAGCAAACGCTCGGCGAACTGCTTCGAGTGCGTGAGCATGACCGAGCTGTTCATCATGAACAACGCTTGCGGCGCCACGACCGACGTATTGCGGTCCCCCGATGGCGTAGACGAATCGGGCAAGTCGAACGCCTGGAAAACCTCATACATCGAACTGCGCACAACCGGAATGTAGACGGCGCGGCGAGGCAAATCGTAATTAGCGGCGCCGCGTTTCTCCGTATTGGCTACATACTGGCGATCCTTATAATCGAGGATCGTGCCACCCATGGCAAGGTCCAGTCCGCCCGAGGTAGCCATGATGCCATCGCGGATCGCTTCGGCTTCGAGCCTTCTTCGCGGCATTCGCCACAACGAAACATTTTCGGGATCGGTTTCGGCGGCCTTCGGGTCGTAGGCTGAGCTCATCTGGTAGGTATTGGTCAGCATCATGCCACGATGCATTTCTTTCATCGACCAGCCTCGGCGGACGAACTCCAGCGCCAGCCAATCGAGCAGCGGTTGGTTGGAAGGCTTTTCGCCGAGTCGTCCGAAGTTATCGGTGGTGGCGACAATGCCCCGTCCGAAATGCCAGCGCCATAGCCGGTTCACCATCACGCGGCTGGTAAGCGGATGGTCCGCGCGCGTCATCCAGTTGGCCAGTTGCAGGCGTCCGCTCTGATCCTTGGCGATCTCCGCCTCGCCGCCTAACACGCCGAGGAAACCACGCGACACTTTCTTTCCGAGCGTCCAGTGGCTACCGCGAATATTGATTTCCAGATCGTCGATCTTGGCGGCCTCGGTTACACCCATCGCACGCGGCAAATCTGGCGTCGCCTTTTCAAGAGCCTTGCGCTCCTCTTCCAACTTCGCCAGCAACGATTGCGCGTCGGCCGTGAAGTACTGCCGCGCATCGTTAGGTTCCCGGAAGACCCCGGCTTTGGCGAGCAGGAATTCTTTCGCCTCCGTGTTGTTCGGGTCAGTGAACACTTCCTGGTAGCGCGCGGCCAGTTGTTCACGCGAATCGGAGGTGTGGCCTTCGAACAGCTTGGCCACCGGTGACGTCCACGCGGTCCACGACTTACCGATTTCATGCCAGGCGAACAAGACCGAATGCGGCGCGCCCTTGGAGCGTTCGAGTTCTTCCACCCACTGCCCGAGATAGCCAAGATTCACGCCATACTGCTGCGCCAACTGCGCCGTGGTGCGAGGAGCCTTACCCGGCGGCAGAGCGCTAGCCGTCAACTTAAGCTTCTCAAAATACGGAAAGCGGTTCTTATGTTCCAGGCGAATCGCATTCGCGCCGGCCTGCATTGCAAACACCCCTTGCACGCTCCAACCGCCGGCATCCGGGGACGCCGCGCGATTCTGCACTGGCGGCAGGCCCTTCTTGACCAGGGTTCCGTTGACGAACAAGTCAGCCGTGCCAAAGCCGGCTTCTTCTTCATAAAGCTCAATCTGGTAGTCGCCGGCTTGGGGCGCGTCGATTTTATATATCGCCGAGTGCGGCCCCTTTTGCGCGGCGGGCACATTGGTTTTGCCGCGCTCCAGCTTGCGAGGAGCGTTGCCTTCGTCGAAACTAGAGGCCTCGCGCAGCACCAGCGGCGCGCCTTCGGCAGGTTGCAATTTCGCGGCAGCGCCTTGACGGACTTCGGCCGCCGCCAGCAAATACGCGCCGGTCTTCAAACGCGCTTCGGCGGCAAGTGGCTCCAGGTTCTTCTTCTGAATACCGGAGATCTCCTTTTGCTTGGCCTCGATCTTCGCTTCATGTTCTCGAAGGCTCTTCACCTCGTCGTCGGGCGCCAGGACAAACTCATGCCACTTGGCGACCACCTTGAAGTTCTCCATGGTTTTCGAGCTCTTAAAGATGCCCGCCATCGCATAGTAGTCCGCCGTTGGAATGGGGTCGAATTTATGGTCGTGACAGCGCGCGCACCCGACCGTGAGTCCCATGAAAGTGCGGGCTGCGGTGTCGAGTTGCTCGTCGACGATATCCATCTCCATCTTCAGCGGGTCGTCCTCGGCCAGCATCTTGGCTCCGAGTGAAAGGAAACCCGTTGCGGTGTGGCGCTCGAAGCGGGTTGGCAGATCGGGAGCCGCTGGCAGCAAATCGCCGGCGAGCTGCTCACGCACGAATTGGTTGTAAGGCTTGTCCTTATTGAAAGCCTGAATCACGTAGTCGCGGTATCGCCAGGCGTGCCGGTAGACCAGGTTTTCGTCAAGACCGTTGGAGTCCGCATAGCGCGCAACGTCCAGCCAATGGCGGCCCCAACGTTCGCCGTAACGGGGAGAAGCCAACAGGCGATCGATCACGCGAGCGAAGGCGTCCGGCGATGCATCCTTCAGAAATGCCTGCACGTCCTCTTCGGCCGGTGGAAGACCGGTGAGGTCGTACGTGGCTCGGCGAATCAACGTGCGCTTGTCTGCGGGCGGTGCGGGCTTCAGTCCCTTGGCTTCGAGGTTGGCGAGCACGAACGCATCGATCGGCGACTTGGCCCATTTCGCATTACGCACAACAGGCGCGGCCGATTCGCGAGGAGCTTCGAAGGCCCAGAATTTGGCCTTATCACTGGCTGTCGAAGCAGCGTTCCCCCAAGGCGCGCCGCGCTGGATCCACTCGGTAAGCGCTGCGATCTCGCTCTCTTTTAGATTGCCTGATGGCGGCATTTTTGGCACGCCTTCCGCAGCTCTAACGGCACGAATGAGGAGGCTCTGCGCCGGTTGGCCGGGAACGATCGCCGCGCCGCGGCCGCCGCCTTTCAAAGCGTGCTCACGTGAATCGAGCGCGAGCCCCGCCATCGGATTCTGCCCGCCTCCGTGGCACACCTGGCACTTGGCGACAAACAACGGCCGGACGTTTTTCTCAAAGAATGCAACGTCGTCCTCGGCTGCCTGGAGGCAAGTAGAGACGAATAGCACGGGCAGCAGGAAGAGCGGACGCATCTGGCTAGATTTTACAGCTTTACCGCTTTCGGCGCCAGCTTACCCGGCAACACAAAAAAAGGGTCGAGCCGAAACTACCGGCTTGACCCTTTTGACCGCTTCCCACGGTGGAGAGGAGAAATCGTTATTTAGAGATGGGCATCCAAATTTAGAGATGGGCATCCAACAGTTGCTTCAATTCCGCTTTGCCCACCGCGCCGACCTTCTGGGCCACCACCTGGCCGCCCTTGAAAACCAGCAGCGTCGGAATGCTGCGGACGCTATACCGCATCGCAGTGCCGCCATTGTCATCGACATTCAACTTGCCGACTTTGACCTTGCCGTGATACTCATCGGCTACCAAATCGATCGTCGGGCTCATCATGCGGCATGGACCGCACCATTCGGCCCAGAAATCCACGAGCACCGGAACCTCGGAGCCCAACACGTCGCTTTCCCAAGCGGCGTCGTTAAAAGTAAGGGTGTTTTGACCAGCCATAATTATTTCTTTCAGTGTATACGATGCGGCGGGGCCGAAAAGGTTGCAGAATCGATCAAACGTGCTTATCCAGCAGCCGGCGCAGTTCGGCCTGACTAAGCGCCCCGATGTTTTGCGCCACCACCTCGCCGCCCTTGAAGACCAGCAGAGTAGGCACGGCGCTGATACGGTATCGCATCGCCATAGCCGGGTAATCGATCATGTTCAGCTTGCCCACCTTCGCTTTGGCCGAGTACTCGCCGGCCACCGCGTCAATCGCTGGACTCATCGTGCGGCAGGGCGCACAGGAATCCGTGAAGAAATCCACCAGCACCGGCACATCGGACTGCAGGACTTCTGAAACCCAGTTGTCGTCGGTAATTGTCAGTGTGTTGCCGCCGGCCAAAGTCGATTCCCCTCCTGCCATTCGATGCGTTAGCTTCGCCAAAGGATTCAGCCGTGATACTCTCGCCTTGATGCTTGTACGCCGCCGGTTTCTCCAAACGCTCCTGGGCAGCGCCGCCATCGCCCGGGCACAAAGGACGGCCCCCTCGATCCAGTCGATAGAGGTCTTTCACGTCCGCGTGAATCATCGCGGCAACTGGATCCTGGTTCGTATGAAGACCTCGGACGGTGTCACAGGAATCGGCGACGCGTCGCATGGAACCGACGCTCAAACCCTGCCGCTGCTCAACAAATATTTCGCTTGGCTCAAAGGGCAAACGCCGTTCGCGGTGGAGCCATTCCGCCAGGCGCTTTTCAAACAGGCGGAGAAGGACGGGCGGTCCGGCACCGTCGCCTTCAGTGCGCTGGAACAATGCCTGCACGATCTGCAAGGCAAGCTTCTCGGCGTGCCATGCTGGGCGCTCTTCGGCGGCAAGTTGCGTTCACAGATTCGCCACTACGCCAATATTAACCGAGCCACCGTGGATCGTTCGCCTGCCGGCTTCGCCAAACTGGCTGAGCCCGCGATTGCCGCCGGTTTCGACGCGATCAAGATGGCGTCATTCGACGGACTGCCTAAGGACGACACGGCCAGGCGCGCGGCCGCCACGCAACTGGGCATCGATTGCGCGGCTGCGGTACGTCAGACCATCGGCGCAAAACGCGCGTTGCTGCTGGACGGGCATTCCAACTTCACGCTCGAGGAAGCGCTTGATGTCACGCGGCGCCTGGAGCCGCTCGATTTGTTTTGGTGGGAGGAGGCGACGCCGGGTATCGCGAATCTCGCTGCCATCAACAAGGCCGCGAAGATGCCTACCGCCGGCGGCGAGTCGATCTTCGGCGTCCACAACTACTACCCATACATCGCCGGCGGTGCCGCCGACATTGTGATGCCCGACGTGAAGTATTGCGGCGGCATGCTTGAGTTAAAAAAGATTTCAGCAATGGCGGAAGGCGCCGGGCTGCCCTCGTCCCCGCACGGTCCAGCGAGTCCGGTCGGCAACATGGCGGCCGCGCAGGTTTGCGCGACACTTCCGAATTTCCTGATTCTTGAAGTCGGCTTCGGCGAAGTCCCTTGGCGCGGCGATCTGATCCAGCCCGCTGAAAGATTCGAACCAGGCGGAATGCTGACCGTGCCCGATCAACCCGGCCTCGGGATCGCAATTAACGAAAAGGTCGCGACCGAACACAAAGTGTAGTCGTGCTGCAACATTCGTGGCATATGCTAATCACGCTTATATGCCGAGTCGCGCGTTAACAGTCGAATATTGGATGGACGGAGGATGGTTCATCGGCCGCCTGCAGAGCCATCCTGAAATCTCCGCTGAAGCCGAGACGCTCGAAGAGTTACAACCTGGCCATCGGACGCGCGTATGAGTTGACGAACCGGCCCCACTCAGAATCCTTGGCTGACGGAGTTCTTATGGCCAGTAGCCGCCATTTGTAGTTCGGCGCCACGCCACAGTACGCCCTTTTCCTTAGATCGTCAAGGGGATCGAGGAACCGACCACCATACAAGCCTCGGTCCAAGCCCTCGACATCGCCCTCACGTGATTCGCCTTTTCACGAATTTCGTCGCGCGAGATCGCCAAAAGCTCAGTCTGGAAGTTCACGCCGAAGTATTGCCGCGGCGCAGCGAGCGGGCGGAACCCGAACATCCGCTGATAGATTTGCGAGTGCTCGACACGCGGGCAGGCCACCAACCATTCGGTTTCATAAAAATCCGCCAGCGCGACCATATTGGCCACCAGGCGGTACAACACGTCGCGCCGAGCTTGTGGGCGGAAACAGAGGCGGCTCGCTTCGACATAGGAGCCTTGGGCGATCCGCATAAAGGCTTCGTGATCGCCGAACACCTTGGCCGCGGGCGACGCGCCCCAACCCGGCGCGGGCCGCACGACACTGATGCGCACCGTGCCAAGCGGACCCTCCTCTTTGTTGCTGGCCAGAAAGCTGAAGTGATTGGGCAGCGCGTCGTAGGAGTCCGAGAAGCGTTCCTCGGCACTATCGGCGATGGCTCCGCGGCGATGGTAGCACTCGTAGCGAAGCTGGTAGACGTGATCGCGCAAGACGGGCGAGTCGGCCAGTTCGCAATAGGTTGAGGAGTATTCGCTTTGGGTGGAAGTCGCGGTGATCATGCCTTGATGAATGCAGGTGGAACGCCACGGCGAATTTCGGGCCAACCAATTGAAAATAGGTCAATCCAGTCGACGCGCCTCACGGTTCAGTGAGACGGGCGGCAGAGGCGGACTATCCGAATGGTGAGCTCCCCCGAGCTGTTGCGAAATATTCACGGAGCCGTCATGCGGAGTCCAATGGCCGGTGTTAGATTCAAATTGATACTTTGCAGGAGGCTTCAGAATGATTCAAAGGTTGCTAACCGGTTTCGTGGCACTCTCGTGCGCTTGCGCACTCCACGCACAGTTCGATACCAGCGTCGTCCTCGGCTCCGTGCGCGACCCGGGCGCCAATGCCGTGCCGGGGGCCGCCGTCAGGTTACTAAACACCGAAACCGGCATCGAATCGCGAACTGAAACAAGCGAGAGCGGAGACTATCTCTTCTTGAACGTCAAGATCGGCAAGTACCGGGTGTCGGTGGAGAAAGCCGGCTTTGCTACGTCGACAGCCGGCGACGTCCTGGTCACCGTCAACGCCCGCCAGCGCGTCGACTTCACTCTGAAAATCGGCCAAGTCACCGAGTCGGTCAACGTGACCGAAGGGGTGATCGCCGTCGAAGCGGACTCCAGTGACCGGGGTCTCGTGGTGAACCGCCGCCTGATTGTGGACCTGCCGCTGAACGGTCGCAATTATTCGGACTTGGCGCTACTTTCGACCGGTGTTCGCCGCTCCGACTATGCGTACGCGAACCCGCCGCGCGAAGGGGCGTTCAATGTCAATGGCCAGCGCAGTATCTTCAATAACTTCCTAATGGATGGCCTGGACAACAACGCCTACGGCACATCGAACCAGGGTTTTTCGAATCAGGTGAATCAGATCACGCCCGACGCGGTCGGTGAGTTCAAGGTAGTAACTTCGAACGCCAGCGCCGAATACGGCCGGAGTTCCGGAGCCGTAATCAACGCGACCATGAAGAGCGGCACCAACGAAATCCATGGCACCGCGTGGGAGTATCTGCGCAACACCAAGTTGAACGCCGTCGGCTTCTTCAAACCGCCTGCGGGCAAACCCACGCTGCAACGTAACCAATTTGGGTTCACCTTGGGTGGCCCGATCAAAAAGAATCGCGCCTTCTACTTTGCCGATTGGGAAGGTTTCCGGCAGCGCGAGAAATTTGTGGTGACCGCTAACTTGCCGACGGCCGCGCAGCGTCAGGGCATCTTTCCAACGCCGGTTCGAAACGCGCTGACGAATGAAACTTATCCGGCGAACACGCCACTGCCCGCCACCGCCATCACACCGTTCGCCCGCCAGGTTTTGGCCGATCTGCCGCTACCCAACTCCACCGGCTCAAACGTGAACGAGTTCCGCACCTTCCGCGCCGACAAGAACAACAACGACAAGATGGATCTCAAACTGGACGGCCAGTTGACCTCCGCGATGACAGCCTTTATCCGCCTCAGCCATCGCAAGAGTAATTACTTGCAAGGCCCAACAATTCCCGGCCCGTCCGGCGGCGATGGGAACGGCTTCATCCGCGCCCTGAATCAGTCGCTTGGCTTGGGCTGGACGTGGACGGTGACGCCGAACTCCCTGCTGGAGGTGCGCTACGGCCAGTCACGTACGAACGCCGGGAAAGTGCCGCCATCTATCGGCGGTCCCAGCATGAGAGCGCTCTACGGCATCACGGGCCTAAGTGAAGACCCGCAACTGACCGGCGGACTCACCCAACAAACGGTCACTGGGTTTACCGCCTTTGGACGGCAGGCGACCAACCCGCAATGGCAGAATCCTTCCGTGTACAACCCCAAGGTGAATTACTCGCGCATCAGCGGGCGCCACACCATGAAGGCCGGTTACGAGTATCAAAGGATCCACACGCAAATCCAGGACGTGAATCCGCTCTACGGCAACGATCTTTATAACGGCAATTTCAGCGGCCAACCGCTCGCCGATTTCATGTTTGGCCTGCGCCGCGAGTATCAACTGGTGAATTTCTACGTGGCCCAATACCGCCAGGTGATGAATTACGCCTACTTACAGGACGATTGGAAGGTTTCACAGAAACTTACACTCAACCTCGGGGTGCGTTATGAATACGCGACGCCGCAGTGGGACGCCAACAATCGCTTGTCGAACTTCGACCCCGTCACCAACAAATTGATTCTCGCCAGCAGCGGCTCGATCGCCAACCGCTCTCAGGTAAATCCCGATCGCAACAACTTCGCGCCTCGCCTGGGTATGGCGTATAGCGTCGATTCGAAGACCGCCATTCGCGCCGCTTACGGCGTCAGCTACGTACACTTCAATCGCGCCGGCGGCGGCAACGTCCTCGGCATCAACGGGCCGCAGGTTGTCAACGCTGCAATCGTTCAGAGCCCGACCGAAGCCACCTTCCGGCCCACGCAAGCGGGTTATCCCACTGGACTGACCGATCCCGATAAGTTCAACCCACTGCTGGCTAACATCAGTTATATTCCACGGGACACCAAGACCGGCTACGTGCAAAACTGGTCCGTCTCAATCCAGCGTGAACTCCCGGGGCGCCTGGTGGCCGACATCGGCTACGTGGGCAACCGGAGTAACAACCTGATCGTCTTTGGCGACTTCAACGAAGCGCGACCCAACCGCGCCGGAGAGAACGCGTCGATTCAGGCGCGCCGTCCCAACCAGGCTTTCAGCGCGATTACCGTCACTTGGCCCCACGCCACGGCGAATTACAACGCCCTACAATTCCGGCTCGAACGTAAATTTACCAACGGCTTTTCATTCCTGAACTCGTTCGTGTGGTCGAAGACGATCGACACCACCGGCCAGGCGCTGGAAGCCCAAGGCGGCTCCGGCGGGCGCGCTTCGCCGCAGAGTTTCTACAATCTGGCAGCCGAACGCGCGGTCAGCGACTTCGATCAGCCGTTCAACAACACCACCGCGATCGTCTACGAAGTACCGTTCGGCAAGGGCCGCAAATTCGGCGCCAGTATGCCGGCCGCTGCTGAATGGCTCACGGGCGGATGGCAGTTCAACGCGATCCATTCGCTGCTAAGCGGGCAACCTGTCAACCTAAGTTACAATCCCGCCGCAGCGTTTCAGGTCTCGCAGACGCTGCCCGATTGGCGCGGTGGCATCAGCTATCGCCCGAATGTAACTGGCCCGATCACGGTGCCCGATGCACAGCGGAATCAGGATAACTATCTCGACCCGAACGCCGTCGTCGTGCCGACGGATCCGACGCAGCCCTTTGGCAACGCCGGTCGTAACATCGCACGGCGGCCCGGCTTGGCGAACCTCGATCTCGGGATTCAGAAGAATTTCGCGATGCCGTTCCGCGAAGGCATGGCGTTGCAATTCCGCGCCGAAGCCTTCAATGCGTTCAACCGGACAAACTTCGGCAACCCCGGCGTGAATCGTTCGGCGGCGGGCTTCGGCCAGATCCGCTCGACCTTCCCGGCGCGGCAAGTGCAATTCGCTCTTCGCCTGCAGTTCTAGAGCGTTTCCATAGTAAGCGTAGACCGCTCCTTACTGAGCCGCCATGCGCAAGCATGCGGTCTACACCAATCCAGGAGACGCCCGCCCTAGCAGCGGACGGCGAACAACGACGCCCACCCCGCCAGCGAATCGGAAGCGGACGGAATCAACCCCGCCGCTTCCGCCGCTTCGCGCAAGGCCGCGAGTTGATCGTCCAGCACACCGCTCAAGATCAACCGCCCATTCGCACACAACACCCGGGCGAACTCCGGCATCAGCGTAAGCAGCACGCCCAACTGAATATTCACAACTACGAAATCGCAACTCGCGCTACGTACCGCGTCAACCGATCCCACGAAACTTCCAAGGCGCACGGCAGCCGCATCCAAATCGCACCCCGCAACCGTACCCCCGCCCAAAGCCCGCGCCGCCTCACCCAGCAGACCCGACCCGCAGCCGATATCGAGAAATACATCGCCCGGACGCAAATAGCGCTCCATCGCTATCAAACATAAATGGGTAGTTGCGTGGTCGCCGTTTCCAAACGCTGTCCCCGCATGCATCGTAAGCCGGATGCGGCCAGCCGGCGCCGTCACCGCCGAATCGTCACCCGGAGGTACAAGGTAGAACCTCTCCCCAACTTCCGCAGGCTTCCACGCGCCCTGCCACGCCTCATTCCAATTGCGCGTCTCAACTTGCTCGATCGCCGGCTGCCACGCGTGCAGCCGCCCGGCCAACGCCGCCGCCTCGCCTTCGTCATTCAGCCACAGCCGAAGCCGCCCCTCCAATTCCTCCACCCCCGCCAAATCGGCGAACGCAGCCAGAGCCATCACGGCGTCGATTTCCGCCTCGCCACAGGTGATAACAACACAAGTCATTCCCCGCATAGTTTACCAGCACCACCCCCAGGTGGGTATTCGCTTGACAACCCACTCCACTTACTCTATCCTGAGGTTGGAGGATTTTTTGTCCATGTTTGCTAACAGCCGAGGTTCCTTTACCCTCGCTGACGCGGCCCATTTCGGCTACCGCGTTCCAGCATGCATGGGCTCCCTCCGTCTGACGTACTGCAAAGGCTGACGTCAAACCGGTAAGCCGGGCTTGCTTCGCTCTCGCCTGCTGAAGTTCTTCAGACAGGTAAACCCCACGCCGCTGCGCGCCATTACCCAGTTACTGGAATGATTCCGGTTGCTTGGGCTGCCTCCCTTGCCCAACCGGGTTTTCGGTTCCGGCGATGGCGCCAGGGCGCGTGGAGTCGGGTGAGTAAGTCCGGCTTATCTTACTTGGTAATAAACTTTGGACAACACTTAGTTATTTCTCCAGCCGCCCTCCGTCGCTGACTCAGCGGATCTTATTAAGTCGCACGCAGACTAATTCGCCTCAATTCGCCTAGAACCCTAGGTTCCGCTACGCCCTGGAGTAGCGAAGGGAATGTCCACTAATATTGAAGGTGGTGCAACCACAGGAGAAACAGTGCCTGCCTCCGTACTAGGAGACAACGGCGCGCCAGCCTCCCCAATTACCATCCAAACTTGCTACGGACCACTTGGTAAAGCGTTGCGATCAAACAGAGAAGCGCGCAAATCCATATGAGGAGCGTTTCAACGGCGGAGAAGAAATCCTTAAACTTATCAGACTCCACGGGTACAACCTTTCTGTGGTATCGACGCCTTCTTTCCGATACGGAACAAGAGCGTGGACCCTCACATGAATGCAGCCTACGCGGCGAGCGCGAAAGAGCGGGTATTGAATTCCCACCGCAGGCGAGTTTATAAGTGAAGCGGTCACCGTGCCGATTTCTGCTCTGCGGACATGGTGTATAGGTTGATTGACAGCCGGAGCCTCACAGAGCCATCCTGGAGGCAAGTCACTGAACCCAGTAGATAGATTCCGTTTAATACCCTGACAGGAGGCACATAAAAACGCGAGGCGTTCAAAATATAACTTTACGGCACGGACGCCGCCAATCCCCGTTCTCGCAGCCTGCCTCTCCTTCTCGCTCTACTCGCTACTTTAAGGACGCTCTTGCCAGTCGCCACAAGTGTCCTGGACACTTCGTGTCGCAGGAGTAGCGATGCTGCATCACGAACGAGAGCGCTGGACCTGACCTATGCCATGTCCGTAAGCCATCCAGGTTGCCATCCTGAATGAATTCCTGAAAGGGCACTCCTACTTCCGCCAAACAGGCTTCGGAAACAACACACACTACTGCGCGTAAACACGCCTTTAATACGAGAATACCCCGCCACTCGTGCTAAACTGCTCTATATGAGGTACATTGCCTGGCTGCTCTTCGCACTTCTGTCGGTAGAGTTGTCCTTCCCTCAACAGAAAATCATCGAATTGAACACCGTTCTGATGAACTCTACGCTCCGTATACACGGCCAGAAGGCGGGAGAAAAGGACTCGATCAGCTTCGGTACGGTCTTCATGATGGGCAAAGAAGTCCCCAAAGACAAAGCCTTGTTGTACTACGTGGTGGTAACAGCCGCTCACGTTTTCGACAACATCGCTGGAGACTATGCGACGCTCACCGTTCGCAAGAAGAACGCCGACGACAGCTATCGCACTTACCCTTGGAACCTAGCAATTAGGAAGAACGGGGAACCACTCTACTACAAGCACCCTTCAGCGGACGTGGCTGCGATCTATGCCGACATGCCTAACGACTTAGATGTCGTCGTTCTTCCAACAGGAGTCTTAGCTACAGATGAGACTCTGAAGAAATACGAAATCCACCCAGGCGACGAGATGATGTGCTTGGGCTTCCCGAACTTCGTATCAACTCAGTTTGGGTTTCCGATTCTGCGAAGCGGCAAGATCGCGTCCTACCCGATAACGCCAGCCAAATTGGTGTCGACAATCCTACACGATGCGACCGTATTTCCGGGAAATAGCGGTGGCCCTGTATACTTTGTGGACACAAACCGCTTTTACGGCAGTCAGACTCACTTAGGAGAGGTTATTCAATTCGTGATCGGTCTACAGACAAGTCAGGTGCTCATGAAGCAGACGGGCGAGTCTTTGGTTTTGGGTGCAATCGTTCCTGCATCTTTCATCATTGAAACAATTAACATGTTGCCGGCCGAGTCACCGTACAAATAAGCCTTAATGCCACGGTGGGCTATCACTCGGTCACTGGATGATTCCCGCTGCCGTCCTTGCCGAACCCGGGCTGATTGGTTCCAGCGAGGGCCTTAAGGCGCGCGGAGTCGAGGGGCAAGTCCGACCCATAGCACTTACTAGCCATCTTACACAAGAGCTAACTGCCCCTGCAACGGCTCCGCTCAACAAAACCAAGGCTCCGTCAAAAACGGCACCGTCGCCCGCGCCGCCAACACTGGCAAATCCGGCATCATCATCCCCGCTCCCGCGCAAATCCGTTCAAACGTCTCCGCCCGCCCCACGCCCGCCGCCTGCCCGCACTCATGCACAATCCTCAACAACTGCCCCGCCAAATGATCGATCGAGTCATCACGATGCCGCCACCGATGCGTTAACCCCACCGGATCCCAAGCAACCACCGCCTCGCGAATTTCATCCAACTCCAGCAACCGCGATCCATTCGTGATCAACAACCGCAAAGCCAATTGCACCGGCGCTACGCTCCCCGCCAGCCCCAACTCCGCCAGCGTCCGCAGCAAATCGCGATAAGACTCCCACGATGTCCAAGGCGTGAACGGGATGAACGTCGGCGACAACGCCAGCCCAGCCTCCCGGCACAACCCAACCGACTCCACAAAATCCGCCCGCGTGTGGCCTTTATCCAGCAGTGCCAACACCCGATCGTCCAGCGACTCCACTGCGGTCGTCACCAATACGCACCCGGTCCGCGCCAACGCGCTCAGCAGATCCCGATGGCGCAGCAGATGTTCCACCTTGATCGTCACGTCGTAACTCAACGCTGGAAACTCGCGCGCCAGAGCCTCCACGATCCGCATCGCATGAGCCGGGCCGTTGAAAAAATCCGGGTCGCCAAACGCGATGTGCTGCGCCCCCGCCGCCACTTGTTGCCGGATATCGGCCAGCACCACATCGGCCGGCACGACCCGGAATTTTCCCTCATACACCGGCGCCACGGGGCAATGCCGGCACAGATGCTTGCAGCCGCGCGACGCCTCGGTATACCCGGCCAAGCGCAAGTTGCCGCCGCCCATATCGATGCGTGCGTACTTCGCCAACTCCGGCAAATCGGAGCGGTCGGGCACGGGGAACGCCAGCCTATCGAGCGACACCGCCGTCGGCGCGTACGAAGGGTCGCCCGCCAGCCGCACCAGTTCCGCCTCGAATTCGCCGCCCACGATTGCGTCCACGCCCAACCCGCGCAAGTAGCCCGCGTTGATGGGCGCGTAGAGTCCATAACACGCCACGCGCGCCGCCGCGTGTACCGCCTTTACCTGCGCAATCAACGGAGCCGCCAGCCGAGTGGCTGTGTGCATCGGTAAGTGGAACGCCACCAGATCGGCCTCGCGGATCGCCTCGGTGCTGACGCCCTCAATCCCCGCATCCGCCACGCTCACCTGATGACCCGCCTCGCGCAGGAACGCCGCAGGCGAGGCCAAGCCGAAAGGCTGCCTCCCCATCTCGTAAGTCGCCACCAACAACACTCGCACCCTCTTCATTATGGTGGGCCGGTTGCGCCGCGCAAAAGATCTGTACGTTTTTACAAGTTTTTTACAACTTACGCACGACCTCAAGAGCGTTAAGGAATAGTCTGGTTCTGTCATGGTAAACAGCGGAAGCTACCGGGATGAGCACTGCGTCGTTGATTTTCAGTGCCAGGCGGCCTTTGTCGATAGTGAAGCAATGACGCTGACTCGGAAGGAGTTTGAACTCCTGGCGACGTTGGCGAACAACGCGGGCGAAATCGTCCCACGCGAAGTCTTGCTTCAAGATATTTGGGGTTACAGCCGCGAGATTCGCACGCGCACGCTGGACGTCCACATTCGCCGGCTGCGCAAGAAGCTCGGCCAATACGGCGACAAGTACATTGAGACGATTTTCGGCGTCGGGTACCGCTTCCAGCCGTATCGCGCGCCGCGCCAGTATCTGCAGGTCGCTTAAACTAAAGGGTCAACCATGACCCTGATCGAAGGCAATCCCGGCAGCGCGGTTCGCGTTGTTATTTTTGAAGATCTCCAGTGCGGAGACTGCATGCGATTCCGCCGCATGATGGATTCTCAGATTCTCCCTCGTTTCGGCGATCGCGTCGCTTTTGAGCATCGCGATTTCCCCCTTCCTAAACATTCGTGGGCTCGCGCGGCTGCGGTGGCGGCCCGCCATTTCGCGGAGCAGAGCCCCGCCGCCGGCGTTGACTTCCGGCGCGAGACGCTCGAATGTTTAAAACAAATCTCGCCTGAAACGTTACCCGAACATATCCGCGCCTTCGCGTCGGCCCACGGGCTGGACCACCTGGCAGGGGCGTTGGCCGCGAATCCCGCGTTGGAAGCCGCCGTTGAGGCGGACTACCAAATGGGCGTAGCGCGGGGTGTCTCCAAGACTCCCACGGTATTCGTCGGTGAGACTCCGTTTATCGAAGTCTTCACGGTTGAGGAAATCTCCCAAGCGATCGACGAGGCGGCAAAATGGTAACCGGCGGCGCCAAGCCCGTCGCGATCGTTACTGGAGCCAGCCGAGGCATTGGCCGCGGCATCGCCGAAAATCTCGCAGCCACGCACCACCTCGTCGCCACGTACAAAGGCCGTCTCGACGCGGCACAAACGCTGAAAGCCGCCACCGGCTGCGAGATCTTCCAATGCGACGTGTCGTCCGCTGCGGACCGCGCCGCGCTGATCGATTTCACCCGTGAGAAATTCGGACGCCTCGATCTGCTGGTGAACAACGCCGGAATCGCGCAGCGCGTCCGCGCCGACATCCTTGAAGCAAGCGAAGAAAGCTTCGACGAACTGATCCAGACTAACCTGAAGGGCCCGCACTTCCTTACGCAACTAGCCGCGCGTTGGATGCTGGAACAACCGCCGCCCCGCGCCGGCCGCATCGTCTTCGTCACTTCCATCTCAGCCTATACCGCCAGCGTGCATCGCGCCGAATACTGTATGTCGAAAGCGGGCCTGGCCATGAGCGCGTCGCTCTACGCGCAGCGTTTGGCGCCGGAGGGCATCCTGGTTTTCGAAATCCGCCCGGGCATCATTCGCACCGACATGATCTCGGTAGTGGAGAAGCAATACGAAGATCGCATCGCCCAGGGACTACTGCCGCAGCGCCGGATGGGCGAATCGGCCGATGTCGCCAAAGCCGTGCGCGCGATTGCCGATGGCTTGCTCGATTACGCCACCGGGCAGGTATTGAATATCGACGGCGGCTTTCACCTGCGCAGTCTGTAGCCGTTACGCCTCTTCGGCCTCCGCATCCCAAAGCCGCCGCATCTCCTGTTGCGTGCGGAGCAGTTCGTCGAGCGTGCCCTCGGCAATCAGCCGCCCCTCGCTCAGCAGCAGAATTTTCGTCGCCCGCAATAGCGCCGGCCGGCGATGGCTCACCACCAGACAAGTGGCCTCGCGAGACCGCCCCAGGCTCTCCCACAATTGCCGTTCAGTAGCCACGTCGAGCGCCGAAGAGAGGTCGTCGAAAATCAGCAGATCGGCCCCGCGCGCAAACATCCGCGCCGCGCTCGCCCGCTGCACTTGGCCACCCGACAACTTGACGCCTCGCGTACCCACCAGCGTATCGAGCCCGTGTTCGAATCCCGCCACATCCGGCGTCATCGCCGCCAGATCCATGGCCCGTTCGAGTTCATCCTCGCCGCCCGCGCCCAGCATCACGTTGTCGCGTAAGGATTCGCTAAACAGCCGAGGCGCCTGCGAAGTGTAGCTGGAATGCGGCGGCGTAAAGAACGTCGCGGGATCTTCTACGGCGCGGCCGTTCCATTCAATCTCGCCAGCGGCGCGCGGGACCAATCCCTGCAGCACACGCAGCAACGTAGTCTTGCCTGAACCGATCCGTCCCGTCACCACTACAAAATCGCCGCGCCGCAGTTCGAAGCTCACGTCCTCTACCCCTGCCGTGCCGTCGCCTGGATACCGGTAGCTCAGTCCACTCACCCGCATCGTCTCCAGCCACTCGCCTTCGCGGGCCATAGGCGCGAAGACTGGCTCAGGCCCAGTCAGATCCAGCGGCGCGTGTTCCACCAGTTTGCCCGGCGGCGCATCCACCATCAGGTGCTCCATGCGCTCAGTCGCCACGCGCACACGGCGATGCTGCGCCAACACGTCGCCTCCGATAAACGTCAACACGTTGGTGACGCGCGGGAGCAATTGAATAAAAATCGCCAGGTCGCCCACGGAAAACTCACCGGACCGGATCCGGCCCGCCGCCATCGTCAACATCAGTCCGATGCCCACATTGACCAGCCCGCTATTCACGCCGCGAATCATCTCGGTCAGCAATACGTCGGCCAAAGCACGCCGCCGCCGCTCCTCTCCTAGTGAGCGAAAATGCGCCGTCATCGAATCCTCGCGCCCGGCCGCCTTGATTGCCTGCACGGCAGCGAAGGCTTCACCGATCGAATCGGTCACGCGTGAAGTCGCTTCGCGCATCCGCCGCCGATAGCTGCGGATCACTGGCGACAGGCGGCGCATCACCACCGACATCACCAGCAGCGGCGTACACACCACCGCCGCAATCATCGGATCGATCCAAGCCAAGACCGCTACCGAACATGCGCCGTAGAGGACGAACCCGCTGAAGTCGATCCAACTCTCGGCGTAGGCGACAACATCGTTCACGTCGTCGCGGAACCGGGACACCGCTTCGGAGGGCGACTCAGGCAACACGCGCGAACCGGCCGCCAGCATCAAATGACCAAGCAGGTTCCGTCGGATGAAGGCGTGGGCCGTCAAATAGTAACGGCTGAACAATCGGAACGCCACCAGAAACGTACCCTGCCGCGCCGCGTAAGAACATGCGAGGATCGTCAGAAATGTCCAGGCATTCCATCCCACCGCCGCCGAGCCCGACAACGAATTAAAGATGCCGCGCACGATCAGTCCGTTCGAAAGCGGGATCAAATGAAAAGAGCCCCAGGCCAGGCAATTCCAGATGAACTCACGGCGCTGCCAGGAAACCAGCCGGCGCATGTATTGCCAGGTGGTCATTCGCCGCCCAGCCTTTCCATCGACTCGTCAATGCCATGACCTTGCGCGCCAGCCGACATCGCCACCAGTTTCGAATAGCGCGACTCGGGGTCCCGCGCCAGTTCCTCGCGGCGCCCGAATTCAACGATCCGCCCATCGGCCAGCACCAAAATCTTGTCCACTCGCTCCACGGTTTGCAGCCGATGCGCAATGATGATGCCAGTCCGATTCTCTAACAGCCGCTCCACTGCGCGCGTCAACATTTTCTCCGTCGCCGGATCGAGACGGCTCGAAGGTTCATCCAGAATCACCAGTCCCGGATCTTTCAAGAACACCCGCGCGAAAGCGAGCAATTGCGATTCGCCGCCTGACAAACCAGCGCCGCCAGCGGTGAGCGGAGCATCCATCCAAGCGTCTATTCCTAGTGATCCCGCAACTTCCTTGACTCGCTCCTCACAGATCGAACTATCGAAAAACGTCAGATTCTCGCGGCCCGATCCATGGAACAATTGCACGTCCTGCGTGACCAATCCCACGCGCTGCCGCAGCTCCCTCACTCGCGTCTCGCGCAGGTCGACGCCGTTCATTAGCACGCGTCCATCCGTCGCATCGTACAGCCGGAACAGCAACCGGATAAGCGTAGTCTTGCCACTGCCCGTGCGCCCAAGCACGCCTAGAGTTTCGCCCGGCTCAAGCTTGAAACTGATGCCCTTCAGAACTTCCTGCGAGCCTTCGTAACTGAACCGCACGTTGTCGAATTCAACGCGCAGACCATCGGTCGAAGCTGGCATCGAGCGATCTCCGTCCGTCACATCCCGCTTGAACTCCAGCATCTCTCGCACGCGCCGCAATCCGGCTGCGGCCTTCTGGAACTCTTGAAGTTGTTGCGTGATCTGATCGAGCGGAGCCTCCAACATCGCCATGTAGTTGAAGAACAAATAGACAGTGCCGAGTGTGACCGCGCCTGCCTGATGAAGCGCGATGCCGAGGCCCAACGTCAGCACAAAGCCGGAGGCAAACAGCACGCCCATCGTCAGCCATATGGCGCTCCGGGCCCACCACGCGACCAGACTTTTCAAGTACCAATGGCGTTGCACGATCAGGTACCGGTGCATCACATACGGCCCGGCCCCATTGGCGCGAATATCGTCAAGACCATTCAAGCGCTCTTCGATGAAGCCAAATAACTGTGCGCTCGATTCACGCTCGTCACGCGTGGGGCCAATGGCGGTTTCGCGTCGCCAGTGCAGCAGCTTGATCGCGACCCCGGTGAAAATCGTCAGCGCCAATCCGACGCGCCACTCCTCCCGCCAGAGCAGCACCAGCACACCCACCGTGAGCAGCACAGCCGCCGAAACGCGCACCACAAACTGCGAGAAAAAGTTCGAAACGCTCGTTACGTCGCCATCGATGCGCTCGATCATTTCTCCCGGCGTGCGGTCCTTGTGAAAGCGCATGTCCAGCCGTAACGCATGTTCAAACAGATCGCCGCGCAGGGCATTGGTCGCCGCCCAACCCACGTCGGCCGACAAGTATGTCGCCAGGGCCGACAGCAATTGATTCATCACCGCGAGCCCCAGATATGTGAGCGCCAACCGTGTCAGTCGATCGGGAGCCCCTTTGGCGGCGGCCAGGTCAATGAAGGTGCGAATGATTTGCGGGATATAGAGTTGCAGCCCCGTGGCCGCCAACAGACAAAGCCCCAGCAACCCCGCGCGCCCCGCGACCGGAGATAGATATTGCCTCAGGATTTGAAAGTAGGAAAACATCGGCGGCGGCCGCCTATCGCGCGCGGAGTTCTTTCTCGATGAGCGGGGCGAGATACGCCACAAACTGCTTGTAGCCGGCGGCTGTGGGATGAATGCCGTCCTGCTGCATCAAGCCCTTGGTTCCAGCAGCGCCCAGCACGGCGGCTGGAGTAACCGGGATCAAGGTGATCTTGTGCTGCACGGCCAGATCCTTATAAATCTGCTCGAACTTGGTCAGATATCCAGAGCCATAATTTTTCGGTAGCGTCATCCCGATCAACGACACCCTGGCCCCGGATTTCTGCAGCCGCACGATCAATTCGCTCAAATTCTTGCGCGTCAGATTCGGAGCCATCCCGCGCAATCCGTCGTTGCCGCCAAACTCCAAAATCACCAGGTCCGGCTTGGCGGCGATCACGGACGCCACCCGGTCCAATGCGTTGTTGGTCGTGTCGCCACTCACGCCCGCGTTCACCACTTTGGTTTTCAAGCCGCGCGCCGTCAACGCACGCTCCAGTTGCGCAGGATAGTCGCCACCGCGTTCGACTCCATAGCCTTCGGTGATGCTGTCTCCAAACGCCACCACAACAGGCACGAGAGACGAAGCTGTCGCTGCTGCAGCGAACATGATCGCCGCCAGAAGCGCCGGGAAACCCATATCCAAATTATCGCGTGAATGAGGTCGAAGTTAATACCCGAGGCGCACGATGCCGCTCGCGCTACCGTTCACCTTGCCGCTATTGAACCACTCGAGCGACGCCCGGAACAAGAGGAGATGATTCTTCTCCCAGAGCGCATTGTGTGACGTGCAGGCCAGATCGACGAACACCTTCTCCTCCGCGCCATAGTCGCCATGAAGCTTGCGCACGCCATCGGGTAGCGCTTGTTTATCGTGAATCGGCGCAATGAACAGCGCGGGAATCCGCATCTTGCCGACGACCTCGGCGTTCCAGCCCTTGCCGCCCGCGGCCACATTCGGCGCACGCCGCACGCCCGTTCCCCACGTCGCGCCCACCGGATCGGCAGCCAACATCTCAGCCCACACCGATTCGCGCGCGGGCATTTCAAGCTGATCCGGGCAGCCCAGTTGACGATCCCAATTGGCATCGAACTCGGCGCGTGACTGGGTGTTGAATGGCGCCCGCAGTCCCACGGCTGAAGCCTGCCGGTTGGCGCCCGCCGTAGGCGTTCGCGGATAGGCGGGCGACAGCAGCGCGATTCGCATCACCTTCTCCGGATGCTGCGCCGCATAGCCGCCCGCGCGCGGGCCGCCGAGCGACCAACCAACCAGATTCAATTTCTCGACTCCGCGCAACTTGCGCAGATAATCCACCACACCGTCGATATCATGCCAATCCGAGTCGATCGTAGTCGCCCGTTCACTGGTCGCAGCCGCCGGACAAGTCCCGGTCACAAACTGCGCCTGCTGCTCTCTCGTCAGGTTGCACGGTTCATTCATCGGACCCGGCCGGCTCGACCGTCCATAGCCAGTCATGTCCATCGAAAAAACGTCAAACCCGGCCCGCGCTAAAAACGCCATCCAACTGTAGTCGGCATACGGGACATCAAAAGCCACTTCAGCCGGAGTGCCCGCGCCGTGAATAAACAGCACGATGCCCTTACTCCCCGCTGCACTCGCGCGCAACGCCGAGCCCGCCTGCACTACTTCGCGCACGTAAACCTGGGAAATCTGTCCGTTCATCGACGGAGCGATCGAACGGACGCGGACGTAGTGATCCACTCGCAACAACCGCTGCCCGTCGTCGGCCAACAACGCCGCCGCGCCCAGCAGAAACAACCACAATCCGCGTCTCATGTCGATTACTCCCTTGCTTACGCCAACGCCGCCCGGCAGAACTCCAGGCACTTTTTCACTTCAGTCGCCGGATCCGACGCCCCACGATATTCGTATTCGATATCGGCTGGAATCGGGTACTTCTCCTTCTTCAGGAGTTGCAGCACTTCCTTGATCGGCGTGTCGCCTTCGCCCCAAATCGTGTTCGGACCATCGTTCTTCTTGCGGTCCTTGATGTGGATGTTGGTGATCCGCGCGTGATTCTCTTTGATATAAGGAATCGGATCGAAGCCGGCTGCGCTGAAGTGACCGATGTCGAGATTCACGCCAATAAACTTCGATTCCGCCATCGCGGCGGCGAAACTCTCGGGCCGGGCAAACTCTTCCGGGTCCTTCAAGTTCGAATGGCCATGCATCGAAACGGTGATCTTATGACGAGTGGCAAACGGCGCGAGCCGCTTGGCCATGCTGACGGTCGATGACGCGGTGATCACCTTCACACCGAGCGCCTTGGCCATCTCAAAACCGCGGTCGATTTCCGGATCCGTGAAATCCTGACGGAAGCTCAGGTTAAAAGCGTGCAAGTTAATGCCGGCGGTCGTGAACTTCTTTCGCACTTCCTTGAACTTGTCTAGCGAAACCGACAAACGCCACTTGCGCACGTCTTCCCGGAAACCTGGCGGCGGACGGAATCCGCCCCCCTTCTTCCCGCCCCCTTTGGCATCGGTGGGAGGCGGAGGAAGCTGTGGAATACCGGCGTAACGCTCGGCGTGCGAGGCAAACAGTTCCACTTCGCCAATCCCAACCTGCGTCATCGCAGCGATCGCTTCTTCCAGCGTCATCGTGCGAAAGCTGTAGGATTGAACGCCGATCTTGACGCCATGGATCTTGGAATCGATCTTGGCGGCAGAGGCGATGGCGGCGACCGAAAGCGCGGCTCCTGTAAATTGTCTTCGGTTCATTGTGTGTGGTTACTTCCTAAACTTTCTAATTGATAAATGATCAAGCGGGGTTACCCCCACCAGGTCTCGCCGGGCGCCAAGTGAGCCTTAACGACATCCGGATTGAGTTCGATCCCAAGGCCCGGCTTATCGCGAATCACAAGATGGCCCTTCTCGATGATCGGTCCGTCGTGAACCACCATATCAGGCCACCAGTCGATCCACTTGGCCAATTCGTGAATCCTAAAATTGCGCATTGATGCCGCCGCATGCGCCGAAGCGATCGTTCCGACAGGGCTCGCCGGGTTATGCGCCGCTGCCGGAATGTAGTAGCTGTTCGCCAAGTCATGAATGCGCTTGGACTCCAGCAGCCCGCCCGACTTAGGAATATCGATATGAACGATGTCGACGCCATTCAACTCGATCAAGCGGCGAAAGCCTTCGACCGTATAGAGGTTCTCGCCCGTACAAATCGGCACGTTCGAAGCGCGAGTCACAGCCGCCATCGCATCCGGATTGCCGGGGGGCACGGGATCTTCCAACCACATCGGCTTAACGCCTTCGATCGCCCTGCACATATTGATGGCGTCGCGCACGTCGTACTTCCAGTGCGCTTCGACGCCAAAATCGATGTCCGGGCCAACGGCATCGCGCACCGCACCCATGGCTCTCTCTATCCGGCGTAAGTCGCGGTTAGTTAAGCTGCGCGTGTAGCGGTCGTGACCGGGCTCGGAGTAAGTTGGATCGGCCCGCGGCGGAATACCGTCGCCCTGCACCTTGATCGCCGTCCAACCGAATTTTTCCGCCAGCGCCCCTTGGCACATCGCGCGAAACTGCCCCATGTCTTCGACGTTGTCGGGCGATTGCAGCGTCCGATAGAATCGGACTTTATCGCGGAAACGGCCGCCCAGCAGATTACACACGGGAGTCTCTAAAATGCGTCCCGCTAAATCCCAAAGCGCAATCTCGATCCCGCTGGCCGCCGTGACCGTAATGCCTCCAATAGCGCCTTGGCCGGCGCTCATCATCAGCACCTTGTGGTAGAGCTTATCGACATTGAGCGGGTCCTCACCGATCAACAAACTTTTGAATTGCCCTAGGATCAAATCCTTGACGCCGAAGCCCCAGTAAGCCTCGCCAATCCCCGAGATACCCGCGTCGGTTTCGATCTTCACAAGGTTCCAGTCCCAGGTGCCGCGAACGATCATCACCTTGACGTCGGTGATCTTGACCTTTCCGCGCATCTGCGCCGAAAGGGTATGGAGTGGAAGGACGGAGCCAGCCGCAGCGGCTCCGAGCGTGTGGAGGAATTGCCTACGCTTCATGGCGGTGTTCCGCCAGTCTATCACCTCGTCACGCCCGCTTCAGAAATCTAACCAACGCAACCAGCGCGACCGCGCCCCCCGTCGACACCACCAATTCGCCGACCATGCCGCCGCCGGAGTAGAGTCCGAGGAATCCGAAAATCCACCGGCCGACAACCGAGCCCAGAATGCCAAGCACCAGATCGCCCGCCAATCCGAAGCTGCCGCCTTTCATGATTTGCCCGGCTAACCAACCTGCGGCGATTCCAATCAACACTGTTCCGATAAGTCCCATGGAGTTGATAGTACGCTATTGGAATGACCCTCACGCAAACAATCCTCCTCTGCCTGCTGGTGAGTTTGACTGCGCTCGCGCAACCTGGACAATACAAGAACACCGGCTTGACTTTCCAGGCCGGATTCGAAGGCGGAACCGACGCGGGCTTTGGGGCCGGGGACCGGCGTCTCTATACTGCGCCAAATTACAAACTGCAGAGCGAAGCCCTGCCTGGGTTACACAATCCAGACGTTGAGATCGCCAAAGGCGCGGGCCGCCGCGGTGACGCGCTGCGGTTCAAGAAGAAGAACCAACACGCGATCTTCTACCGGGCCGAAAAGAACATCGCTTTT
>JAYUSQ010000174.1:0-45840 GCA_043755595.1 Acidobacteriota bacterium | reverse complement strand
TGCCCGGCGCCGAGCTCAGGTACAGCCATTCCAGACCGATGATATCGCGGAGTTTGCCAAGTCCTTCAGCTTGAATAATTTATAACACAGTAGTACTAGGCTCTTTGCGGCCGATTCTGATACAGCATGGATTCGATGCATTGAGGAACTTCCGCTTCCCCGCTTCGGACCGACCGCCCGAAGTGCCGGTCCAGCCGAGGGCATTAACGTACAGGTGGAGTTAGACAGTGGCGCAAGAGTAAAGTCACTGACGTTCGACGGTGGTATCGATGGGCACCACTACGAAATCGGCCTTTACATGAAAGCCGCAAAATTTGCTCCGAGCTGTGCAGGCCGACGGCTGGAGCTGAAATTCAGCTTCGTCATAAAGGGCGAGAAGACTTATGAGCCGTGGGTGAATATAATCTTCCGGGGCCCCAACCATTTTGTTCTTACGACGCCGCCCGCGCGATTAATCAAAGACTAAGCTGCATCGGTGCCTTGTAGGTTGTAGTTGAAGGTGAAATCCATTACCGTGGCGGCCCGGCCGGCGCTCGACCGGCGGCCCGTTCCTTCGTACGGCCGCTCGTGATATCGCGAAGCTGTCACGGCCGCGTGAGGGTGAGCACGAAGTCTTCGAGCACCGTGCGGTCGTCCGGCCGAGTGTCTCGAAGATCCTTATCGGCGCGCGCAATGCCGCCCAACGCCGCTTTGATCTGTGTTGGAGTGAAAGCCCCCATCGTCTGCGTAATCTGCTCGGCGCGCGAAGGCCACATCGGCACGCCAGACTTGGCGAAGTGCCCCTGCACCGAAGACGCGCCCCGCAGTCCCGCTTCCTGCGCCACCAGCGCCTGTCGAAACTGCGTGGACAGGAATGACAAAGCCAGCGGCAGATACTCGCCTTCGCGCACCAGCGTGTCCAGCAGTTCCAGCGCCTTGCGCCGTTCCCGGCGTCCCAGCGCCGCCACCAACGCGAAGATCGTCGTAGCCTGTGCTTGCGGCACCAAAGCCGCAATGTCTCGATCAGTCACCGCACGCGTGCCTGCAAACAACCGGAGCTTCTCAATCTCCACGGCCACGCGAGCCGGCGATCCGCCCACGGCCTCCACCAACACGTTTAACTCATCGGCGCCCATTTTCAACCCGGAATCTCGTACAAGATCCTGTGCGTACTTCCGTGTCATCGCCGGGGTCCATCGCGGGAACTCCACCACTTGCCCGATGGCCGCGTAGAACTTGCGGACGCGCTCAGACTTGGCCTTGTCGTCGCCGTCGAACTCGAACTTCGCCGAGTCGAAGACCAGCACCGTATCGGTCGACGGATCCTTCAAATACGAGGCCAGCGAAGCCGCACGGCTGCCCTCGTCTTCTTCGGCCGAAGCGGCGGCGCGACCCTTGGGAATCACCGCTTCCGCCCGCGAAATCCAAAACACCCGGCGCGTCGAAAACAAAGAGTAAGACCGCGCTTCGTCACAGATCGAAGCCAGCGAAGTCTCCTCCAGGTCGTACATGAAGAGACCCTCGCGCTCGCCGTCCACCTTCTCGCCCAGCACCTGATCGAGCAAGGCCGCGCGGCAGGTATCGCGTTGATGAATCTCGGGGCCAATCCAAAGATACGCCGGCGCCGGTTTGGATTTTCGAACCTGCGTAAGGAACTGGTCGGGTGTCAAAAGCCCTCCAGAATTGCGCTCACCGCGTCACGCGCCACATCGCGCGCCAAGCGGCCCAGCGCGGGCGAGCTCTCTTCGAAATACGCCGCGGCGTCAACCGAAATCTCGTAGCGTTGCCGCGCCTCAAACCGCGGCCGGTCAAACAGGACCTTGCCCGTCGCGCGCTCGGTCAGGCGCATTTGCATGAGCACGAGAATCTGCACGCCCGCAGCCCGTTCGGCGCGGCCCTCCACCCGGCCCGTCACGGTCGGTTGTGGGAGTACCTGAAGCACCGAGCCGGACAGCACGGCTTCGGCCCGATTAGGATCGGCCACAATGGCGTAGCGTGTTCGAGAAATAAACTCGCGCGTCAGCGCGCCCGCCATCAGATCGCCCACCTTGTAGCGCTCGGTCTGGTTGCCCCAAGCTGGAATGGCGATGGTCTTGATGGTCTTCGGCAGCAGATCCGCTTTGCCGGTCACGCCATAACCGCAGGAAGTGGAAACTACCAGAATGATCGCCGCGCAGGCCGTCCACCCCTTGCTCACAACACCGCTCCCAGCAGGGAAATGCATTGGCTGGCTGTGACCTGGAACTGATCCGCTACGGCCCAGATCCACAAACCGCCACGGTCGTTGCGATCTTCCTGTAGCGCACCCACCGACATGCCGCTTTGGCTGGATACACCCACCACATGCGGCGCTTCGCCGGGCCAAAGATCGAAGCCGCCCTTCTTCAGCGTCTTCGCCGCGCCGTCACGCGAACCAAGTTGCACCCACACCGAAAAGCTATAGCCGTGCATCACCGGCGCTTGAATCACGCGCAGGGAAGGCATCGGCACTTCGGGCGTGCGGCCCAGCAAACTTGCGACGTGTTTCTCGATGCGGGATTCGGTCTCGCCCAACGTGCCGGCCAAAAGGTTGAAAGCGAGTTGATCCGGGAAAATCGCCTTCTCAATCGGCTGAAACGCCAACAGTTGCGTCGTCTGTTTTTGCAGTTCTACTACGCCGGCACGGCCCAACTCGCTGGCCGGGGCGAAGATCTGTGCGACCGCACGCTGCACGGTGTGGCTGGCATGCAGTGTGCGCAACAACGCGATCAACGTGGACGCCGCCGGGTGAGGAACGATCTGAATGCGCGAAGGTTCCGGCGCCAAGCGCGCTTCGGGCAGATCCTCCAACCCATGCGTCAGGTCGAACACGGGAACCTGCGCGCGCCCCAATTTCGCCATGGCCTTGCGGCTGGACTCCGCCGATCCCGCCAGTACAATCGCCTGCGCCGATTGCAGCCGTTCCCCGTCAACCCCGGTAATCACCGTCGCTTCGCCCGCTTCGGCGGTGAGAATCATCTCATCGTCCGCCTGTGCGCCAATCAGCCGCGTCTTGACTTTGGGGAGCCGCTCGGAAATCATCTCGCGCACGTCCGCGCCGAGCAGCGTCTCTACGCCAACGAGTGCAACAATCGGGTCAGCCATTATTTGTGTTTCGTTAACCAGTCTGATGCTGCGGGTGCGATGGCGTTTGTGTCGGCTTCATACGCCGTTTGATCAAGCCGCCCAACCGGATCAACATCCCGCTGGTGACATAGCCAAACGACAGCAGGAACAAAACCACATGCGAGTAGTTCCAGATCAAATAAATCAAACTGCCTTGCACGAGGAAGCTTTTGGTCGAACGCGGGGTGAACAAATCGAAGTCTTTAAAACTCCTGTAGCGCCACGTGCTCACCATCAGGAATGAGAGCAGCCCAAGCAGCGCGATCCAGCCGGCTGAAAGCGGCCACCACTCCAACGGCGCGCTATCGGCGGCATACACAGTGGCCGCCACCATCGCCGCCGCCGCTGGAATCGGCAACCCAACAAAGTACTTGCGGTCCGGACGGCCCGGATTCTTCGGGATCGGATTGACTGCGATATTGAATCGCGCCAATCGCGAAGCGCCGCACATCACGTACAGAAAAAGCACGAAATAACTCAGCCGCCGCAAGTGTTCCAGTGCGTCGGGAGCGATACTCGCGCGATTGATAAATTCAAAGCCCCAGACCCATGCCAAGACCGCTGGCGCTACGCCGAACGTAATGACATCGGCGAGCGAATCGAGTTCGCGCCCAAAGTCCGAAGTCGTATTCGTCAACCGCGCGATACGGCCATCAAGGCCATCCAGAAACACCGCCACGCCGATCATCAGCGCCGCCTGGGACCACAATTCATTCGGCCCGGCCGCGGTCGTCACACCCTTAATCAATAGCGCTCCCTGGATCGCTTTCACGATGGCCAGGAATCCCAGAAAAAGATTACCGGCGGTGAACAGAGTCGGCAGCGCGTAGGCCGCTTTGCGCGGACGCCGGTCTGGCGACTTCGGGTCGATCAGCCGTTCTTTGAGATTGATTCCCATTCGGTCCTCGCTCGCCTGCCTCTTCTATTTCTCTGGACGCCGCCGTTTGGCCAGGATCGTGGACGCCGCCCAAACGCGCTCGCCCGGTTTGACGCCGATCTCCCACTCGGGGCCAAAGAAAATATCCGCGCGCGAGCCGAACTGGATCAGCCCGACCCGTTCGCCCATGGTTACTTTATCGCCCACCCGTTTGTTAAAGATGATGCGCCGCGCTACCATGCCGGCGATCTGTTTGAACGTCACTTCCACGCCGTCCGCGCCCTTCACCGTAATCGTTGTCTGTTCATTCTCAGACGACGCTTCCGGGCGGCTGGCCACCAGGAATTTGCCTTGGGTGTAATCGACGCGCGTGATCGTGCCGGCGATCGGAGTCCGATTCACATGAACGTCCAGCGGGCTCAAGAAAATGCTGATGCGAGTCGGACCGTCGCCCATCGGCTTGACTGCGACCACTTTGCCATCCGCAGGCGACACCGCGTGATCTCCCTGCGGGATCTCGCGTTCGGGATCGCGGAAAAACCAAAGGCAGAACGCCGCCAGCAAGTAGAGCGGAATCGCATAGGCCGGCCGCGTAAGATACGTGACGGCGAAGGCAGCTGCAACCAAACCCAAGGCGTAGTAAACGCCGGTGATGACCATGTCGAAGCTATTGTCTCATGACGGGCGAAGAAATCTACTTCTTCAACGCCGTTTGAATCGCCGCTTCGGCCACCGGCGCCATCGATTCGTAGCCCTTGGGATTCGGATGCAGCCCGTCGCCGGAGAGGCCGTCGCGCAGAAAGCCCTTCTCGTCCACCACAGCCTTGTAGTAGTCGGCGTAGACGGCGTTCACTTTCGCGGCGTAGCTCTTCAGCCACTCGTTCAGCTTAAGGATGTCGGCGGGCGGGCGCTTTTCAAGCTGCTTGCGCTGCGTGTAGTCGCTCACGGGCAACACTGAGCACAAGATCACTTTGATGCCATGCCCCTGCGCGAGTTCAGTGATCGCCTGCACGTTGTCGGCGATCTGCCCGAGCGTGGCGGGTCCGGTATTGCCCGCGATGTCGTTCGTGCCAGCCAGCAAAATCATCGCTGCCGGCTCAATACGGATCACGTCCGGGAACATCCGCACCAGCATCTGGGGCGTGGTCTGCCCGCCGATCCCCCGATTGACGTAGGGTTTGCCGGCGAAATTCTGGATCAGCTTCCAGTTGTCGGTAATCGAATCGCCGTAGAACACTACCCGGCCCGCTACCGGGCCCTGCGCCTTCAGCTTCTCGTTGTCGGCATAATACCGCCCCAACTGATTCCAGTCCTGTAACTGGTCCGCCAAGCCCTGAGCCGTGGTCTGCAAGCAGCAATTGGCGGGCCGCGGTGTCCGGAAGGTTTCGCTCAATTGGCCGCACGCACACGTAGCGGACACAACCAGGCCGAGCAGGAAACGATTGCCATTCATGAGTTGGTTATTCCTTCTTCGCCGCGGGCGTGGCGGCTGTAACAATGCGGATTACGAAATAAGTGGCGCGCGTCGAGCCGGTATTTTTCATCCCATGCAAGTCATTCGACGCGAAGAAGAACATCGACCCTTCACCCGCCTGCTCCGTCTTGCCGTTGATGGTCACTTCCATCGTGCCCTCCTTAACGATGATGATTTCCTCATCCGGATGGCGATGCGCGGCGTGCGGAACCTTGCCGCCCTCGAGCGTAGTAACGTGACTCTCGAACGTAGTCATGGTCGCGGTCGGTCTGTCGACTACACTGCGGCGTTCGCCGTTGGCTGTCTTGGTGGCGATCAGCTTGGTCCAGTCGAAAACCATGGAGCCCATGGGACCCTGTTGGGCCGCTACTGGCAGGGTAAGGGTGAGCAGTGTGGCAGCGAAGTGAAGATAGCGCACGTAGGCATTATCGCAGGTGGCTTCCTCGGCCCGGAGCGGTCCCGGATGCCTAAAACCGCCAGCCCAGCAATAGCTCGGCTTGATTCGCTTGAAACTGCAACGGCGGGTATCCGCTAGGATCGGCATGGGCCAGCCAGCGTGTGTATCGGAATTCCGGCCCAATTCGCCAAGCGCCAAGTTTCACCGTGGCGCGGGCTGAAACGGCCAAGCCGGGATAGACGCGTTTGCCAAACTCGGGTGGATCGTTCAATCGCAATCGCCGCAAGGTCACGGCGCCGAAGAAGTCCCGCGACGTTTCCCAATATTGTTGCCTCAGCTGACCAAGCATACGCACTACCGGACCGGCGCCTAGCGAAGCCTCCCATGGGCCCAAGCGGAGCCGCCGCCGCGCCAACAACGGAATCTCCCATGAGTTGCCGGAAGTGTTTCCGGCGGATTCAACGCGAGGAATAAAGAACGCATCGGACTTCAGGTTGTAGTTCACTCGCTTGTACAAGAAGCCGCTTTCCAAGGACCAGGACCGCCAAACGTCAAATTCCACCGATGGCCCGATTGTGAATCGTTTGGTGGCCGGCGTGTAAACCGCGGAGCAGCCGCAAAGGCGATTGCCCTCTGAACCCGGGATGAAGAAGGTGGTGAGCGGAACGCCCGCCTGGATGCCGAATTGTGGCCGCTGGGCCGATGCCGGAATCGTGTGTAACAGGCCCAGGAAAAACAGAAACGGCCTCACGAAACCTAAGACCCTGCTGGAGCCCGTTCCACTACAGCCGCTCAAAACCTACGCGATGATTTCCTTCACCACGCGGGCCGGGAACTGATCGGTCAGCCTCTCATTCAGCCCGCTGCGCTGCAACGCCAGATCCCGATGATTCATCCCTAGCAGGTGCAGCATCGTCGCATGGAAATCATGCACGCTCACCGGATTCTCGGCGGCCTTGAAACCGATATCGTCGGTCGCGCCATACACCGTGCCGCCCTTGACGCCGCCGCCCGCCATCCACATGCTGAAGCCGTTAGGCCCATGATCGCGTCCTGCAGCCTTCACCGGACCTTGCGACATCGGCAGCCGCCCAAATTCGCCGCCCCAGATCACTAGCGTTGAATCCAGCAGGTTGCGTTGCTTCAGATCCTTCAACAGCGCGGCGACAGGCTTGTCCGTCTTCCCGCAGGCGTAGTTCAGGCTCCCTTGCAGATCGCCGTGCGAATCGAAAATCTGGCTTTCGATGTAGAGCTGTACAAACCGCACGCCGCGCTCGATCAGCCGGCGCGCCATCAAACATCGCTTGCCATAGGATTGCGTGGCCGCGTCGTTCAAACCATACGCCTCGCGCGTCGCTTCGCTTTCCTGGTTCAAGTCCAGCGCGCCCGACGCCGCCATCTGCATGCGCGCCGCCAGTTCGTAGCTCGAAATGCGCGCGTCCAGTTCCGGCTGAAACGGCCGCCTCTCGCGATGCGCGGCGTCAAGCTTGGAAATCAAGCTTCGCTCGGCCTCCACCAATTCTGTCGGAATCTCGTGACGCGGCTGCAGGTTCAATACCGGTGCGCCCTCCGTCCGGAATCGTGTGCCCTGATAAATCGGCGGCAGCCAGGCCGATTGCCAATTCGAAATGCCGTTGATCGGCAGCCCCTTCGGATCGTCCAGCACCACGTACGCCGGTAGATTCTGATTCTCCGATCCCAACCCATACGCCACCCAAGAGCCCATTGACGGGCGACTGGCGATGGTGCGCCCCGTGTGCAGCAGAAACAGGGCGGGCTCATGATTGGCATGTTCGCCGTACATCGAGCGGATCACGGCCAAATCATCGGCGCAGGTGGCCAGATGTGGCAGCGCGCTTGAGATATCCATGCCGCTCTTGCCGTGTTTCTTGAACGTGTACGGCGAAGGCATCAGCACTCCCGAATCCTTACCATTCGAAATCGCAAACGCCAATTCGCGGCTAGGCGCGGTCCCAGCCAAACGTGTGAGCGTGGGCTTGGGATCGAATAGATCCACCTGGCTTGGGCCGCCGTTCATAAAGAGGTGAATCACCGCCTTCGCCTTGCCCGGAAAGTGCGGCGCCTTCGGCTTCAGGTCGAACGGCGCGCCGGGTCCATTGGCGCTCGCGATTTCGGCACTTACTAGCGATGCCAACGCCGCGCCGTGTACACCATCCACCAGTCTTGAGAAAAATTCGCGTCGCGTGCGGTTTGCCATGTATTGTGATCCTCGTGTGACTAGTCGATGAAACTAAATTCCGCCGAATTCAAAATCGCGTGACAGTAGTTGGCGACGGCCATCCAATGCGCAGTTGCAGCCCGTGGCGCCGCGCCGTTGTTGGTCTCCAGGCGCTTTGGCCATTCCCGCCGGAACTCTTCGATCGCCGCGAGGCCCGTCTCCACTTCCTTCGCCGCCGGGTAACGCGAGTACGCCCGCAGATACACACCCTCAACAATCTTCGCGCGGTCGCCATCGGACTCATCAATCACCCGGCCCGCCATGAACTGCGCTAAATCCCAAGTCATTGAGCCATTCATCATGTGCAACGCCTGCGTCGCTACGTTCGATTGCCGCCGCTCGGTGCAGTTAGGCGTCATGGGTGGCTGGTCGAACGAATCCATCAAAGAAACCGGAGTCTGCCGCCGATGCAGCACATAGATATTGCGCCGGTAGCCATCCTTGCCGGGCTTGACGATCACTTCTTTATCCGCCGTCACTTCCACGTCCGCAGGCTTGCCGAACTGCGTCGCGTCCATCCGCCCGGCCGCCGTCACCAGCGAATCGAACAGGGTATCGGCATCCATGCGGCGTAGCGGCATGCGTGAAACCAAAGCGTTTTCGGGATCGGCTTTCAGCACAGCCTCATCAACCCGCGACGCTTGGCGATACGCTTGCGACGTCATCATCAGCCTGTGCATCGACTTCAACTTCCATCCGCCGTCAATAAATTCCGTCGCCAGCCAATCCAGCAATTCCCGATTCGCCGGCGCAATCCCGGAGTGGCCAAAGTTCGCGACCGTAGGAACAATGCCCCGTCCGAGATGCCGCATCCAAAGTTGATTCACGGCCACACGCGCCGTCAGCGGATGATTGGGCTGAGTAAGCCACTGAGCCAAGGCGAGGCGCCGTCCGCTTAACCCTGCAAACGGAGCCACCGGCGAATACGGTTTTAATTCCGGCCGCGCGAACAAGCCCGGCACCCCTGCATCCACAGGATCGCCAAACCCAACCGACTCGCCTCGCCGTAGCAGAAACGGCAGCGAAGGCTCCGCGTTGTCGGTCAGAATTCTCACGTGCGGCTTGGCGCGTAACTTGCCGCGTAACTCGCCGGCTTGGCGCTGCAATGGGGCTGTCTGCGACTGCAACTCGGGATACTTCCGCCCCAATTCGCGATTGTCGATGGTGACCGTGCTCTTGAATTTTTCAACCAGATACTTCTGCAGTTCCGTGCGAGCCGCCGCCTCCACCGCGAGCGCGGCGCGCAGATCGTTCCGCACGCCTTCCGGCAGCGTTTGTAGCCGCTCATCCACCGCTTGCTTCTTGAACGGTTCGGCCAGCTTGGCGATCTCCGCATTCACCTGTTTGAGCTCGGCCTCAATCGGCGCGTTGTGCGCCTCCACTTCTTTCCATTCGCTTTCGAGCGCCAAGGGCTGTTCCCGTTGATTGGGCAACTTCCACTCATACGGGTCGTAGGCCGCCTGCAGAATCGCGCTCAGCCGGTAATAATCGCGCTGCGGAATCGGGTCGTATTTATGGTTATGGCAGCGCGCGCAGCCGACGGTCAGACCCATCACCGAGGAAGCCAATACTTCCACTTCATCGGCCACGATATTCATCCGCTCGCCGATTAGCCCGCGTTCATTCGAATTGGTCGGGTCTGGCACGGTGCGCAAGAAGCCTGTCGCCGCCAACCTATCGACAGTCTCTTGACTTGCCGTCGTCGCCGTCTTCCAATCGTTTGAAAGTTCGTCGCCCGCAATCTGTTCGGTCAGAAATTGCGAATAGGGTTTGTCGGCGTTCAGCGAACGAATCACATAATCGCGATAGCGCCACGCATAGGGACGCACGCCATCGTCCTGGCCAAAGCCTTCTGAGTCCGCATACCCAGCCAGATCAAGCCAATGTTGGCCCCAACGTTCGCCGTAATGTTTGCTCGCAAGCAGCCTGTCGATCAGCCGTTCATACGCATACGGCGCCGTGTCAGAGGAGTAAGCCGCAATCTCCGCCTTCGAAGGCAGCAAGCCGGTCAGATCCAGATACGCGCGCCGCATCAGCGTCAGCCGGTCCGCTTCCGGGCGCAAACTTCAATCCCTTCGCCTCCAGCTTCACCAGCAGGAAGGCGTCAATCGGATTCGCCGTCTTGCGTGGCACGGCAGGTTTGCGCGGCGGTTGGAATGACCAAAAATTCCCTGCGTCCGCCTTCACCAACGCGTCCGACGCTACCGGCACCGGTTCAGGCTCCGGCGCACCCGCAGCGATCCAAGCACGAATCTTATCGGTCTCTGCATCGGTCGGAAGCTCCACCGCCAGATCCTTCGCCATCTTGTCCGGCGGCATCTGCCCGCTGACGATGCGCTTGTAAAGGAGGCTCTCTTCCGGCTTCCCAGGCACCAGTGCGGGACCGGATTTGCCGCCCTTCAGTCGGCTGGCGACCGTGCGCAGATCCAGTCCGCCGCGCTTTTCCATCCCGCCATGACAACGCACGCACCGCGCTTGAAACACCGCGCGCGCATCCTGTTCGCGCACCTTCACGCTCGCCGTCAATTCGGGCTTGGCTTCGACGCCGCGATCGATCCACGCGCGCACCTGATCCACTTCTTTGTCGGTCAGCTTCACCTTGCCCGGCGGCATCTGGCCGGTGACGATCTTATCGATCAACAGGCTCTTGGCGGCCGCGCCCGGCGCAATGGCAGGTCCCGACTTGCCGCCCTTCAACACAGCTTCGGAAGTCCGTAGATCGAGCCCGCCTTGCGGCGCGGTGGCCCCATGACAAGCGACACATTTGGCCGCAAAAACGGCTTTTACGGAAGTGTCGAACTCCGGCTTAGGCTGGGCGGCTAAAACTGCGCTGAAAGCGGCGGCGAAAAAAGCAATGCGATAGCGTGGCATGGAGGGGAACGCCCCCATTTTATCCCATCGCTTAAAGGCGCGCCCGCGCCCGGTCGATATTGATGGGTGTGAGGAGTTCAAGGCGTTCGGCGCTCGGGCTTCCATCCGGTAGCGGCGCGCTTTTTGCCGCAACGAAGCGCGAAACCGGCTGGAGCCCGCCACGCCCGTTTGATCTTGAGAAGGCTTGGCCATGGATCAAGCCCTATCGCCGCACAGCCATTCGTCTGCACCCAGAAATGGCAAGCCGACCCTTGCCGCCGTCCGCCTCGAAGATCGGCGGATCGTTTCTCTGGCCGCCAGCGAACCGTGGCCGTACTGCCGCGAGCGCGATCCGCAGTATGACGATCATCAGCCACAAACCTGGAACCAATATGTGGAGTGGCGGCGCGAGTTCAAACTTACCGAGCGGATGCTGAGTAACCGCGCGACGCCAGCCTACAGCGAGGACCCCGTGAAGATCATGGCGGCGGCCAAGGAATTTGAGGCGCAGTTGGAACGTGAAAAGGCGAAAGGCCTGCCTCAACTTACCACCTCGGAAATGGCCCAAGCGCGCAAGCAGTTTGACGAAGTGACCGCCACCTTCGCGAAAATAAAACTGCCGCATAACACTGTCTGTTTGCCTGTCATCCAGCTTCGGCGCGATGAATTTCCGGAGCTGCCGTGGCCGCTGGGCAAGGATATCTTCCAACTGCTCTGGTGCCCCCGTGTTCATTTTGACGGCAACGGGATCCGCGATCCCGGCGAAATAGCGCGCCAGAGCCCCGGCTTTGCGCTCAAGTGGCGGACTGAGCGGCTGGTGGGTCCCGCGCTCACTAAGACTCCCGTGCCACGCGAAGGCGATGGGCTGACCGATTGTGCGCTGCATCCCGAAGAGATTGCCGAATACCCGCAAGCCGGGGAATTCGACCGCGAGCAAATCAAGCCGCACCTCGATCGTCTTGGATCGTTACTCGATCGGCCCGGTGGCGGCAGCGAGACTGACGCCTTCTGGAAGTACAGCTATGACTTTGCGGTGGCGCCAGGGTCCAAGCTCTTGGGCCATCCCCAGTGGATTCAGGATGACGAAACCCCGGCATGTACCAACTGTGGCAACCGCATGAACCTGTTGGTGACATGCGCCAGTCAGGAAGATGCCGATAGCCTGATCTGGTCGCCCGCCGCACGCCGGGCCCAGCGTGACCCTTATGAAAATCCCAGCGGACAATCCTGGGGAGACTTCAGCAACGCTTATATTTTCTACTGCGCCAGGTGCCGTCCGCTGCGAATCCGCTCTGTCGTCCAGACGTCTTAAAAGCTTCCACCATACGCTCGTCCCGGACCCTGAACGCGGTTCGCTGATGCCCGCTTACAAAAGAAAGCGGGAGAATAATCCCCGCCTCACCGCACTACATATGTAACGTGGCTCTTTTCCATATTCAAAGTGCGGCCGTCTTTGGCATTGATGCGCATCTGATCGACGTCGAAGTCGATATGTACTCGGGCGGCAATGCGCGCGACTTCGTGACCGTGGGCATGCCGGATACGTCCGTACGCGAAAGCCGCGAGCGCATCAAATCGGCCCTCATGAACTCGGGCTTCGGATACCCAAACCGTTCGGTTACCATCAACCTCGCGCCGGCGAATGTACGCAAAGAGGGCGCCGGGTTTGACCTGCCCATGGCGCTGGGCATCCTCGGCGCAATGGGCGTCGTGCAGCCGACAGGGCCGTTTTTGTTTGTCGGTGAACTCTCTCTCGATGGTTCCTTGCGGCCGGTCCGTGGGACCCTCTCGATGGCGGTGTGTGCCCACAAACGGGGGATCACCAACGTCATCGTCCCCGAGGAAAACGCCGCCGAGGC
Source organism: Acidobacteriota bacterium (assembly GCA_043755595.1). Classification (GTDB taxonomy): domain Bacteria; phylum Acidobacteriota; class Terriglobia; order Bryobacterales; family Bryobacteraceae; genus VFZP01. Next base: position 33,021 of record JAYUSQ010000174.1, on the reverse strand, counting down.
AGCCGTGGTAGAGGGGGTGCGGGTCTTCGGGCTCAAACACCTGGCTCAGGTTGTCAAGCTCTTGAATCACCCCGAAGAGTTTGAGCCTTCTCGCGGCTCTGTCGCCTCGACCAGCGGCGGACCGAGCGAACCTCCTCCCGATTTCGGCGACGTGCGGGGACAAACCATGGCCAAGCGTGCGCTCGAAGTGGCGGCCGCCGGTGGGCACAACGTGCTCATGGTAGGGCCGCCCGGATCCGGCAAGACCATGCTCGCCCGCCGCTTAGCCGGAATCCTGCCACCCCTTACCTTTCGCGAAGCGCTTGAGGTGACTCAAGTTCATAGCATCGCCGGGATCCTGCCAGCCGGCGCTGGACTCCTCGACCGCCGCCCGTTCCGCTCGCCCCACCACATGATTTCCGATGCCGCGCTGATAGGCGGCGGCTCCGGCACGCCCCGGCCCGGCGAAGTGAGCCTGGCCCACCACGGTCTGCTTTTCCTCGACGAACTGCCGGAGTTTCCGCGCAATGTGCTAGAACTCCTACGCCAGCCCATCGAAGAGCGCTGCGTCACAATCGCTCGCGCGCAGACCACTCTATCTTTTCCGGCCGACTTCACATTGGTGGCTGCCATGAACCCTTGTAAATGCGGCTTTTACGGCGACTCGACCCGAGAGTGCCGATGCACCGGCGGACAGGTTCAGCAATACCTCGGCAAGATAAGCGGTCCGCTCCTTGACCGCATCGACATGCACATTGAAGTGCCGGCAGTGCCGTATCAGGAACTCCGGGGCAGGGAGGGTGGGACGACTTCTGAGCAGATGCGCGCGCGTGTCTTGAAAGCTCGCGGAGTCCAAGCGAGTCGCGGCTACTACAACTCTAGGATTCCTGCTTCCGCCACGCGCGGAATCTGCGGATTAGACGCCGCCGGTGAACGGACGCTTGAACTTGCGGTGCGGAAGATGGGCTTTTCCGCCCGCGCCCATGATCGAATCCTCAAAGTCGCCCGCACCATCGCCGACTTGGATGGGCAGGTTTCCATTTCCTCTAAACACCTCGCTGAGGCGGTTCAGTATCGCAATCTTGATCGCAGCTATTGGAGTTAACTACAAATGTCATACACATCGGGAACAGCACTGGAAAAGAAAAAAGTGGACGCCACTCCACATAAACACCTTGTGACCAGTCAACAGGTCATGTATACTGATTCCATGGAAACTCTCCCCGCCATGCCCATCTCCGAATTCAAAGCGAAATGCCTGGGAGTGGTCGATGACATCGCCACCACCGGGATTCCTATCACTCTCACCAAGCGGGGCCACGCCGTCGTGCGGGTCGTCCCGATTGAGTCGGTATCGGCTCCGCTGAAAGGCACTTGGGCGGATTCGGTCCGCATCAACGGCGACGTCGTCAACTTCGATCTCTCGGGTGATTGGGAAGAGCCAGCACTATGAAGGCGATCCTCGACACCCACATCCTGCTGTTTTGGCGGAGCGATCCCGGCCGCCTCACTGGCGCGCAGCGGGAGCTTCTTGAATCGATCGAGAACTCCGGCGGGCGCTTTGTAATTTCGGCGATCACGCTCTGGGAACTGGCGAAACTGGTCGAGCACGACAAAATCACCATCACGCGCCCGCTCGACCTATTCCTCGGAGAAATCGAGGATCATCCGCGCATTGAGGTCACGCCGCTCACCGGCCGCATCCTCGCCGAGAGCATCCAGCTTGGCAACGGTTTCCACAAGGATCCGGCCGATCAGATGATCGCGGCCACCGCGCGCTGCCTGGGTTTCCCGCTTGTCACCCAAGACGAACGGATCCGCGACTGGGGCGGAGTAGCGGTCGTCTGATTCCACCGTAAGAATCCTTACAAACTCCGCACCACCGCGCCCACCGGCGCACTCCCCACCGGTATCCGCGCCGCAATCGCAGCCGCCCGCGACCGCCGTGGCTCAATCACCAAATGCAGCACGGCCATATCGCCAGACTCGCGATTCAGCACCAACGCATAATTCCCATCCGGCGTCACGGTAATGAATTCGGGCCGCTTACCAACCGGAGCCACGGCGAGCACCCGTTGATTGGCGATGCTCACGATGGTGACGTTGTCCGATGAAGGATTTGCCACCAGCAGGTAATCCCAGGCGGCCGACACCGCCATCGCCCCAGGGCTCCGTCCTGCCAACATCGTATTGGCAACTTCGGTCTGATAGGGGTAAACGGTAACAACCGCGTCCATCCCCTCGCCGCTCACGAAGATCTGGCCGCCGTCCGCCTTTGCGCAAATCCGATCCGGCCGCACTGCCAGGGGCAACGAAGCAACCGCGCGATTGGTGGCCAAGTCGAAAATCGCCAACTGGTGCGCGGTCTTGTCGGCGATCAACAGTTGCCGTCCGTCCAGTCGAAACACGATCCCGCCCGCCTCGCCACCCGCCATCGAATAAGATGCCACTGCCTTGCCAGAGACTGTGTCGAACAAGGCCGCCTGCCCCCCAAGACTTACCGCCACGCGGTCCTTGGCGCCTTCGGCCGCCGGGCCCAGGTCAAAGTCGGCCGGTTCACTCGGAAGATTGATGCGTAGATCGGGCTGCCGGAATTCGGCCAGCGGAATGCGCACCAATTGGCGGGCCGCCGGACACAATACCCAAAGGAAACGGCCATCCGGCGATACCTTGGCAAAGCCCGGGCGCGCGCCCACGCGCACTTTTCGCTCCACTTCCAGTTTGTCCACAGCAATCGCGGCGATCTCGCCGGAGGATGGTGTGACCGCATAAACCATTGGCCGCGCCGGATCGTCTACCATCTGAGTCGGATTGGCGTCAAGTGCAATGTGCCGCACCACGGCCAATGCGTTCAGGTCGACTGCGGCGACCGCCTTGCCTTCTGAATTTGCCACGAAAGCAAAGCCGCGATACCCGTAAGTGGAGGGTTTGCGCGTCCTGCCACAGCCGCCCAATGCCAGGCCCGCCGCGCCGCCCGCCGCCAGCCATTGCCGCCGTGAGAGTGTCATGGGTAACTTCCAGGATACCCGGCGTTCCGGCGCGGACGCTATAATAAACGGTTTGGAGTTGCCGTTCCTGGATGGAAGACCTTAAAAAGAAGCTGCAGGATGAGATCGTAGCCCTTGAGCGCGAGTTGCACGTGGACTTGCCCCGCGAAATCGCCCGGGCGCGCGCGCTGGGAGATCTGAGCGAGAACGCCGAATACCATTCGGCCAAGGAACGTCAATCCTTCGTCGATGCACGCTTGAGTCAGGTCAAGGGCCGCATGCGCGACTTGATGATGGTGGATTTTTCGAAGATCCCTCACGACAAAGTTGGACTTGGCTCCAAGGTTGTCGTTTTCGACGTCAAGAAGGAAGAAGAGGTTCATTACAAGCTGGTGACCAGCGAAGAAACCGACGCGACCAACGGCATGATCTCCACAACCTCGCCTATCGGACGCGCACTCATCGGCAAAATCGTAGGGGACACTGTCCGTATCGTGATTCCCGGCGGCGCCAAGGAACTAGAGATCTTGAAGTTGACCACAATCCATGACCTTGCCTAAACGGTCAGGAAAGCGAGGCCACTAACATGGCCGAAGATCAGAAACCCAAGCTCACCATTACGCGCGCCATCGGCGTAGCGTGCGACTCGATTATCGTCCAGATCGTCCGTTTCCTGGCCTTCACCGGCATTTCCCCGAACGCTCTGACCGCCATCGGCCTGGGCATCAACGTCTATGCGGCGTGGCTGCTGTCGAAGGGCAATTTCTGGGGTGGCGGTTGGGTGATTGTCGGCGCATCCATCTTCGACATGGTGGATGGGCGCGTCGCCCGCTCCACCAACCAAGTGACGCGCTTCGGCGGCTTCTTCGATTCGGTCTTGGACCGCTACTCGGATTTATTGTTGCTGATGGGCTTGCTCGTGTACTACGGCTCGATCAACCGTCCCCTGTATGTGATCCTGACCGCCGTGGCGATGACCGCGTCGGTCATGATCAGCTATACCCGCGCGCGCTCAGAGAACATCATCCCCAAATGCAAAGTCGGTTTCATGGAGCGGCCTGAGCGTATGGTGTTGATGATGATCGGCACCGTGCTCGATCGCATGGCGCCTGTGCTCTGGATTCTCGCGGTGATGGGTAATTTCACCGTCATACACCGCATGATCTACACCTACCAACAGGCCAAGCAATTGGAGGACGCGCAGCTTCGCGCGGTGCGGACCATGCCGGACCCGGATAGTGCGCGCCGCCGGTAGCCGCTCACTAAAAACAGCCGGGCCTAGTCCCAATACTCTTCACCTAAGAACATTTCTGTGATAATTCCGTTCTAGAGCGCAGCCTCTCCTGGAGGTCGCTGATGAGCATCAGCTCAGTGGAATCGGCCACCCTGGTGGCGATTGGGTGCGACGACGCCTGCGAGATCTTGCAACTGGAGTTTCGCAGTCACGCGGTCTATCGTTAATTTGGAGTTCCAGGCTCGGTGTATGAAGCGCTGGTGGCGGCGCCTTCCAAAGGCAGGTACTTTAACGAGGCGATCCGCGGGCGGTTTCCGCATTCCCTGGCCTCGAAAACAAACGCCAGTCTGCGCGGTGAACTCTAATGGCGCGCACGGTGGCATCGTTACCCTCGGCGTTCACCCACTTCAGGACCAGTTCCTCTTTGAGGCCCGTCTGCGCGGCGATCTGCTTCCGCCCCTCGGCGTCCGTCCCCCGGGCCAGCAACTCGCGCACCCACGCAATACCGGCCGCCCGTAATTTCTGCCCGTAGACCGGACCGATTCCTTCGATCCGCTCGATATCGCCGCCCGCCGATTTCTTCGATGGCGCTTCGGCGTCAGCCAGCTTCTTTTCGAGGGCTTCGTAATCGGCGGCCGCCACCATCGTGGCAGTCCGTGCCGTTACTTCGCCCAACGGGGTCTTGAACGCGTCGCGGTCGCCCTCAGGCTCAGTGCGTTGTTTCACGGCTCCCGCCAGTTGCGCCTTCAATTCATTGGTCTGCTTCTCGAGCCCGCATCGTCAGCCTTGTCGTCCGCCTCAGACTTCGCCAAACGCTGCTACGTTCCAGCCAACTGCGCCTTCAGGTCCGCGACTTCCTTCTGGACGGCCGAGTCGTCCGCCTTGTCGTCCGCGACTGCTTTCTCCAACCGTTTCTCAGCCAGAGCCAGTTGCCGCTTCAAATCCGCGATCCGCTCATTTGACGCGCCGGGTGAAGCTAGCAAGCTGCGTCTTGAACGAATCCCGGTCAGCCTCAAGAGCGGCAAACCGAGCCGTCCAACCGGATTCCAACTTCGTCTTCTGCTTGCCGGATGCAGCCAAATTCGCCTTTAGTTCGGCGATCTGTTTTTCGTAGGCAGAAGCGCCGGCCACGTCATCGGCTACAGCCTTGTCGAGATTCTGCTGGGCGTTTGCCAGCCGGTTCCGCAACGAGTTGCGTTCCCCTTCGAGCGACGCGTATCTGGAATTCCAATTCGATTCGGTTTCAACCTGCTGTCTGGTCGCGGTATCCAACTGGAGCTTCAACTCCGCGATCTGTTTCTCATGCTCGGCGTTTTCGCTGGCGATCGCGATCTGTAGACGGCTTTCCAGGTCGCCGGCCAACGTCCCGCTTTCGGTAGCCTTACGCTTCCAACTGTCCGTTTCACCGGTTGCCCTCGCCAATTTTCCTTCAAGGTCCAGGCGCTGTTCGCCAAAAGCCTTCAAGTCGGTGGCCTGTTTCGATCTGAGCGCGTCCCATGCCACCGAAGCCGAATGCAGCGTGGCGAGCTCTCCTTCCGCACGGGAGAACCGGCTCTGCAGCGCTCTTAGCTTGTCGTCGGACTCTCTAGCCGCTCCTACCAGCCGATCGCGCTCGCCCTCCACCGCTGTCAATCTACCTTGCCATGACGATTCGAGCTCAGCCAGCTTTCCAACTCCGCCGAAATGTTTGATCAGCCAGCCGATCAAACCGCCAAGCAAACCGGCTGCCAACAGGCACCAAAAAATATTGGAAAATACGTAGCTCACGATTAATCGGGTTCCTTTCAGATGCCTTGCACTTTGAATTCGGTCCGGCGATTCTTCTCGCGCCCGGCGGGAGTCTTGTTGTCCGCCAACGGCTGGCCGGGGCCCAAGCCTGCCGATGTCAAACGTTCCGCCGCCATGCCTTTGCTCTTCAGGTATTCGACGACGGCTTCGGCTCTTTGCTGGCTCAACTTCTGGTTCATATCGCGTGCGCCGGACGAATCGGTGTGGCCCTCCACGCGAATTCGGGCGGCGGGACACTTGCCGGCTGTTTCCACCAACCGACCCAACAGGCGATGGCTGGCAGGGTTGATGTCGGCTTTGCCGGTCTGAAACCGAATCTTCTCAGCGTTTAGCAGCGTGGTGAAAATCTTCTGGCAATTCACAGCTTCCACGCGCTGGACGGCGGACATAGGCGGCGGCGGGGGGCCCGGAGGCGCCACCGTCAACAGATTCCGTACTTCCTCAACGCCGCCGATCCGGCTTGCCTCCTCCCCGGCTCTCATCTTGATCGCCTCGGTGGCCACTTGCCCGGTGAGAGTGATGATCTGGCCTTCGCCTGCCGCTTGGGCGGCGGGGGCGATGCCTGCCGCCATCAATGCCGAATTGGTCTTGGCGCTCAGATCCGCTGCGAAATGAGGTCCATGGTGATTGCCGCAAAGATATGTCAGGATGCCGACGCCCAACAATCCGGCTAGCACGAGTCCAAAGGGCCGCATAGCTACGTTCTCCAGCTAACAGAAAATTCGGCCTCAGAAATGGGTGCCAGTACCCCACCGTCGTTCGCCGCCTTCACATGGTCTACGAGCGAACCTTTGTATGTCAAGGACATACGTCGTTCGTGAGCTAAATTTGCTGGAAAAAGGAGCTTAACCCCGTACTATTGCGACACCGGAGCCGGTGGCGTAGCGGTCGTGTCGGCGGCCACCACTGGCGCCGCAGTTCCCGTGGTCACGCCACCACGTGTTTCGGCCTTGGGCCAAGCACGGAAAAGCCATCCCGCTTCGACGATATCCCCCAGTTGACGCTTCACCGACGCTCGCTGCCGCTCCAGCCCACTCCCCTTCTTTGGTGAGGGAGACTGGACCGGAGATGGCGGGGCCACAGGTGCAAGCGCGGGCGACAGCGGAGCCTGTCCCCATATCAGTCCGGCAGTCATTGCGAATGCGAGGAAGTGCCGAACCATGCTTCTCTCATCGGTCACTTTGTCGGTTCGAATACTTTTCCGTTAATTTTTCCCCTTTCAAACACGCGCGTCTGGTGTATGATGCGAATTGTAATGGTCCTGCCTTTTCGTCTGTCCTGTTTCTCAATTCTGCTTATGCTTGGCCTTATAACTTCAGCTCCCGCCCAGGTCCGAAACCCGCTTTTATCCGAGAGCGCGTTACCGTATCACCTGCCACCGTTCGCCGAAATCAAGAACGAACATTTCCAGCCGGCCTTTGAAAAAGGCATGGCCGAAGAGCGGGCCGAAGTGGCCGGGATCGCCGGCAATCCAGCCAAGCCGACCTTCGAAAACACGATAGTAGCGCTGGAGCGGTCCGGCGAATTGCTCATTCGCGCCAAACGTGCTTTCCGCACCCTCAACTCCTCGCTGACCAATCAGGGGCTCGAAAAACTGGAGGCCGACTTTTCGCCCCGCTCTGCCGCGCACGAGGACGCCATTGCGCTCAACGCGCCGTTGTTCGACCGGATTCGCTCTTTGTATGAGCGTCGCGCCGGATTGGGGCTGGACCCGGAGTCGCTACGCCTGCTCGAACGTTACTACCGGGACTTTGTCAGAAACGGAGCCAAACTAGGCGCCGCCGACAAGGAAAAAATGAAGGCGATTAATTCGGCGTTGGCCAAGCTCTCGACCCAGTTCCGTCAGAATGTCTTAAAGGAAATCAACGCGTCGTCGGTCATGGTCGATTCGCGAGAGGAATTGGCCGGGCTCACCGAACCCGCCATCGCGGCGGCGGCTGCGGCGGCCAAGGTTGCCGGCTCCGAAGGAAAGTTCGCCATCCAGTTAGTCAATACCAGTGGTCAACCGCCGCTTGATCGATTGCAGAATCCCTCGGTGCGACGCCGCGTCATGGCAGCCTCGCTCGCCCGTGGACGCCGTGGCAACGAGTTCGACAATCGCGCCGTGGTTACCGCGATCGCCCGCCAACGCGCTGAATTGGCGCAACTCCTGGGCTTCGCCAATTTTGCGGCCTATCAGTTGGAAGAGCAAACGGCGGGCTCAGTGGCGGAAGTGAATAAGTTGATGACGCGGATTGCACCGGCTGCTGCCGCCAACGCCCGTAAGGAAGCGGCTGAGTTGAGCAAGGCCGCCGGCGCGGAGATCACGGCGGCCGATTGGAGTTACTACACCGAAAAAGTCCGCCTCACCCGCTACGATTTCGACGAATCTCAACTGCGCCCCTACTACGAACTGCGCCGCGTCCTGGTCGACGGCGTCTTCTATGCCGCCACCAAACTCTACGGCATCACGTTCAAGGAGCGGAAGGATCTGACGGGTTACTCGCCCGATATGTTTGTCTTCGAGGTTTTCGATGAAGACGCGAAACCGCTCGGCTTGTTCCTCGGCGATTTCTATGCCCGGCCCAACAAGCGCGGCGGCGCCTGGGCCAGCGCCTACGTGCCGCAGTCCGGTCTCACTGGCAACAAGCCCGTGATCGGAAATAATATGAATGTTCCCAAGCCTCCGCCGGGCGAGCCCACGCTGATGACACATGACGAAGTGAACACTATGTTCCATGAGTTCGGCCACGCCCTGCATGGTCTGTTCTCCGCCGTGAAGTATCCGCGTTTTGCCGGAACGAGCGTGCCCAGAGATTTCGTCGAGTTCCCGTCCCAGGTGAACGAAATGTGGGCCGCTTGGCCCGAAGTCTTTAAGCACTATGCCATTCACCATCAGACTGGTAAGCCGATGCCGGAAGAACTGCTCGACAAGGTCAAATCGGCCGACAAATTCAACCAGGGATTCCAGACGACTGAGATTGTCGCCGCCGCCATTCTCGATCAGGCGTGGCATCGACTCAAGCCCTCGGAGATTCCCGGCGACGTAGCCGCGTTTGAAGCCGCCGTCTTCAAGAAGCACGGACTGGACTTCGCCCCCGTGCCTTCCCGCTATAACTCCACTTATTTCTCCCATGTGTTCGCGGGCGGTTATGCCGCCGGTTACTATTCGTATTTGTGGAGCGAAGTGCTGGACGCCGACACCGTTGAATGGTTCAAGCGGAACGGCGGTTTGAAACGAGCCAACGGAGACCGGTTTCGCTCGTTGCTACTCTCGCGCGGCGGCAGCCTGGAAGCCAAAGAGATGTATCGGACATTTCGCGGCGCAGACCCTGACCCGGCCCCTTTTCTGAAGCGGCGGGCTTTGGAATAGCCTGAATTCAGGTGCTACACTCTGGAAGTCGCCGACAATCACTATGCGCCGCTGGATTCTCATTGCCGTTCTGCTCTTGGTGGTCCTGCCGATCGCGGGCTTCGCCGCCTGGACGTATATCACGCTCCACTTCTCCTACTCGGCTGGCGAACGCGCCGGTTACGTCCAAAAGATCTCCAGGAAAGGCTGGCTCTGTAAGACCTGGGAAGGTGAGCTGTCCATGCCTACCCAACCGGGGATCGTGCCCCAGATCTTCGCCTTTTCCGTTCAGGAAGATTCAGTGGCTCAGAAGCTCTCCCAGGCTGCCGGGCAGCGAGTTACTCTGACTTACGAACAGCACCGCGGTGTGCCGACCAACTGCTTCGGCGAAACCGAGTATTTCGTAACCGGCGTACAGATACATCCCGAACCCGCCCGCTGATTCGCGGGCCTGCCTCTACCCTTTCCGCCCGAGGGCGCTGTAGACTGGGGACATGGCGAAACGTCCCACCTTCGCGCTGCTTCGCACCAACTTTCCCTACAAGGCCGCCGCCGCAGGCCCGGGCGGCGCGCTTGTCAAGAGCAACAAGGAACTCGTCAAGTTGATTGGCGGCAGGCTTGAGAAGAGTCTGGCGGCGATCTACCCCGATCTCGACGCCATGAACGCCTGCGCCATTCGGCTCAGCTACTGCCTGAATAAATCCGGCTATAAGGTTGGCGTCGTCAAGGGAGTCCGCATCTACGCGGGTGCGGATCTTTTCAATTACACCATTAGCGCTGACGAAATGATCACCTACATGAAGTCGGTTTTTGGCAAGCCGGTAAAGATTTGGGACGGCAACAAGGCGGCCGGCAAACAATGGCTAGCGGCGGTGAAGCTTCCTACGCAAGGAATTTTTGGGTATGACTGGCAAGGGCGCATCGCCGACTTTGGCGCCTCCGGACACGTGGATATCGGCAAACTCACAGAATCAGGCGGTCAGCCATTCATCTCCGAATTCGGCACCAACCAATATTTCCTGGCTGGCCCCATGATTGTCTATTTTTGGGAATGCTCTCTATGATCCCGCGATCGCGGTTCCTGCTGTTGCTGGCCCTGCTGCTGCCGATGGCGGCAGACTGTGAGCCTCGCGAAACGCCCGCCCAGATGCGCCGGATTCTGGCGCAGTCCTTTTGCTTGGCGGCAGCCTATCCCAACTCGGACCTGGCGCGCGACGCCGAAGCGGTTTACGCTCTCTATGCCACGTCGATCGGTGTGCGCGATCCTCTCGCGGCGCGGCGGAAAGTGGAGGCGCTGGTGGCGGTTGAAAATCCGGCCAAGCCGACACCGGTGGGCGGACGAAATCTGGCATTGGCCAAGTGCGCCCTGTTTGGCGAACGAGCCGATGTGATCGCGCTATTGAAGCCAGGGCGCTAGCAGCCCGCGGTGTAAGCGCTCCCCTACGGTCGCGGCTCCGTAACTGATCAATTCTACTGAGCCGCGCGCGTGAGCAAACGGTTTTTTTTAGACTTCCGCCACGGGCCGCTAGGCTAGGCCGTCAAATCAAGCTTGCCGGTGCTATCGCCGAAGCTCTCGGTTGGCACGCCCACGCGGTCCATCATGTCGACGAAAAGATTCGCCACCGGAGTCATGGGCTTCGCCGCCACGTGACGCCCGCCGCGCAGGCCGCCGGCATGGCCCGCCACGATCAGCGGCAGGTTGTGATTGGAGTGGCCGTTGCCGTCGCTCAGCGCGCCGCCATACATAATCGTCGAGTGATCCAACAGCGTCCCATCGCCATCCTGCGTGGATTTGAGCCTGTCAAGGAAGTGGCTGAACAACTCCACATGGAACAGGTTGATCAGCGTCACTTTTTCAATGAAGTCCGGATGATTCCGGTGATGCGTCAGCGGGTGGTGCGGGTCGGGAACGCCAATCTCCGGGTACGTGCGCACGCTGCCCTCGCGTCCGATCATCATCGTCGACACGCGCGTAATGTCGGACTGCCAGGCGATCGCTTGCAGGTCGAACATCAACTTCACATACTCACGGAACTCAAACGGAATCCCGGAAGGCTTTTCGCCCGTCGGCACGTCGGGGTCGCGCTCCGATTTCGCAATGCGCGTTTCCACTTCGCGGATCGACGTCAGGTACTCATCCAACTTGCGCTTATCCGAAGCGCCCAGCTTGCCCGTCAGCGAAGCCGTGTTTTCGCGCGTGAGGTCCAGAATGCTCTTCTTGTACAGCATCCGGCGCGCGCGCGTGGCGGCGTCGAGACTCGGATCCATGGCGCCAAACAGCCGCTCGAAAACCGACCGCGGATTCACTTCCACCGCCAGAGGCGTTTCCGGATTCTTCCACGACAGGCTGTTCGTGTAAGCGCAACTGGAACCGGTATCGCAGTTGCCGATCATCCGCGAATCCTCGCAGCCAAGCTGAAGCGAAGAGACCCGCGATTCAGCCGCGAAATGTTTCGCTACCACCTGATCGAAGGTCGTACCCGCCATCACATCGGCGCCGGCGGTGAACTTGGGCTGCGTGGCCGACAAAAAGCTTCCAGAAGCCTTGGCGTGGCCGCCACCCTTGGCTTTTTGTGCAGCGTGATTCGAAAGCCCGGACGTGACGATGATGTCTTCGCGGAAACGTTCCAGCGGCTTCAACAATCGCGTGAACTCAAAATCCACGCCGGTTTTGGCCGGGAGCCACTGGTTCATCATGATGCCGTTGGGCACATAGACCACGCCGACGCGGCCCACTGCTTTGGGAGTGGCTGCCAGCGCCGGCCCCATGGAGTCCAGCAAGGGCAGCGCAACGGCCGCGCCTACGCCCCGCAAAAGGGCGCGGCGTGAAATGTGATTTCCAGTGATGATGTTCATTCCGATTTTTCTCCAGCGGCGGCCGGTGACGGGGCGGCAGTCGAACGGCGATTCTGAAACGGCAGGCTCGACACAATATCTACGACGAGGGCCGAGAACCGGTAGTTACGGGCCGGCAGGCGCGAGGCGATATTCGACACCACCGGGCGATCATACCGCTCAAGACCCCGGCCCAACGCGTACATGAGCAACTTCGAAGTCACGCCCTTCACAAACGCGTCCTTGTCCTTCAAGAGTTGCGCCTTCAGCTCAACCGGGCCTTTAAACTCGCGCCCGCCCGGAAGCATGCCTGAAGCGTCGACCGGGAACTTGCCGTCCATCGTCCGCCAGGATCCGATCGCATTCAGATTTTCGAGGCCGAAACCCAGCGGGTCCATGCGCGAATGGCACGACGCACACGCCGGATTTTTGCGATGAGCTTCCATTTGCCGGCGTAGCGAGGCCGACTCGCCGACCTTGCTCTCATCGAGAGTCGGCACGGCTGGCGGAGGCGGCGGAGGCGGGGCGTTGAGCAGCGTTTCCAGGATCCACTTCCCACGCAACACCGGCGAAGTGCGGGTGGAGTAAGACGTCACGGTCAGCGTGCTGGCATGCGCCAGGATGCCGCCGCCGCGCTCGGTCCCGCTCATATCCACCCGGCGAAATTCGGGGCCCTCAATCCCAGGGATACCGTAAAAGCGCGCCATTCGCTCGTTCAGATAGGTGTGTTTCGCGTCGAGAATTTCAAGAATACTAGCGTCGTCGCGAATCAGGTTCTCCAGGAAGACTTCGGTCTCGCGCCGCATCGAGTAACGAAGGTTATCTTCGAACTCGGGGAACGTTTCAAGACCCGGTTTCATCACATCGATATTCTTGAACTGCAGCCATTGGCCGGCGAAGTTGTCCACGAGCGCCCGCGCTTTCGGATCGCGCAACATGCGCCGCACTTGTGTGGCGAGCGCAGCCGGCTGGCGAAGCTGCCCCCGCGCCGCCGCGGTCATCAATGCCTCGTCCGGCATGCTGCTCCATAGGAAATAGGACAGCCGCGAAGCTAGCTCCGCATCGGTGATCGGGGCGAACGCGCCGGGCCGATCCCGCTCCACCCGAAACAGGAAGTCCGGCGAAACCAGAATGCCTTGCAGCGCCGTCGCGACGCCCTCCTGGAAAGAGTCGCCTTGTTGCCGGGCGAGCGCATAGAGCTTCACAAACGGCGTCGTCTCTGCCGCCGTGACCGGCCGCCGGAAGGCGCGCCGCGCAAAGTTGGCAACGATGGTCTGCGCACAAGCCGCCGTTTGCTGCGGGCAGACGAAGACAGCCTTCAGGCTCGCCGGCGCAGGGCCGTCCGGTTGCGTAAACGGCCCGCCAATATCCACCGACTCAAACCGGTTATCGACCCGCGTCTCCAATCGGTCCGTCTTGATCTTCGTACCCAACCGGCGCAGGGTCTCGATGTCTTTTTCACTCAGCTTGCCGCGCGTCGAGATCAACGCCTCCGGGGGCCGCTTGGACGGCTCCGGCCCGCCGTACTTGACCGGCAGCCCGTGATAATTCTTCAGGTACGATCCAGACAACAAATGCTCACCGGCCGTCACCTGCGTCCGCACTTCCACGATCTGGCCCTCCAGATCCGTCGCGTCCACTTCCCAATCTTTAATCAATTTGCCGTCGATAAAAAATGCCGGCTGCGCGGACTCGGATTGATTCGGGCGATGCCCGTTGAGCACGATGCGAAAGCTATATTCGCCATCGACGGCAAAGCGATGCATGACATGCGCCGCGTGGCGCGTGCTCAAACCGCTGAAGTCGTAATTGAACAGGTCTTTCGGCAGGGTGGGCTTGTCGACGGTGTCGTTAATACGCACCGGCAGCGGATAGTGGATCATCGCCGGCTTGAGCTTCTCGGCCCCAAAGACCGCCGTTCGCACCGCTCGCTCAGCGGCGTAAAGGTACTTTTCCAAAAGCACCGGCGACAGAGTCAACGCGTCGCTAATGTTGTCGAATCCAAAGGCGCTTTCGTCGTTCGGGAAATTGTCGGCGGGACGAATGTCGACCCCCAGCAGATCGCGGATCGTGTTGTTGTACTCGGCGCGATTCAAACGGCGCGCGGTCACCCGGCCGGGATCCGGTTTTGCGGTCCGGTCCTGCCGGTGAAACTCGGTTTCGAGAAAGCGCGTCACCGCGGCCATCTCAGCGGCCGAAGGCTTGGGCAAGCCTGGTGGCGGCATCTGCCCTGTCTTCAGCTTTTCCACCGCTTTTTCCCAGACTTCACGGCTGTCGTCAAACGAACGCGCCGTCGTCAAAGCAGCGAGATTGATGTCGCCCGAAGTAAGCTTCTCGTTGTGGCAGCCGTTGCAATTCTTCTTAACGAAGGTGAAGACACCAGAGGCGGGATCGACGGTCGCGGCGGTAGCCAGCGCGGTAGCTATCAGTAGGCTGGTCACAACTCGAAACACAAGGGCACCCAGTCTCACGGTATCACGAAACCGATCATTGCCCAGCTCAAACCCGCGACCGCACTTACGTTGGGCGGTTTCGGTAGCATCCGGTTGCTCAACTGTAGATCAGAACAATCCGCCAAAGCCCAAAAACACTTGGCCCAGTCCTTCGATCCGCGGCCGGGCCTTTCCATCCTTCGCTTCGAAGTTCAGAAACATCTGTCCGTCTCCCCATGCCGCGAACACGATGTTGGGGCGGCCCAGCAGTCCGTCGCTAACCCGGATGGCGTATCTGGCATTGCCTTTCACGCCGAACCCCTTCGGATCCAACGGATCGAAAAGCGGGGACAACCCCCAACTGAAACCCGTGGACGGCGGGGAAAATCTTTGAACCGGATCCGGAACTTTCGAACTGAGGAAAACCTTGATCTTTGAATTCACCGGCAAGTCGTCGATGAAGCCGAGAATGGTTGTGCGCGAGGTGACAGCCGGATCGACCGGGTCCAGGCGGAGCGGCACCGTCACCTTGAACGCCAGGGCGTTGACGGGAGAGGAAAAATCGGGGAGCGACACGCTCGTGCTCTGCTTGAGCGAAAAGGAACCGCCGGAGGTGAACTGTCCCGGCGGGGGCGAGGGCAGCCCCGGCCATTGCAACTGCGGAATGAGCCGCGGCGGTTGGATGCCTTGCCGTGAGCCCCCTCCAATCGCAGGCAGATTTAGGGTCAGGACCGGGAGTACGAACAACGGGACCATGACGTCATGTACTTGGAAGAGTTGCTGTTCGGTATTGGGTCCCACGATCCCGTCCGCCTTGAGTCCGTTTGAGGTTTGAAACTCGCGGACTCGCGTCTTGGTCTTGGGTCCAAAAATTCCGTCCACGCGAAGCGATTCGCCGCGGCGGACATGGTAGTTCAATACGTCCTGTAATGCCCGGACATCCTGGCCGGTCGATCCGGTGGAAAGCAACCTGCTCATCTACGCCTCCTTGCGGCTATTCCCGGATGCCGCCAACCCGCTGTACCGCAACTATACCAGGAACGGCCGCCTAGCGATCCAGACTCCGATAGTCAAGTTGGCGTATCATTTCCTTGGAGAAGAATCGAATGCGCTACACAAGACGGGACATCGGGAAGATCGCGCTCGCGTCAGCGGCAGCGGGCGGAGGCATAGCGCTGGCCGCCCCCAAGCCGAAATCGGTTTTCGGGGGCGTGCAAATCGGAGCTATCACTTATAGCTTTCGCGCGTTGCCCAGCAGCGCCGAAGAGGTGTTGAAGTATTGTCTCGAATGCGGGATCGGCGCGATCGAACTGATGGGTAACGTCGCCGAGAGTTTTGCCGGCGCACCCGCGCAGGCTGCCCGGCCTCCGTTTGGACCCGGCGGCCGCGCCGCGATGACGCCCGAACGGCAGGCCGCCATGCAGAAGGCAGCCGACGAGATGAAGCGGTGGCGTCTGGCGCTTTCGATGGAAAAATACAAGGCTTTCGGCAAGATGTATGCCGACGCAGGCGTGAAAATTTATGCCTTCAAGCTTCCGCCCACCATGGCTATGCCGGACCAGGAATACGAGTACATCTGGAACGCGGCCGAAACGCTCGGCGCCAATCACATCACCATGGAGTTGCCCACCAGCGACGAGTTGCTCCAGCGTGTCGGCGAATATGCGGCCAAGCGCAAACTTCGCATCGCCTTCCACACCCACGGGCAAGGCGGCGATTCGGGTTTCGACAAGGCGCTCGCGGTATCAAAGTTCACGGCGCTCAATCTCGACGTGGGGCACTACTACGGAGTGAACGGAAAATCGCCTGTACCGGCGATCGAGAAGTATCACGACCGCATCGCCAGCCTCCATTTGAAGGATCGCAAAGGCCCGGCGAGCGCCTCGGAAACCAAAGGTCCGGGCGGCGGTGGACCGAACATGCCGTGGGGACAAGGTGAGACGCCACTCAAGGAGATCCTACAGGTATTGAAGAAAGGCAAGTACGGGTTCCCGGCCAGCATCGAGTATGAGTACGACACGCCGGCAGGGTCGGACGTCTTGGCCGAAGTGAAGAAGTGCGTGCAATTCTGTCAGCAAGCACTCGCCTAAATGACCGATGAAGCTTAGCACACACCTCACGTTTAACGGACAGTGCCGCGCCGCGTTCAACCTATATCGGCAATGCCTTGGTGGCGCGATCGTCACGATGCTGACCTACGGCGATTCGCCGATGGCCTCGCAGACGCCCCCCGAGTGGCGAGATAAGATTCTCCACGCCACCCTGAAGATCGGCGACGAAGTTTTAGCCGGGGTCGACCTGCTGCCCAAGGATTTTGAGCCGCCAAAGGGATTCTTTGTCTTGATCGAAGTAGCCGACCCCGAAGAGGCGGAGCGAATCTTCGAGACACTGTCAGTCAATGGCGTTATTCGGATGCCGATTCAGGAGACTTTTTGGGCCTTGCGATTCGGTGTTCTGGTAGATCGATACGGTATACCTTGGGAGATCAACTGCGGCCGCGCCAATTAAACGCAGGGTTACAATGGGCCAAGTGCTGCACCGCTGTTGGCCGCTCCTTTTACTTATCTCTACCCTGTTACCAGGGGCCGATTGGCCGCAATGGCGCGGCCCGGCCAGTCAAGGGCTCTCCACTGAAACCGGCCTGCCGACTGAATGGAGCACCGCCAAAAACCTAGCCTGGAAAGTGAAGCTCAGCGGTCACGGAACCTCGTCGCCGATCGTATGGGGCGGCGCCATCATTGTCAGTTCTCAGATCGGCACGTATGAGACCGCGAATGGCTCGCCGAAGTTGGCGCGTTCCGAACAAGCCCTGGCCGAGCGCGAGAACGCCATCGGAGCCTCGCCCGCTCCCGAGGGTAAACTGCTGCTGGTGGTGGAAGCCTTCCGCGCGGCCGACGGTAAGCGCCTGTGGGAATTTCGCACGCCCGCCGTGGGCGAGCGGCCGGAGAATCACGAGAAGCACAATCTCGCCACGCCTACACCGGTCACCGACGGGCAACGAATCTATGCCTGGTTCGGTAACGGCCAAGTGGTCGCGCTCAACATGGAGGGGCGCGAACTCTGGCAGCGCCACCTTGGGAAAGACTACGGTTCATTTCTCAATCAATGGGGTCACGGCAGTTCACCCGTCATTTACAAGGACCAACTCCTGCTGCTGTGCGATCACCGTCCCGTCTCTTACCTGCTGTCGCTTGATGCCCGCACTGGCGAGGAACGATGGAAGGTGGATCGAGGCCGCGAACGTGTATCCCACAGCACGCCCGTATCGGTTCCCGGTAAAGACGGCGACGAGTTGATCGTCAACTCAAGCGAGCGTATCGACGCCTACGATCCCGCCACAGGCAAGCTGCTTTGGTACTCGGGATCTGAGCGGCAAACGCCGATTCCATCCGTTGTTTTTCACGACGGCACGATCTTCACCAGCCGGGGTTATCGTAGCAGCGATATCCTTGCGCTGAAGCCCGGCGGACGCGGCGATGTAACGTCCACGCATCGGAAATGGCGGATGCCCAACGGCGGTTCCTATGTTCCATCGATTCTTTACTATCAAGGCCTGTTGTATATGACCAACGAAGTGGGAGTGGTCACTTGCGCGGAGGCCGAAACCGGCGCGGTTGTGTGGAAGGAACGGCTGGGCGGGATTTTCTTTGCATCGCCCGTGGGTGCGGATGGCAAGATCTATATGTCCAGTGAAACCGGCGAAACCTACGTATTGCGAGCGGGCCGCAAGGCGGAAGTGTTGGCGAAGAACGATCTGGAGGAGCGATTCCTGGCCTCGCCCGCCATTTCCGGGGGCGGCATTTTCCTTCGAAGCGATAGCTCTCTGTTCGCGGTTAAGTGAAGTGGCCTGGGCAGTTGTAGAGAGGCCGCCGATGTCCGGTTATGTAAGATAGGTCACGTTCAACCAGGCACTTAAGAAAAACGCACAATCGCCGGGCCGGATTTTCATTGACTCACCCCCATCGGTTGGTGCTACATTACAGGGAACGGGAGGTAATTGTTGGCCCCGGTCACAAGCTAACCGGCTAGGCTTCTCTGCCCTATCAGAATGCCCGCTGGTTGGTTTTTCTTGCTGGTTGTTCGTTCGGGATCTTTCGAGATTCCGTCGGTTGGCAGTCGCTGTCTCCCTTGATAGCGTTCTGCTGTTTTGCCCAATACCGAGCTACGATCAGACAGGTAAGAGCCGCTGCCGATAGGCACCTCCCGAAAAAACTCTCCAGTACCGACGCACTAGGGCCTTGAACAAACCAAGGTGTTAAGGTCGAAGCTTGGACCTCCTAGCACGTGAGTACCTTCTTCCAACCGGTCCCGTTGACCACGCCGATTGGAATTACAAGCCGATCATCGGCGCCATTCAGCGCCTCCGTTTCAGTCTGATTCTCAAGCTGATCGGAGACCGGCGGTTCGGCTCAGTTCTGGAGATCGGTTACGGCAGCGGAGTCTTCATGCCTGAACTGAAGCGCCGCGCTCACCGCTTGACCGGCATCGACATTCACGGCCGCAACGTGGAAGTGTGCGCGATGCTGGGCAAAAGCGGCGTTGCCGCAGAACTCCACTCGGCCAGTGTGACTAGCATCCCGTTTCCCGATGCTACATTCGATTGCGCGGTTGCCGTGAGCGCCATGGAGTTTGTGGACGACGCCGATCAGGCCTGCCGGGAAATCCGCCGCGTGCTGAAGCCCGGCGGCGAGTTCCTGTTAGTGACTCCCGGTTCGTCTCCGTTGCTTGATCTTGGTTTGTGGGCCTTGACGCGCCAGAGTGCGAAGAAGGATTTCGCAGGCGGGCGCGAGCGCGTGATTCCAGCCGTTCAGAAGTACTTTGACACCGGCAGTGAAATTCGATCTCCCCGCGTAGGCCATCAACTGCTTTGCCTGTATCGGGCGATGAGGATGATCCGTTCGTAATCCGGCGCTTAGTCGATCCGCCAGGCTGAGAGCGCCGTGTCGGTTCGGACGAAGAGCCGACCTCCTGCCAGCGCAGGATAGGCGCGCACGACCGGCTCGGAGACCTTGAGCTTCTTCGATGGCCGGAATCCCTTTGGATCGGCGGGTGCGATCAGCAATTCGCCGTTCTCCCGCAACACAAACAAGTGCGTCCCGGCCAACGTCACCGTCCCGGCGCGGAGTTCGGGAACGCTCCACTTCACCTTCCCGGTTTTCCATTCGATACAGCGCAATTCCTGGCCTTGTTCCTGTCGGCCGTGGAACCCGTACAGATAGCCGTCCTTGTAAACCGGCGTCGAATAATGGCTTGATATGGACTCATCGCCCGCCCACACTTGCGTGGCTTTGTCGCCCTGAATCTTCCATAACGAGGCGCCAACGCCATAGCTGGTAGAGATGAAGACTTCGTCGCCCACCACGACGGGCACGGCGGCGTTGACCGATGCGGCCATGCGCGCTCGCCAGCGCCGCTCAAAGCGGATGCGGCCTGTGGCGGGGTCTGCATCCACCAGGCCCTCGCGGGTGAAGAACAACGCGTGGCGCGCGCCTTCAATCGTGGCCGCGACCGGTGACGAGTAGCCGGACTCATGCGTCAACGCCTTCCATAACGTCTTGCCTGTCAGCTTGTCCAAGGCGACGATCCCCGCGCCTGCCTCGCCTCCGATATTCATCAGCAACCGGTTGCCATCAATGAGCGGTGAACTGCCGGTGCCGAAAAATTCCTTGCGGACTCCGAAGGCTTGCCGCGCATCAAGCTGCCAAACGCGCGCGCCTGTCTTGAGATCGAGGCACTGTAACGTGCCCTCGGCGCCGTAGGTGAATACCAGGTCGCCATCCACCGTCGGCGTGGCGCGTGGGCCTTCACTGAAGCCGAAGTCGTCGCGGTAGCCGGTGGGGTAGGCGGAAGACCACTGCGCCTTGCCCGTGGCGGGATCGAGTGAATCGACGATCTCGCGGTTATTCTGACGATGAAAGATGAGCAGCCGCCCTTGCGCCACCACGGGCGCGCTGAAACCTTCGCCGATTGGCTTGGTCCAGAGCGAGGCGAACGAAGATTTTTCGGACCACCGCCCGCGATAAGTCAGATTACGTTCGGGCCCGAGCAGTTGCGGCCAATCGTCACCGGCAGGCTGCGCTTGCAGACTTACGGCGGCCAACGGCATCAGGAAACAGAGCGACGGGAGGGTGTGCATTGGTGACCACTTCGGGTGGAGCGTGAACCACATGATAACAGGCGATAGGCGCACGGTCCGGTCTTATAATGGGGGACACTCCAGGCATGACGGAAGGTTCTCGGGCGCGTCTGAATAATTTCGATCTTCTCCGCTTCACGCTGGCCGGGACGGTCGTTCTTTTCCACGCCGCCGTGTTATCCGGTTCTGGGCCGCTGCGGGGGGCGTTGCGTTTCGCCAATGGACACTACGCCGTGCTCGGTTTCTTTGCGATCAGCGGCTATGTCGTCAGCCTAAGTTGGCAACGGATTCAGTCAGCCCCGGAATTTTTCCAGAGGCGCGCCCGGCGTGTGTTGCCTGGCTATCTGGCGGTTGTGCTTTTCTGCTGGGTCGCCGGCTGCGCGGTTTCCCGCTTGCCGCTGCTAGATTACTGGACCAGCGGAGAGACGTGGCGATACCTGCTGGCTAATTTGTCGTTCTTGCAATTTCTGGCTCCAACGTTGCCAGGTGTATTTCAAAGTAACCCAGTGATGGCGGCGGTCAATGGATCGCTGTGGTCGATTCGCGCTGAAATTTTCTGTTACTTATTGATGCCCTTGCTGGCCGTTTGGTGGAGGCCGGCGGGACTCATGCTGTGCTGCCTCGCCGCTGCCCTGTGGTTGACTCATTGGGAAGCGAAACCCCTGTGGCTCACGCAAACGAAAATCGGAGTCGTCGATCCAATCGCCAGCTTTGCCGTAGGAATGCTGATGACGCAAGCGAAGGCGCGTCGCGTTGCGTGGTGGGGCGGCGCGGGAATTGTCGTGCTGGCTTCGCTCCCGTCGTTTCCATCCCTGTCGCTGTTGGAGCCCTTGGCCGTCGCGGCTGCTGTATTGGCGGCCGCGCTTTCACTGCCTTATCTGGGCCATTGGCCCGCGCTCGGAAACCTCTCCTACGGCATGTACCTATGGCACTTCCCGCTCATTCAATGGCTATGCATCGGCGGCTGGGCCTCCCGGTCTCCGTGGCTTTTCCTCACTGCCGTTATCGCCGGAACAGTCGCTCTGGCGGCGGTGTCCTGGCATCTGGTTGAAAAGCGCTTTCTCGCCAGGACTTAGAGCATTTTCCACGCTACCACTATCCACTGTGCTATGATCCGATACCGTCCTACGGCTGATTCTCTGTTTGGGCGACAGCGCCGAAGAGAAACATCCCCACGGAGAGCCGCGGCAAGTTGAAGCAACCGTTCAAAATCTAAACGGCTTCCAGTTGAGACATTAGACAGGAAAGGAAAAGAGAATGATGCAAAGAATCGCAGCGAAGTTAGTTGCCGGCATTGCAATCACCGCCATTGGGATGTGGGGAGCGGATAGCTCGATTGGAACTTGGAAGTTCGATCCTGCCAAAGCCACTTCCACAGCCACGAACAAACTCAAGAGTCGAACGGATGTTTACGCGGCGACTGCGGACGGTGGGATCAAGGTCAAAAGGACCGAACTACGGGCGGATGGCACTATCTACAATACCAGCTACACCTGCAAATATGATGGCAAGCCATGTCCAGTCACGGGAGGACAGTTTGACACAATTTCCATCAAGCGAATCGACGCAAATACGACCAGCTATGAAGCCGCCAAGACTGGCGGGAAATACCACTTTACCGGTACAACTGTCATTTCCAAGGACGGCAAGACGTTGACCCAGAATTCCAAGGGTTCTGATGCTACCGGCAAGCCTGTGGTCGTGACCTACATTTTCGACAAGCAGTAGGGGAACGGTGGCGGGGCATTCGAGAGGATGCCCCGCTCCCCCAGGCGGCGATCAAGGTTGCCAGTCTGAAGTCGCAAACTCTACGTGGATCCTGTCACCGCCCTAACCTCCAGTGGACGCATATCGCCCAGCAACTTATGCACGAAATACAGCGCGATCAAGTGAAACGAGCCGTACACCAGAAACATCGGCTTGTAACCAAAGTAAGTAACGATGTAACCCGGGAGCACGGCGGAAAACAGCACTCCGCCTAAGCCGCCGAAACATCCGCCAATGCCCGTTACCGACGCCGTCGCGGTTTTCGGAAATACGTCTGAAGCCGTAGTGTAGAGATTTGCCGACCAGCCTTGATGCGCCGCCGTTGCGACGCTGATCAGCCCGATCGCCAGCACCGGGCTTTCGGCCAACACCGACAACGCCGCGATCGGCATGAAGGCCGCGCAGATCCCCATCGCCGTCTTGCGCGCTTTGCCGTTGGGCCAGCCACGCCCGATCAAATAGCCGCTCAACCAACCGCCGCCCACGCTGCCGAAATCCGCCATCAAATAGATCGCGGGCAAGGACCAGCCGATTTGTTTCAGGTCGAATCCGCGCACATCGAAGAGATACGGCGGCACCCAGAAAAGATAAAACCACCAAACCGGGTCAGTGAGAAATTTGGCGATTGCATAGCCCCACGTTTGCCGGTAGCCGAACGCTTGCGCCCAACTGATCGACGGCGCTTTCGCCTCGTCGGCTGCATCCTGCCGGATATAGGCAAGCTCTGCGCTTCCGACGGCCGTATGATGTTCGGGCGTGCGATACATCGTCAACCAGAAGACCAGCCACACCGCGCCCAACGAAGACGTCAGCAGGAAGCAAGCCCGCCAGCCGTAAACTTCATTGATCGCCGCAAACATCGGCGGCCCGACCATGGACGCTACGTTTGAACCGGCGTTGAAAATGCCCGTCGCGAAGGCGCGATCTTTCTTCGGGAACCACTCGGCCACGCCCTTGATTGCCGCCGGGAAGTTGCCCGCCTCGCCGATGCCTAGCAGCGCGCGCCAGCCGCCGAGCGACCAGGCTCCCGCCGAAAAAGCGTGCAGCGCCGCCGCAATGCTCCACCAGGTGAGCGCGACCGCGTACCCCAACCGCGTGCCTGCCCGATCGATGTACTTGCCGGCGATCAGGAAGCCGATCGTGTACGCCACCTGGAACGCCCCGGTGATGTAGCCGTACTCTTTGTCGGAAATTTGGGTTTCCTGGCGGATCGCCGGCAGCAGAAAGCCCAGCAGAATACGGTCCAGGTAGTTGATGGTCGTGGCGAAAAACAGCAGCGCCAGAATTCGCCAGCGGATGTTATGCACTAGACGGTGATTATACTCGCCACCCGCCACCACTTGCCGCAGAAGCAAAAAAAGGGGCAGGAGTCTCGTGGACTCGCCGCCCCAAAACAAGCGCTTCGTCTTTGCACTGGAACCAAGCGCCTGCGCCAGGAGCTCTGCCGTGCTCCGCGGCCTCCCTCTCGGCCGCGCAACCGCGGTCGAAGACTCGTTAGATCTTGCCTGGGTTCTTGTAGGTCATGCGGTCGTAGATGAGGCCAGCCGCCCCACCCAGCGCCGCGCCAATCATCGCCGCCTTGGAACCCCTGCCGAGCGTAGTGCCCAGAGCCGCGCCCGCAGCCGCGCCGCTGGTGATCAGGATCACGCTGTTCTTAGCCGAACGCGTCTTCTTCGTTGCGACCGGTTCGCCGTTGGCGGTTTTCCCGGCCGATTCCTCAGACTCCGCGACGGCCTGCGCCGAGGCCGGGATCGAGGCCGCAGCTTCGCCGGCCGTTTTGTCCGCTCCCGCGATAATCGCTCCGATGGCGCCCATGGCTTCAATCATCGGGTTGGCTTCACCGTTGTCCGGCGTAGCTTCTTCGGCTACGGCCCTGTCCTGGGCAGCCACGAGCGCAACGCTCGTCATCGCAATCACGATCACGCGGGCAATTCGTTTGTTCATTTTCTCCTGGTCACCGGTCCTTACAGGCGATAAGACGCAACACCGTCCCGCAGGTTGCACGTTGGGCGCAGAATACCCTACGGATGGTAGGTTTCGATAGAATATAGGCAACAACCAACATGTGGCGCCGTCTTTCGCTTCCAGCCTTCGTCGCGGCCTCCGCCTTGGCGGCCGACTTTGCCTCCATCCAAGCGCTGTTGGAAACGGAGTGTGCCGGATGCCATTCGGCTAAAACCGCGACAAGCGATTTCTCGATCGCGACAGAAGAGTCGGTTATTCGCGGCGGCAGGAAACACGGACCGGCCGTCGTTCCCGGACACCCCGAACAAAGCGTGCTAATCGGCATGCTTACCGGTCAATTACGGCCCACCATGCCGATGGGCAAGACATTGTCCGCCGGCGAGATTGCGAAAGTTTCGGCGTGGGTCAGTTCGCTCAAAACGGAAAAGACTGCGCAACCCAAGCAGGCGGCGTGGCGCTGGCCATTTGAAAAGCCTAAGCGTGCGGCGTTGCCGGCTGTGCAGAATGACGCGTGGATCCGCACGCCAGTCGATCGCTTTGTCCTTGCGCGGTTGGACAAGGCCGGGTTGCGCCCTGCGCCCGAGGCTTCGAGCCGCACTCTCGCTCGGCGGCTCTATCTTGATCTCGTGGGCATCGCGCCTTCGCCCGTGGAGATGGATGCGTTTCTCTCCGATCAAGCGGCTGGGGCCTATGAGCGTCTGGCCGACAAGCTTCTGGCCGACCCGCGCTATGGCGAACGCTGGGGCCGCCACTGGCTGGATCTCGTCCGGTATGGCGAAACCAGTGGGCTCGAAGGTGATGGCGCAATCGGCAATGCGTGGCGTTATCGCGATTGGATTGTCCAGGCCTTCAATGACGACTTGCCGTACGATCGCTTCGTCACGCTGCAACTGGGCGGAGCAGATGAGCACAGTCAGACCCGCAACAATTATCCGATCAACGTGCAGGGTCATGTGCCGCTGGGCTTTCTGCGGGTGGCGCCGTGGGACCGTTCCAATCTGGTCGCCGAAGATGTCCGCGCCAACTACTTGAGTGAGGTGGCGACGGCCACTGGTTCGATCTTTCTCGGCTTGAGCGTCGGCTGCGCGCGCTGCCACGATCATAAGTACGACCCGATCCCACAGCGCGACTACTATCGCTTCCAGGCTTTTTTCAATACGATTCAGGTGGAGAACGAAACGGTTCCTTATCAGGACAAGGCGTTCGCAGCCAAGGCGGAGGCGAAGATCGCGGAGTACCAAAAGCTGGTGGACTCCGGCGCTGACAAAGTCGCGCTCGAGAAATACGAAGTTGAGTTGCTTCCGAAAATGATCGCCTCATACCGCGAAGCCGCCGTTGGCAAGCCGGTGGGCCGTGACGATCTGCGCCTGGAAATGCGCCGCGCCGATGGCGTGTTCACGGCCACCGAGCGCGAGCGCTACACGATGATCCGTGAAGATGCCGAGCGCACGCTTGATGCGGAAGAGCGCAAGCTGCTGGACGAGCACGAGAAGATCATGCTGGCCGAACTCACTTCGCGATATGCACGGCCGGGGGTCGATCCGATGGCGCGTTTCAACGTGATCGCGACGAATGAGGTGCGCAACGAGGCGGCGCGCCAAACATCAAAGGTCTTCAGCGAGGCTGAGCGCCTGAAACACGCTGAGCTTTCACAAAAGTTGGAAATCTATCGCTTGCGGCTCGGCCGTTGGAAGCCCGTCGCGCTGACTGTCAAGAACGTGCCTGGGCCTCCGGCGGGTCCGATGATCGCACCGACCCGTATCCTGATTCGCGGCGACTATCGCCAGCCCGGCGACGCGGTGACGCCTGGTTTTCCCACGGCCATTCAGGGCGCCGAAGAACCGGCGGCCATGATCACCGATCGCTACCGGCAGTATCCGACGCGAGGCTGGCGGCTCACGCTGGCCCGTTGGATCGCCTCGCGCGACAATCCGTTGACTGCGCGCGTAATGGTGAATCGCATGTGGCAGCATCACTTCGGGCGCGGCATCGTCGCCACGCCATCGGACTTTGGCAAGAACGGCGAACGCCCGACGCATCCGGAGCTACTTGATTGGCTGGCGGTCGAGTTCATGGATCGCGGGTGGAGCGTGAAAGAGATGCACCGGCTGATGCTGAACTCGGCGGCGTATCGTCAGGACGCCGAAAACACAGCGATGACGAACAACGCGCCTGACCCCGGCAACAAGCTGCTCTGGCGTTTCGAGCGCCGCCGCCTGGAAGCTGAAGCGATTCGCGATAGCATCCTCGCAGCCAGTGGCCGGCTTAATCCCGAGATGTCAGGGCCTAGCATGTTCCCGCCGCTTCCGGACGATCTCGCCGACTTTGCGCGCTATGGCCGGGGCGGCGGCATCATGTGGGAGCCGAACGAGAATGAGGCCGATGCGCGGCGCCGCTCGATCTACATCTTTCAACGCCGGTCCCTGCCGCTGCCGATGATGGCTGCCTTCGATGCCACGGTGTTCAGCGAAAGTTGCGACCGCCGCAGCAGCACCACGACGCCTTTGCAGGCGCTCTCGATGATGAACGGCTACCTGGTGCACGAAGAGGCTGAACACCTCGCGCGCCGCATTGAGCGCGAAGCCGGGGCCGATCGCCAGGCGCAGACCGGCCGCGCGTTTGAGATTGTGCTCAACCGCAAGCCACGCCCGGATGAGCTGGAAAAATTCAGCGCGCCCTTTGTCAATCTGCCCGCGCTCTGCCGCGTACTTTTCAATTCCAACGAGTTCATCTATGTTGAATAATCGCCGCCGCTTCCTGACAGAATCTTGCCTTGGCCTCGGTGGGCTTGCTCTCGCCGACCTGCTCTCGGCGGCAGCGTCCGAGGCGCCGCTTGCGCCACGTCCGCAGCATCACGCCCGCAAGGCCAAGAGCTGCATCTTCCTCTTCATGGAAGGCGGCGTCGGCCAGATGGATCTGTTTGAGCACAAGCCGATGCTCACGCAGTTCGCAGGCAAGCAGATGCCAACGGCTACCAATACCGTGGGCGAAATCGCGACATTTTCCGCCGCGCCGAATCGCGTGATTCCGCCCGTCGCGCCGTTCAAGCAGTACGGGCAAAGTGGGCGATGGATGACGACGCTGATGCCGCACCTGGGTGGCGTGGCCGATGAGCTCGCGTTCATTCACGGCATTCACGTCGACAACAATAATCATGGACCGGCTGTCTACCACACACTCACTGGCAATCAGTTTCCCGGCAGCG
This sequence comes from Acidobacteriota bacterium, assembly GCA_043755595.1. Classification (GTDB taxonomy): domain Bacteria; phylum Acidobacteriota; class Terriglobia; order Bryobacterales; family Bryobacteraceae; genus VFZP01. Next base: position 5,362 of record JAYUSQ010000174.1, on the reverse strand, counting down.
CGTCTGTCGGCGCGTGGGTGACCTATGGTCTCGGGAGTGAGAATCGCGACCTGCCCGGCTTCATCGTGCTCGGCGACCGGCGCGGTTCCACCATCGGCGGCGCAGGTGTCTGGGGCAACGGCTATTTGCCCGCCGCGTTCCAAGGCACGATCTTCCGCAACGGGGCGACGCCGATCGTGGATCTCCACCCGAGGATGAACGAGAAAGATCAGCGCGCAGAGCTCGACATGCTGCAATGGCTCAACCGCCAGCACTCGGCCGCGCGGACCGATACCAGTGAACTCGACGCCCGCATCGCGTCGTATGAGTTGGCCTTCCGTATGCAATCGAAGGCGCCTGAACTCGTGGACTTCTCCCAGGAAACGGAAGCCACGCGAAAACTCTACGGTCTCGACGATCCGATCGCCGAACCCTTCGGCCGCCAATGCCTGATGGCCCGCCGCATGGTGGAACGGGGCGTGCGCTACGTGCTGACGCTGCATGGCGCGGGCGGCGACCGGTGGGACGATCACGGCGACGTCGCCGGCCGCATCCCCAAACATTGCCGCGAAGTGGATCAACCCGTCGCGGGCTTGATCGCCGATCTGAAATCGCGCGGGTTGCTGGACGACACGCTGGTGGTTTGGCTCAGCGAAATGGGCCGCACCGCTTTTGACAATAATCTGGTGACCGATAAGCCCGGCCGCGATCACAACCAATACGGCTTGGTGTCATTCATGGCTGGGGGCAACGTAAAAGCCGGGGCCACCTTCGGCGAAACCGACGACTTTTCCACGCGCGCGGCTGGCGAAGTGATCCCGATGCGCGACGTGCATTCGACGATCCTCGATCTGATGGGCCTGGACCAACATCGTCTCACCGTGCTGCACGCCGGACGGTATAAGAAGCTGACTGATATCGGTGGGCGAGTCATCAAGGAAGTGATCGCTTAGCACGATGAGCCGTAGTCAATGGGAGGCCCAATGCGTCTGCGCGCCGCGCGCCGGTGGCGAAGACCGAGGTCGAATCGCGGCTCCAGTGGTGTGAAGTCGAGAGCGGCGACGGGTGACCTTCGATATAACGGCCGGCAATGACTTTACCGCACTTGAGCTAGAACTACCTCGATTGCATTCAGCGAAAGCTACAATAGCAACGTCCTATGGCTGCTCCATTGAACGTCAACGAACTGGAAATCGTGGGCTATGCGAACGTTCTCAAAGAGAACATGCTGCCCACCGTCGTACCTCCCGTATTCCAACTCAAGTCCGATCCGCAGAGGGTGTTTGTACCGCCGTACTGGTTTAACGCCGGACTTCTTTGCGGCGCCACCGAAGTGACTCGATCCGAGTTGGATCAACTGAAGGACTCGATTCAGATCACGCTATTTGAGCGTGCATTTCCGGCCGAACGCGGTTTTGAGCTATGGATCGGGGAGTCGTTTGACCTTCACTATGAGCCACTCTCTGAGGCCGAGAACAATCTCGACACAATTTGTACGAGTGCGATCGCCAAGGCGGTAGAAGCCTTGCGGGCCGGTGATCTCGCCGAAGCCGAGCGCTTCAGCAGCGTGGCGATCTCCGCAAATGATCGAAGGCCGGAATCGCTCGCGATCAAAGCCGCGATTCGAAGACTGAACGGCAACCTAGGCGGCGAACGGCTGATGGCGGAGTTGGCCTTACCTATTCTCGGGGAGTTGATGTTTTCGCGTCTGGCTGATTCCCTGGTGCAAAAAGGAAACTCGCGGCTCAGTATGACCGTCGAATGTCACGAGTCAGGCCGCAAGTCGAAGATCGATGGGTCGCCGCGTCCTTAACCTAACCTTCACGTCTGATAGAATCACGCCATGAAATTTGACCGCCGATCGTGGCTCAAGATAAGTCCCGCCGCCCTATTCGGGCTCGACGCAATGTTCACCGCCGACCGCACCGATGCCGCGGCGGAGGCCCGAACGACAACATGAAGGTGACCAAGATCGAGACCTTCGTCTTGAAGAACTCGTGGGTGTTCGTCAAGATCTCAACTGACGCGGGCGTCACTGGTTGGGGTGAAATGCTCAAGGACGACGCCAAGGCCTGCGCGGCGGGCGCATTGGAAGTGGCCAACTATCTCGTCGGCCAGGATCCCTGCCGGGTCGTCTTTCACTGGCAGGCGATCCATCGCGGCGCCTTCTATCGCGGCGGCCCGATCAAGACCGCCATCTCCAGCGGCATCGATCAGGCGCTTTGGGACATCAAAGGCAAAGTTTATGGCGTGCCGGTTTATAAGTTACTCGGCGGCCCCACGCGCGACCGCGTCCGCGTGTACGGAACGCTGAGTGAGAAGACCGGCGTCAACGCCATGAAGGTGCAATTGAGCGGTACGAAACGCTCGCCCTTCAAATACAACGAAGGCATGAAGTTTGTCGGAGAAGTGGTGGAACGCTTCAAGGCATTGCGCGAGAAAGTTGGCTCCGGCGTCGACATTGGCGTCGAGTTCCATGGCGCCATTCAGCCACCTACGGCCAGCGTCCTCATCAAAGCGCTCGAGCCCTACTATCCGTGGTTCTATGAAGAAGTGGTGCAGGCCCTGAACGTCGATGTTATGGCTGAGTTGGCCAAAAAAACTCACATCCCTTTGGCGACCGGCGAACGTATCTTCACTAAGTGGGGCTTCAAAGAAATTCTGGAGAAGCGCGCCGCCATGATCCTTCAGCCCGACGTGTGTTACGCGGGCGGCATCACCGAATTGAAAGTAATCGCGGGCATGGCCGAAGCCTACTACTTGCCGCTGGCGCCGCACAATCCACAAGGCCCCTGTTCGCTCGCCGCCAGCTTACAGATCGCCGCATCGATTCCCAACTTCCTGATTCAGGAGCGCGGCGATAACGAGTACACTGACTTACTCGCCAAACCTCTGCCGCCAGTAAAGGATGGGCATCGGCCCTTACTGACCGATCCGGGCCTCGGGATCACGATCGACGAAAACAAACTGATGTCGCAGGTCGGAGAACCCAAGCCCTACCTGACGCGCTTCGACAGCGACGACGGTTCGGTAGTGGACTGGTAGAGCCCTTACCGGCCGCCCTTAAGCCGCTCCAGATCGCGGCGATCGCGTTTCGATGGACGGCCATCGCGCAGAACCTCAGGCTCCCAAGTCAGGCGTTTCTCGGCCGCGGCCTTCAGGCGAGATTCGCAGCTGGCCTCGGTTTCAGCGAAGAGAGTCTGCGCGACGGCGGCCGGGCCGCGCATCTCGCTGAGCGCCAGCACGCGTACTTCGAAGTCGCCTCCTGGAGTCTTGATGTGGAGCATCGCCTCCACATGAATCTCGCGTGCGGGTTTAGCCGGCCGCCCGGCTACTTGCACGCGACCAAGATCGCAGGCTTGGGCGGCGAGCGATCGGGTCTTGAAGAATCGCGCGGCCCAAAGCCACTTGTCGAGGCGAACGCCGATCATCCTGCTAGGGTATCGCCGATTGAGTGGACTACTATGGCGGTTGATCGGAGCCTCTTCAACGCAGACGCATCAAAAGTCGGCGACATACCTGGCGTCGGGGCAATGGATATTAAGGTACAGGGACATCGAACAGTTCTTGGCCACGAACTTGAAGATCTGCTTTATCGAGTGACGCACCGGCCGTTTGTGGAGCAGAAGAGCAAACACCCGGGTGCTCCGGCTCGTCGCTCGCACTGATGCAGTTTATGAATAAACCGAGTCTGCAAATATTAGTTCGCCACCACCACCTGCACGCTATTCAGTTTCGCGACACGAAGCTGCCGCTCAGCAAGTGGAATGCTTATGGTCAACGCCAAGAAGAGCCCGCCACGCCAAGCAGACGGAGCGCGACTTGGACGTATCCCACAAGAGCGTTTGGTTCCTCTTTCATCGCGTCCGCAAGGCCATGGAGGAAGGTGTCGATATCTTCGGCGGCACGATTTGGCTTCACGAAACTTGCGTCGGTGGCCGACATGATCGCCGTCGTAAGCGTGTCCGCTACGACAAGGCTCCGGTGTTCGGCATTTTTGGAGGCTAATCTCCGCTTTTGGGGAGCGGGGCGAGTTCAGGAGCTTGCCGAGCACCCGCGTCGAACTGCTTCTTGTCTACCTTCATTCCGGCTCCAGGCCCCCCCGGCGCAATGGATCGCCTCCACTTATTCGGATTCGGACCCGCGCTACTCCGCCACCGGCGAACAGATCCTGCTCTTCTCCACCCGTTCCGGTAGAAAGCCGTGGATCGCGGATCGCCAGGGCCGCAACCCCCAGATGGTCGCGGTGAACGGCCGGTTCTACGGATCGCCGAGCTGGTCGCCCAACGGAGGGCGGATCGCCTACGACGCGCGCATCGATAGCGTCGCGCAAGTGATGGTGGTCTCTGCCCTCGGAGGCACGCCGAAGCCGGTCACTTCGGACAGGTTCGAGAACATCGTCCCCAGTTGGTCGCACGATGGCCAGTGGATTTACTGTTCGAATCGTTCGGGACGCCATGAGATTTGGCGGGTCCGCCCCAACGGCGGCGCTTCGGAGCAAGTGACTCAAAAGGGAGGCTTCGACTCCCAGGAAACCCGCGACGGCAAGTATCTCTACTTCTCCCGCAGCCGAACCGCTCCGGACATCTGGCGGCGGACTCCAGACAGCACAGAAGAGATCCTGGTTCCTGAGGTCGCTGGGAGGATCTGGGTGGCCGGCAAGTAGGGCGTCTACTTCATGAATGAAGGCGCAGGACCCGATGTATCTGGACCTGGCCACGCGGAAGACGGCCAAAGTGTTGACCTTTGCCAAGCTGGTTGCCCAAACGAGCGGGCATCGACCTGTCGCCGGATGGCCGGGAGTTGCTTTTGGCGACAGACCGATTCGTCCAGCTCCGACATCGCGCTGGTGGAGAACTTCCGCTAGCGAGCCAGTCAACCACCACTCTGGTGGGGGTGGGAGCCTTTCAACCACAAATCTCTCCGGTCATGTCAGAAAAGGCTTGCCTAAACCGGGCCGGCCAACTCTGACTCAGTCTGGCCTTTACAAGCAGGTTCTCGCTCTCGAAACAGAGCCGCACACGGCGGCCGGCCGGGGTAAAAATGAGTTCGTCCTGGCATCGGCTCCGTTGGCCGGTTTTGAGGTGATCACTGGGGCAGCGGAATAATCTGGAGCAACGCAAAACATCCAATACCCGCGATGACAGTCTTGCGGAGGAACTTTCTCATCTCTGCCGAAAGCGTATACCAGTTCGTGGGCGGACCGCAACGCGGGCTGCCTTCTTCACCTTGGCTCAGCCACGCGCGGGCGTTGCAACGGGACGCCGCCCCAACTGTTCCTCCTTCACGATCCGCCCATCCTCCAGCGTGATGGCGCGATCTGCTTCGGCTCCGAAAGCGATATTGTGGGTCGTCAGCAGAACAGCCAAACCTTCTTCGGCCG
>JAYUSQ010000173.1:0-4936 GCA_043755595.1 Acidobacteriota bacterium | reverse complement strand
GGCGGTCAAAGGGCTGGCGACTGCACTGAATAAACCGATGGCGGCGGTTTCGACGCTCCAGGCGCTCGCTTGGTTCGGCGAAACCCCGCTTCGCGCCGTAGTGGCCGATGCGCGCCGAGGCGATACTTATGCGGGACTCTACAACGCGGCGCTGGAACCGATCCGGCCGGAGGTTGTGACGCGGCTCGAACCTTGGCTGGCTTCGTTTGTAGCCACCGCGCCTGGCGGCGTCGATCTCATTACCGCCAACCCCGCGCATTTGGCTTCTCATGGAGATCTTGGATTTAAAGTTCGAGTAATTGCGCCGGAAAATCTCGGACGTGCCGTAGCTCATCTGGCCGCCCGCCAATTAGTCGACCCAGCGGTGACCGACGCTAACTACGTGCGTCGCGCCGACGCCGAAATGAATTGGGTTGACCGCTAGCTAGAGGCCGGCCAGTAACTTCAATTTGTTTTCTCCGCCGCGCATGGCGTCGTCCGCTGGATCTCACGAAAGCTGAAAACCAGGCCGTCCGCTAATAGCTCAAAGGTAACAAGCCCAATTCCGAAAATTACTGCATCGGGCATCTAGCGCCTCCGTGCGGCAATCTGAAAATAGATGCCGGTGCTGACAATGGACGGGACCCACAGTCCAACAAGAACACCCGCTCCTTTGTCTATTTGAATACCCACCACGAACCACAGACAGATTCAAAACAGGAAAGACACAAAGGCCGCCAGTAAAACTAAAATATCTCCCTTACCAAGCATCGCCACTTACCTCCCCAAAACTCCTTACTCTCATGTGATGAGAGTAACAAGCTTATGGTTCTAAACTATTACTACGATAGGAAGAGTAGTTAGTATGTCCGGGTGTTCGCGAGCTAGCGGCTCCGGACCGTGCCGAGGCCGCCGTCGAGACCCAGCGTCTGGCCCGTGACCCATTTGTTCTCGGGATCAAGCAGCGATGAGATCCCCGAGGCGATTGCCGCTGAAGCCTTCATGGCCGGCAATAACAAAACGTGTGTTCTGAAAACTCAAAGGGGAAATCCTTACATCTGCGCCGCTTCAGCCAAGGCGATTTGAAGTGCCTGACGCCGGATGCCGAGCGACATACCACTGAAGACAATGCCATGAAAGGGTGCGACGGCATACCAGTACAGAAGACCGAATAACCCACGCGGACGGAAGAGCGCAATCTGATGCAAGACACAGCGATGCTCGCCACGCGTCTCTATCCGAAACTCCAGCAGCGCTTCGCCTGGCAATTTCATCTCGGCGCGCAACGAAAGGCGTCGGTCGCGCTCATACCCTGTCACCCGCCAGAAATCGAGTGCTTCTCCGTAACTGACCAACTTCGGATCGCGCCGCCCACGCCGCAGTCCAGGCCCGCCCACCAACCGGTCAAGCCCTCCCCGGACTCTCCACAGCCAGTCGGCGGCGTACCACCCGTGCCCGCCGCCCACTCGGCAAACTGCACGAAAAACCGCCGAAGCCGAAGCCTCGATCGCCAACTCGCGCGCATCGCGAAACACCGTGCCCCCAGCCCAGTCCGGATCGCCCGGAATCGTCCCAGCCATGGACCAATTCGTTTCCACGCGATGCTCGGCCATCTTCGCCAGCGCCGCCCGGATTGCCTCCCGCACGTTTAGCGATTCTTGAGGAATCAATTTCCTGATACGATCCTCACGGCACACCACCGGATTGCGGAGGCCCTCGGCCAACGGTTTGGCAATCTGGTGACTAAGCGGGGTAATGAGATGGATCCAATAAGAACTGAGGCGAGGCGTCAGCACCGGCAGCGGAATGATCCAGCGCCGGCGCAGGCCCAGCTCTTCCGCCATGATCCGCATGATGTCGCGATAGCAGAGTGCCTCGGGACCGCCGATATCGAAAACGCCTCCAATCGTCTCCGGGACCGAAAGCGCGCCTGCCAGATAACCGATCACGTTGCGGATGGCGATTGGCTGGCAAAGCGTGCTAACCCACTTCGGAGTAATCATGATCGGCAGCCGCTCGACTAGATATCGCAATATTTCAAAGGAAGCCGAACCCGACCCGATAATCATTGCCGCTCGAAAAACCGTTACGGGTACACCTGTCGATCCTAATGCCGTTTCTACCTCGCGTCGAGACGAAAGGTGCTCACTTAAGTGGGCTCCGGTTTCGCCCAGACCGCCAAGGTAGATGATTCGATTGACGCCCGCTTCTTTCGCGGCGACGGCGAATTGCAATGCCAGCAGACGATCCTGCTCGGCATACTCTTTGCCAGCCGATGTCATCGAGTGGACTAAATAGAAAGCCGCGTCACAACCGGCAAGGTTCTTGGCGAGCGGCGCGGCATCTGCCAAATCGACTTGCCGCACTTCCAAGCTGGGACTTGCAGCCCAGTCTCGGCCCGAAAGCTTCTCGGCTGATCGCACCAGACATCGAACCTTGTATCCGTCCGCGATCAAACGAGGCGCCAGCCGCCCTCCAATATATCCAGTAGCGCCAGCTATCGCGATCAGTGTGGCCGAGTCAGGCATTGATCAATCACCGCCTGGCGCCGCGAACAGCGCCGCTAAACTTCGGGTAGGTTTCAAGAGGAGTAGCGGTGCAACTTCACCGGGATCGACAATCGCCGCCACGCAATTTGAACGATAGCATCGATTGGGGCTTCCGTTCTATGCGCCCAAAAAATCCGGGCAAAATGAAATAGAGACGGCAAGGACGGGAACTTCGCCACGAAGTTCCGGCCCGAACCTCGCACCGTGAGGTGACGCCCATCGTGCTCGATGAGCAGGTCGACTTCAATTACGGGTGGCAGTCGCATCATTACGGGTAACAGTCGCATCATCCTTATTCCGGACTTTCATAATGCCGTTAACTCGCCAGATGGCGTGTTGAGCGTTGCCTGAAGCCAGACTCGGTACCGAGATTTCCATCGCTTGAAACTCGTAGGTAATCTCCGCTCCTCGTCCGGTAAGCTTGTCATAAAGCCCAATCGCTAGATCGGGCCAGGTCTGTGTGTCGGTAATTGTTTGAGCCATACCTTTTCAGATGCGTGTATTGGGACGAACGGCTTAAGGATTTGGCGGATTTTCAGGTTCGAGAGTTCTGAATCGTTGCGGCCCTGTGTGGAATCCAAGGACTAAAATGTCGATCACCGAAAAGGTCTCCTCTGTAGTCGCCGTCGCTAACCGGACCCCATCCATCGCTCAAATGCTGCCAGGGTGGGACCGTTCCTTCGCCTTGACAGTTGACGGCTGCAAACTCGGTATTGTGACAGCCAAAGGCGTGGCTGGGGTCCTGCCAGATCCGCCGGCCAAAGAGCACGTGTGGTTCGGTTTGTCCGAGCGCACTCTCGACCTGATAATCGCCGGCCGCCTTTCCCCAATCGGCGCAAAACTCACCGGGCGTTTGCGATCGTCTGGCGGTCTGGTGGACATCATTCGCTTCGCCACCATCTTCTCCGCTTGCCTGGAACGGCAGCGAAGCGCAGCCGCATAGGTACACGAAAGCCGTGCCAGCGTTCGTCAAAAGCGTCCTGATCGACGCCCCGGTCGAGGTCGTCTTCGGTTTTCACGAACGCGAAGACGCTCTTGCTCTACTCACCCCGTCCTTTCCACCAGTGCGCGTCCTCGCTCGCACGGGCGGCATCAAAAGCGGCGCGCGCGTGGAACTTCGCGTGGGCTTCTTCCGCTGGATCGCACTCCACACCGCGTATGAAAAAAACCGGCTGTTTGAAGACCGCCAAATCCGGGGCCCGTTCGCCAAGTGGATTCACCGTCATGAGTTCGAATCGGCTGGGCCCAAGCAGACACGCCTCACCGATCGTATTGAGTATGAACTGCCGGGCGGTTCAATCGTCAACGCATTGTTCGGTTGGGTGGTCATACCGGGTCTCCGGCAGATGTTCGCGCATCGTCATCGCGTGACAAAAGCGCTCTGCGAACGGCAACCTGCCTAGCGGCTACTGCCGCGTCTGGATCGGCACCAGCGGATCCCGATGTACGGTGGCTTCGCTCACCTTACTCTTGACCGTCTGCTCGCGGCGCCAGAAGTCCATCATCCCCGACTGATGCACGCAACTTACCGTGCAATACGGCGCGCAGCTTTTCTCGGTAAGATACTCGCGCTTCACGTCCGCCGTTGTATATTCCAACAGCGGCGTGCCCGGATACCCGCGCTGTTGAGAGCAGTAATGGACTAATCCCTCTTCGCAGATGTACAGGTATCGCCCGCCCGCCCGGCATTTCCAGTTATTCGGCTTGCCATCGGCGATCGCTTCCTGAAAGTGATTCAGTCGTGAGTAACTCGACTTTTCGTAGCCCCGGATCTCGGAATAGATCGATCGTTCACGCGGAGCCAGCGCCTGTACTTGTCCGCTGCCGTCGTGAATAATGCCAACCGTGGAGGTGAACCCAAGTTCAACCGCCCGTTTGGCTACCACCAACGCGTCATCCGGATTCTTGATGCCGCCGCCCACCACCGAATTATTTTTGACGTGAAACTCGGCGTGTCCGGCCAGCAACTGCAGCTTCTTGTCCAGAACTTTCAAGCTCTTCTTTGAGACATCGTCCGGATTGACGTTGTCGATTGAAATCTGCAAATGATCGAGCCCGGCCGCGTGCTCAAGGCCACTGAGTGACCGTTCTCGCTATCGATACCAGCGCTGAGTGCGCCAGTCTGGTGCTGTTGGAGTCTGACGGCAGGTTGACCGAGGCCGCCATCGACTCGCCCGATGGCCACTCGTATCTCCTCTTCGGGGAGTTGCAGTCGTTGCTCCGCCGCGCCAACATTCGCCTGGAACAGATCGATTGTTTTGCCGCCAGCGCCGGGCCCGGTTCATTCACCGGCGTCCGCGTGGCGCTCGCGGCGGTCAAAGGGCTGGCGACTGCACTGAATAAACCGATGGCGGCGGTTTCGACGCTCCAGGCGCTCGCTTGGTTCGGCGAAACCCCGCTTCGCGCCG
>JAYUSQ010000172.1:0-16578 GCA_043755595.1 Acidobacteriota bacterium | reverse complement strand
ACAAGCACTTCTGGAAATGGTTTATTGACAGCGAGGGGCTTAGCTCGCCGATTTGCTCAATCTTTCCTCGAAATGGGGTTTAGCTGCGAAAGTTGGGTTAGCCAGTTTCCGGGAATCCCCACCATCGCGAACCCCGAGGTCGACGCGCTGGTGATCGGCGAAACCCGCGAATGGGAGCTGGTTGAGTACGTCCAGGATATGATCGCCTCGGGACAGAAGAAGGCGCTCGTGATTCTCGGGCACGTCGTTTCCGAGCAATCGGGCATGAAGTTTTGCGCCGAGTGGCTCCGGCCGATCGTTCCCGAAGTGCCAGTCGAATTCGTGGCCGCTTCAGAGCCCTTCTGGCTTCCCGCCAAACCTGTCGCTTGAGCGGGGCCGGAAAACGACTAGATTGGTGTTAGGGACTATGAAATCCATCCTTCTTTTTCTCTTCGCCGCCGTGGCTTCTTCCGCTGCCGCCGCTCAATTTGAATTCCGCGTCCTCGCCACCACCAAGACCTCCACCATGGAGCGTGAGCTCAACGAAGCCGCCGAGGCGGGCTACGCCTTCTCGGCCGTGATGGGAGGCGGTACCGCTGGGGGCAACGAAGTGGTGGTCGTGATGACCAAGATCGTGACCGGCTCGCCCCGCCGCTCCTACAAACTGCTGGCCACCAGCCGCACTTCGACCATGCAGAAGGAGATGCAGGCACTCGGCGACGAAGGGTACGACTACGTGGGACAGACTGTTTTCAGCTCGACCTTCGGCGGCCGCGAGGTCTCGGTCGTCATGGAGCGGCGCGATGCTGCGTCCAAGATGCGCATCGCCTACAAGCTGCAAGCCACCTCGCGTACATCGACGATGCAAAAGGAACTGAATCAGGCGGGCGAGGACGGGTTTGAATTGGTGGGCCTGACCGTCGCCAACACCGCCTTAGGTGGCAATGAAATCGTTTCGATCCTGCGTAAGAAATCGGGTGAGTAATCGCCGGTCTGCGGGCGCGGAAAGGCCGATATACGGTAAAGTGGGGCATTACGGGCGAAAAATCATGACGTCAAAGAATTCTTGGCCCCGGCTGCGTCCGGCAGCCGCGCTCACGCTGTTTTCGGTAATCGGGATTACCTGGATGGCGCAAGCCGGCGCCCCGGTCGCGCTCGAACCGTCGTTTGAGCAAATCGCGAAGCCGTTCTTCAAACAGAACTGCGTGCGCTGCCACAACGTCGATACCGCGATCTCGGGCGTCCGCGTCGATCATCTCGATGCGGCGCTGGAGGATCGGCACCTTAAATTGTGGGAGCACATTCAGAAGAAGGTTTCCGACGGGACCATGCCGCCGAAAGGCCAGCCGCAGCCGTCCAGTGCCGATCGTCAACGGATGGTTGAGTGGGTCAATCACGCCCTGGATGTTGCGCGCTCGCGTCCCACGCCCAAAAACGGACTGGTGCGGCGTCTCACCGTGGCGCAGTATCGTAACACACTGCGCGAGTTGTTGAAGTTAGACGATGACTTGACGGAAGCGCTCCCACCCGACGCCGTTTCAAGCGACGGCTTTGTGAATAACAAAGAAACGTTGCAACTTTCACCGCTCTTGCTCGAAGCCTATTTTGAGATCGCCGAAGAGGCGTTGAACCGGTCCATCGTCGATCCGAAGTCGAAGCCCGTCATTCAAAGCTTCCGGATGGATTTGGGCGAATCGGTCAACCCAAACCCATTCCCCGAAAAGCTTGTTTTGGGCGCGGGCAGCACGCTGCTCGATAACAAGGATTTCATGGTCACACAGCCAGTGCCCACCAAGCCGTTTCCCTTCACGCCATTCGCCATGCGGACCAAATACCGGTTCATCGAAGGGTATGCAGGTAACGACACGGTGCGCGGCTGGCGCGAGTACGACAGCATCTATCACGCCGTCTTTGCAGACTTGCGCGGTAAAAGCGGCTACCCCAAAGGGAACGACTATGAGACTGTTCCGCAAGGGCTGCTGCTGCGGCCGGCGATCCCGAGCGACGAGTTGTTTATCGGCGATGGCACCTATGGGCCGCATGCGAATTTTAAGATCCCGTTGCGTGAATTGCCCGACCATGGCCGCTTCCGAATCACCGTCACCGCGGCGAAGTATAACGATGGCTTGTTACTCGATCCAGGTGCGGCCCCGCAGACAACCGGCGCGATCGTTGCGCGGGATCTGAACACGCCGCAGACTGTCACGATTCCAAAGGCCGGCGTCTATCAGGTGGACGCCTACGCCGCCGTTCGAAAAGACACACTCCCCGCCCCGGACTCGTCGCGCCTCGCGGATAAATTGGCCGGTTCCTGGCCGCTCGATGGAGACGCCGCCGGCAAGCTGGAAGGCAACGCCAAACTTGTCGATTCGCCGTTCGGCAAGGCTGTGTCGCTGGACGGCAAAGGCGATTGGGTCGCGATACCTCGCAGCGACGCGATGAACGTTGGCGACGGCGACTTTACGATCGCCGCTTGGATTCACCCACGGGAGTTGAGAAGAGCCGGCATCATCGGTCTGGGCGCCCATAGCTGGACGCACGGCTGGTATTTGGAGATGGCTGGCGAGAAGGGCGTCCTGCGGCTCGAAACCGATGGGCCGGACACGCAACCGAATGGAACCGTGTCTTCGCCGTCCGGTGTGATCCGCGCCAACACGTGGCAGCATGTGGCGGCGGTCGTGCGGCGCGGCAACAAGGGCGAGACACGGCTCTACGTCAACGGCTACGCGGTGGCGAAGGGTGAGATTGGTCCGGCCAATCTGGACAATCCGAAAATGGATCTGCTCATTGGCCGCATCAAAGAATCGCAACCATTTCTAGGCGACCTGGATGAAGTGCGCCTCTATCGCCGTGCGCTCGACGAAGCCGAGCTGCAGGCTTTGGTGGAACCGGGCCGCCGTTTTGTGCAGCCCCCGCCACCGGAAAAACCGCAAAACGTTACGTTGAATTTGGGTGACCGTGAGTTTTCGGGGACGTTACAACAACCCGCGTTTCTAGCCGTAAGGCTTGATGCCGGTCCGCTGCCGCTCAAGGCGCACTATGCGGGCGTCGCCGGCTTGGACCGTGTGGTGTTGACGCCGCTTGCCGCCGATCATGAAGCGGCGCGGCGGTTCGTCACGTTTGAGAAACGGTCGCCGCGCGTGGGTGTGTATCTGGGCCTGCGCCGGGATTGCGGCAGTACGCTTGCGCCGGTTGGCTCGCCGAAAACCGTAACAGGCAGCCACTTGGCCCGATACGTCTTTGAAGGCGCCATCCGCAATTTCCCCAGCCCGGAAGAGGAGAAAGATAACGTCAACTACCTGGCGGGCGTGCGGGAAATCGGCATCCGCAGCGAGTTCACGGATGGCCGCGATATGCCCCGGATGGTTGTCCGTTCGGTGGAGTTTGAAGGCCCGTTCCACGAGACGTGGCCGCCGGTTTCGCACAAGAGCGTGTTCATCGACTCTGCGCGTAAAAGCGACCTGCCGGCTTACGCGCGCGAGATCGTTCGAAGCTTTGCATCCCGCGCGTATCGGCGTCCCGTCACTGCCGCCGAAGAGTCTGCGCCGATGGCCGTATTCTCGAAATCGTTCGCCGCCGGTGGCAAGTTTCAAGAGAGCGTGAAAGACGCGCTGCAGGTGGTGCTGACTTCACCGCAGTTTCTATTCCTGATCGAGAAAAGCGCGTCGCCCGCGCCGGAGCCGGTCAACGGCCACGAACTGGCGTCCAAGCTGTCGTATTTCCTCTGGAACAGCCCGCCCGACCGCACGACATTGAAACTGGCCGAAACCGGCGCGCTGCGAAACCAGTTGGACGCCGAAGTGACGCGCATGGTGGCCGATCCGCGATTCTCCCGGTTTATCGGGGAATTCACGCCGCAGTGGTTGAGCCTGGACAAGTTCAGTGTGCTGGAGCCGGACCGCAAGAAATTCCCCAAACTCACGCGCGACGCGCGCACTCAGTTGCGCCAGGAGCCGATCGAGTTCGTTCAATATCTGATCCGGAAAAACCTGCCGGTGCGGAATTTGATCGACTCCGATTTCTTGCTGGCCAATGAAGTTGTCGCCAGCTATTACGACCTGAACGGCAAGAGCGAGAGCGGCTTCGATTTCGTGGCTATTCCGCATGGCCGTCGAGAACTCGGCGGTGTACTGACGCAGGCATCCATCCTGGCGGGCCTGTCGGACGGCCGTGAATCGAATCCGGTCAAGCGAGGCGCGTGGCTGGCGCGGAAGATCGTGGCTGAACCGCCCGACCCTCCGCCACCGAACGTGCCGACCCTCAAGGAAGCGGTGGGCGAATTTACGCTGCGCCAACGGCTGGAGCAGCATCGCAATCAGCCGGGCTGCGTGCAATGCCACACGAAGATCGATCCGTGGGGCGTGCCGTTTGAGGAGTTCGACGCGGGCGGTCGTCTCAAGACCCAAGCCGTGGACGCGCGCTCCACCTTGCCGGACAAGTCGGAAGTGTCGGGTACGAACGATCTGAAGCGATATCTGAGCCAGGATCGCGTCGATCAAGTGGCGTTCAGTGTCCTCAAACACCTGGCCACTTATGGGGCGGGCCGGAGCCTTGCCTACAACGAACTCGCGGCTCTCAAGCGCGACGCCCTAAAGTTGAAGGCGGGCGGCTACCGAATGCAGGACATGGTCCGGTTTGTCGTCAACAACCAATTGTTCCTGGAAAAATAGTAGAATTTAGACGGAGAGATCACCGATGAGCACCTCGCTTCGAATCGACCGCCGCGCGTTCTTGAAAGGGATGAGAGGGGTCGCGTTGGCTTTGCCCGTGTTGGACGCCATGGGTGCCGAAGTCACCAGCCAGTTGCCGCGCCGCTTCTGCGCGCTCTATACCGCGAACGGAATGTCGCTGCCGAAAGCGGAAAACGATCTGCCGGAGTGGAGCTGGTTTCCCGCCGTCGAGCGCAACGGCGAATTTGTGTTTGGCAAGTCAACCGAGCCGTTCACGCCGTTCCGCCAACAGCTCAGTTTCATGGGTGGACTCTATCATCCAAGCGGCGTGAAAGCCGATCCGCATATCTGCTCCGATATGTGGCTGACAGGGGCTCCGCTCCATAACCCGAAGCCGGGGACTTTCAACTCCGCCGGCCTCGATCAATTGATCGCGCAACACACCAAGCAGTATTGTCGGCAGCCGTCACTAGTGTTGTCGATCGACGCCGGGACGGGCTTCCTGTCGCGCACTGGCACGATCTCTTATAGCTTGGAAGGACGCCCGATCCCGGCGGAGAACAACCCGCGGCGCATATTCAATCGTCTGTTCCGGGGCGACCGTTCGTCGCTGGCGTCTGAACATGAGAAGCTGCAACACCGCATCAAGTTGGTGGATGCCGTCGCCCAGAGTGCGCGTTCGTTCGACCAACAATTGGGCAAGTCAGACCGCGAACGGATGGATCAATATCTGACGTCGCTGAATGAGGTGGAGTCGCGCCTGATCGCTTCAGAGAAATGGATCGACATCCCGCTGAAGAAGCAGGATTACTCGCATTTGAATCTCGATGCGACGTCAGAAGGCGAGCCCGCCGAATACTACCGCAACATGTTCGATCTGATTGCGCTCGCGTTCGACGCCGACATCACGCGGTCGGTGACATTCATGCTCAACCGCGAAGACGGCATGGGCATCAGCGATACGTTCCCGCTGAAAATGGGGCTTTCAAAGACGCACCACAATCTTTCGCACGCGACGGACAAGGAAGGCCAACTGCACTTTGCGAAGTACGACCTCTTCCTCAGCCAGCAGGTTTCGCATTTCCTGGAGCGCTTGAATGGCTATCGCGATCGCGAAGGCAGCGTGCTCGACAACACGGTCGTCCTCTTCGGCAGCGGTGCCAGCACGACGCATAACTCCACGAACCTGCCGACGATGATCGCGGGCGGAGCCAACATGGGGCTGAAGCATGGGCGATATTGGCGCAACGGGGAGACCCGGATGTCGAACGTGCATCTGAGTATCTTGCGGTCGATGGGTATTGCGCAAGAAGCCTTCGCCGATAGCACGGGTACAGTGAGCGGCTCGGTCTTCACGCGCGCTTAGGGCTTCGGCGGCGCGACCAACTCTCGGTAGATTTGCACCGCGACATCCCGGACCTCACGCGCCGCGCGCCGCAGGTAGTTCTCGCTCCCTGCCTCCACGGCCCGGAGCGCCTCATACAGCGGACGCAGGCGTTCGTGCGCGTCGGCGCGCTCAAACATCGCGATCAAATCTTTCGCGCGCCCCGACGTGATAGTGGCTGAGACGAACTGTCTAACGTAAATGCTAGCTTGCGACTCCGGGTCAGCCAACATGGGGGTCACCAATTCCGCGGCTGCCATCCATTGGCCGGATATCACGAGCAGTTCAGCCAGCACAAACCTGGCGTCATCGCTCTTCGGGAGCGTCTCCGTGGCTTTGAGGGCAAACGCGAGAGCGGTCTCTCGTTGTTTGGATGAGAGATCGCGTATGGCGTCTAACAGGCCCACTTTGTCCCCTATTCGCCTCGGGTCGATCTCGAGTGCGCGTTGGAAGTTAGCCGCAGCGTCCGCGGGCTTGTTTTGCCCAAAGTAGAGTCGACCCAAGTTACTGAATGGATAGACTGAGCTAGGGTTGAGTTCGAGGGCACGGCGATAAGCGGATTCGGCCTCACCGTAACGGCGAAGGTGATCTTGCAGTAGGTTGCCGAGGCCGTTCCAGGGGTAGGCGTCGTTGGGGTCGAGTTCGATGGCGCGGCGATACGCGGCTTCGGCCTCAGTGTAACGGTTCAGGCGGTACTGTAGTACGTTGCCAAGGTTGTTCCACGGATCGGCGAAATTGGGGTCGAGTTTGATGGCGCGGCGATACGCGGCTTCGGCCTCAGCGTAACGGTTCAGGCGGTACTGCAACAATTCGCCAAGCCCGTTCCACGGATCGGCGAAATTGGGGTCGAGTTCTATGGAGCGGCGAAAGGCGGCTTCGGCCTCAACGTGACGGCTCAGGCCGTACTCCAACAAATTCCCAAGCCCGGCCCAAGGACCGGCATATTTGGGGTCAAGTGCGATGGCCCGACGAAAGGCCGCTTCGGCCTCGTCATAGCGGCGCAAGTTGTGATGCATCAGATTGCCAAGTCCATTGCACGAAAAGGCAGCTAGATCCGGGTGACTCAGCATCTCCTGAAACACAGCCTCGGCCCGAGAGACGTCGGCCGGGGTGACTTGACCTAAACCGGGGCTGCAGCGGCCGCCGATTGCCGCGTAGATCAAGTCCGGTCCACCCACCACCGATGCCGCAGTCCAATCAAATGGATCCGCCATCTCACCAGCCGCAAGCGTTTCGTAGAGTTGGCTGACCAGCGACTTTCTCCTCCATAGGCCCTGAATTCGCCGTTCCGACTGCGCTAAGTCCGAGTAGAGATCCCGGACCCTCTCGGCACTCAATTCACCCAGCGAAGAAACCACCCGGTCCTTCTCCGCCGCATCGTAGTAAAGAGATCCACCCAGCAAACGCCAGAACTCCTCCGGATCGATCTCGCCCCAGTCCGCCCGCGCGCGCGGAACCGCTTCGGCCAGCGACCGCATCTTCTCCATCCGCTGTGTCTTGTCCAGCGAGAAAGGCGGCAGGTCACTGAAGTCGATCGTCGCGCGGATCTTGTCATCGGCCATCGCCGCCCGCAAGCCCGCATGTTCCAGCCGCTCTCGCAGCCGTTCACCCGGTGCCAGCTGCGCATAGGCGAAACTCAATTCCGAATACCGCTCGGCTCCCATTTCGTCCTCGGCGCCGCGGCGGAGTAGCCGTTCGGCCCGCGTCTTCAACTCTTCCTCACTGAACCACGCGGCCAGAAACTTCACCAGCCAGACCAGCCGGCGGCGCACGCGGCGGCTCGCGCGCATCAGGTACCAGATGTTGAAGAAGCGCTCGGCGATCTGGAAGCCGGTCTTCTTTTCGCCGAACCACGGCGCCTTCTCCACCACACCCAGGTCTTCAAGCCGCTTCAACTGCGCCGACACCGCGTTCACCGGCAGCGCAATCTTCTCCGCCAGATCGCCCGCCGTGAGTGGGTCCCAATGCAGAGCCATCGCGTCCACCAGCCTTTGCGCCTGCGGCGGCAACTCCTCGAAGCGAGCTTTATAGAGCGGCGTGTATAAGTCGAGCAACTCCTCCAAATCCCGTTGCGCATCACTGTCGTTGCCTTCGCGCTGGAAGATCCGAAATAACAGCGCGATGGTGCGCGGGTTTCCACCGGTGAGCATGCGCAGGGTCCGTAGCCGGGCGGGCTGCTCGTCGAGAATGCGCTTCACTTGCGCGGAATCCACCTCATCGGCCAGGTGCCGCAGCACCGCAAAGGTTTCGTTGTCGTCGAGCCCCTTCAACTCATGCACCTGGAAGAAGTCGTAAAACGCGCGGCCGTGCTCATAGAAGGCTTCCAGCACGCGGCTCGAAGCCCCAATAATCGTCAGGCTTTTCTCTTCCGACAGGATCCGGCGCAGGGCCCATTCCTGATCTTGGTCGCCCACGCGGTCTAAGACAAGATCGATGTTGTCCACCAGCAACACCAGCCGCCGGTTGAGCCGCGCAGCCTCGCTCCGCAGCAACTCCAGCGCGCGCGCGGGTTCAGGTTGGGTGCCTAAGGCTTCCAGCCGGGCGTCGAGGTCGGCCGCTTCGGCAGCGCGCCCGTCGCGGTCGAGAGCTTCGCTCAGCGCATCGACGCAGTTCAACCAGAAGTCCGCGAGCCGTCCGACGTTGTACTGCTCCTCCGGAAAGCCAAGCGGCAGCCAGATGGTGGAGAGCGCGGCATCGTCGCGGACCGCGATCGCCAGCCGCCGCAGGAGCGTCGTCTTGCCAAGCCCACGCTGGCCGAGCAGCAGATGGTGTTGCGCCGCCCCGTCCCGTCCCGCACGGCGCAAGTCGTCCAGCAAATCGTCAAGCAGCGGACGCCGGGCGACGAAGCCGCGAATCAGGTCCGATTCCGAAAGCAAATTGGGATTGTAGAAGGTCTGCGTCAATTGTTACTCTGCTTCCTCAACTGAAGGAGGAGCCACGCGGCGTAGCCAGTATTCGCGGAGCAACGGGAAACGGAAGCGATAGCGGCGCTCGTGCTCCACCAGATAACCGTCATTCAGAAGTACGTCGAGTAAGTAGCGGAGCCGCTCCTGCCGAATCCGCGCATCGGCTACGAAGTTAGCCAGGATCTGGCTCAAGGTCGAAAGCGTCACCCCTTGCGGATCGCGCGCAGCGGCGGTCAACATTTCCAGCGCTTGGCTGGCGTCGGCGGGATCGAGTTCTATCAATAGCCGTTGGCGCCAGTAATCGAAGTGCGTCTTGTACTGCGGCTCCAGCAGGCTATCGATGGCGTGGTCGGCCGCTTCTGGCGTGAGCGGGCCGGAATACTCGCGCAGTTGCTTGAAAGCGAGTTGAAGATAGAACGGCGCCAGCCAACCGACTCGCTCGAGGATCCGCTGGCGAACCGGCTCTGGCAATGGCCTGTCGTATGACTCGGCCAGCTTCTTTAGAAAGGCGTGCGCGGTGGACTCGGAGAAAGGCCCGAGAGAGACAATGCGGAGGTCGTTAATTGAGTCCGAGACATTCAGGCGCGAAGTTACTGTGTCGAGACCGATGGAGCCGGTTAACAACCATCGCAGGTTTGGATACGCCAATCGGAGCCGCCGCAGCCAGTACAGGAACTGACGGATTCGCGCCGCTTGGTCAGCCGAAGGGTTCGTGCCAAGCAGGTTCGTGATGAAGACTGGCAACTCGTCGATCAGCAACAGCCATTGGCCGTCGACTCGATTCAGAGCATCAGCGAGTTCCTCGCCGAGGCTTTCCCAATCGAGAGTGCTGCCCGTACGGAACTCGATGCTGAATCCCACACCGCCAGCCTTTTGCACCCGGCCGAACAGTTGACCCAGCCGGGAGTTCTCAATCGTGCGCCAAAAGGTCGAAGCGCGATCGCTTTCCAGGATCGCCGCCGAGAGGTGCCTGACGAAATCCAGCTCATCCTTACAATCGGAGACGTCGCGGAAAATGGCTGCCTGAAAGCCGTGTTGGTCTGCCTGCTCTTTCAACCTTCCCAGGATCGAGGTCTTGCCCACCCGCCGAGGGGCGAGCAGTAGGAGGCTGTCCGTCTCAAGATCGCTCCAAAACTGGGCGATTTCGGCTTGGCGGTCGAAGAAGTCGTCGCCGGAAGTGACTGCGCCGGTAATGTTCCGAATCGTCATGCAACAATTCTATTGTACAAAAAATATTTTGTACAGCAAAACTTTTGTCGAATTGCTCTGCGGTCCCGATTTGGGATTAAGATCATAGGGATGAAGTGGACCACACTCTTCGCCTTTCTGACCGTATTGCCGCTTACGGCGCAGTCCGTCGAGCGTGCAGGGCCGCTGCCGCCGATCCCGGAAACCACCGTCACCTGGACGGCCACGCCTATCGCAGTGGATGGCGAGCTGCGCGAACCGGCGTGGGCCAAGGCCGCCGTGCTCGAACTCAGCTTCCCCTGGAATTCCCAGACCGGCGCCAAACAGAAGACTCGCGTGCGGCTGCTTTGGGACGATAAGAACCTCTACTTCGGCTACGAATGCGAGGACTCCGACATAACCGCACAGTACGAAAAGCGCGACGACCCCACTTACATGGACGACGCCGTCGAAGCCTTCATCAATCCACGGCCGGATCAAACCGATGTCTACTTCGGCTTTGAGATGAACGCCCGCGCGGTCATGTACGACTATGTTTATTTCCAGACGCGCTACTTATTCAAGCGCCTCAATCTGGAAGGCATTGCGCTGGCCACCAAACTCAACGGCACGCTGAACGCGCGCGGAGACAGCGACAAAGGCTGGGCGCTTGAGGTGGCAATTCCGTTCGCCGAATTCGCGCCTCTCGCGCCGAGCGCTCCGCCTAAACCTGGCGAGGCGTGGGCGCTGAATCTCAATCGATGGGATGGCGTCCAGCCGGACCGCCGCTTGAGCATGTGGAGCGACTCGGGGCTAGAGCGCGCACATCCGCACAACCCGAAGCGCTTCGGGGTTATCCGGTTCGTGAAATAGCCTATGAAGCCCTCAGACCGCCGCCGTTTCCTCGCGCTTGGCGCGGGCGCCGCTTCTCTCGTCAGTTGTCAAAAAGAGGCGGCGGAGGAAGCCTCGACGTCCGGCGTCCATATGCGGCCCTACGGCCATCGCTCGCCCCACGAAAAGACGGCTCGCATCATTCGGGAACTTACGGCGAGCAAGGGGACCGGGTCAAGCCGAACGCCGCTCCAGGATCTCTACGGAATCATCACGCCGTCGGCGCTTCACTTTGAACGCCACCATTCCGGTGTGCCCGACATCGATCCCGCGCAACACTCGTTGCTGCTCCATGGGCTAGTCGAAAAGCCGTTGGTGTTCACGATGGACGCGATCCGCCGCATACCGCCGGTCTCGCGCATCTACTTTCTCGAGTGTGGCGGCAACAGCGTCGGCGAGCCACGCGTTGAACCGCAGCCGACGGTCCAAGGGAGTCACGGACTGCTTAGTTGCACCGAGTGGACCGGAGTGCCGCTGGCAACGTTGCTGGCCGAAGCGAAGGTGAAGCCGGAGGGCAAATGGGTCATCGCTGAAGGCGCCGACAACGGCCGGATGTCACGAAGCATTCCGCTCGACAAGTGCCTCAAGGATACGCTTGTCGTCTATGGCCAGAACGGCGAAGCTCTGCGGCCCGAGCAGGGCTATCCGCTTCGTCTGATCGTTCCCGGTTGGGAAGGCAATGTGAATGTGAAGTGGCTGCATCGCCTGCAAGTAGCCGATCAAGCCGCAATGTCGGTGAAGGAAACGGCCTATTACACCGAACTGATGCCGGATGGAAAGGCGCAGATCTTCACCTTTGAAATGGAAGCGCGGTCTGTCATCACCCGGCCTTCGGGCGGCCACCAATTACCGCCCGGTCCTGGCGTTCACTTAGTAACTGGACTGGCTTGGTCTGGCAAGGGCAAGATCAAACAAGTGGAAGTCTCAGCCGACGGCGGCAAGACCTGGTCGGAAGCGCAGTTACAAGAGCCGGTAATCTCGCAGGCCCTCGCCCGCTTCTACTATCAATGGCGGTGGGATGGCAAGGATGCGGTGCTGCAGTCGCGGTGTACCGATGAGACCGGATTCCTACAACCGAGCCAAGCCGAATTTATCGCGGTGCGCGGCCTGTACAGCGGCTATCACTTCAATGCCGTCAAATCCTGGTATGTGCGCGCGGATGGTAGCGTCAAACATGTCTAAGTTGGCCGCTTTCTTCCTTCTGGTGACGATAATCTTGGCCGCGCAAACCGCCGGCGGTGGCTATGGCAGGTCCGCGACTGCCGAAGAGATCGAACGGCGCGGCCTGACCATATTTCCCAATGGAGCGGGTCTTCCTGCCGGGAGCGGAAATGCCGCGCAGGGACTCAAGATCTACGAGCTGAGGTGTGTGCGGTGTCACAACCAGCGGGGCGAAGGAAGGCAGGGGGCGTATCCGGCGCTCGCCGGTGGCTTGGGCTCACTCGGAACCAAGAAACCGAAGAAGACCGTGGGTAGTTACTGGCCTTACGCGACTACTCTTTGGGATCACATTAACCGGTCAATGCCATTCAATCAACCGCGCAGCCTCACACCGGACGATGTCTACTCAGTTACAGCTTACATCCTCTATCTGAATGGAATCGTAAAGGAAACCGAGCAACTGGATCAGAAGAGTCTCCCGGCGATTAAGATGCCGAACCGCGATGGGTTTATCGTGGATCCCCGTCCTGACATCAAGGCGCGCCGTTAGTTGCATTCCGGCGCTAAATTGTGAGTAGGCAACCGCTCCCTAGCGGTCGCGGCTCGGTAAGTGGTTATAACGTAGCCACACCAATTCGGGACTGGACAGCAGTTAGTGGAAGTCGTGCGAGCCTACAGTAACGCCTGACGCGACGGATTGCACGCTGCGGGCGCGAATGCTGACGGTCCCTTCCAAATGTTGCAGGACGCCTTCAATGAGCACTACCGACGAATTCACGACGGTCTCTCGTTGTTGCTCGAAGACGTCAGGTTCGATGATGATGTTAGCCACTCCGGTTTCATCTTCAAGACTGAGGAAGACGAAGCCTTTGGCGGTGCCGGGGCGTTGGCGGACGATGATGCAGCCGGCGACTTTCACCCAATGATTGTGGCGTTGAAATTGTAAGTCCGAGGCGCGGAGGACGTCGGGCGGGAACTCGGCGCGGCGGTGCGCCATTAGGTGACGGCCGACGGTGAGGCCGGTGCCGAGGAAGTCATGAAAGAGACGCTCGGGCGCGGACATGGGCGCGAGTGGTGAGGGCGTGGCGGGCTGATCGTATTCAAATAGCGGCCCGGCGGGGCGCGCGGCGCGCTCCACTTCCCACATGGCGTGTCGGCGGTGGAGCCCGGCTTCGGATTGGTCAAGCGAGTTGAGCGCGCCGATTGAAGCGAGGCGGCGCATTTCGTCTTTGCGTAACTCGGGGACACGGCGGACTAAGTCATCGATCGACTTATACGGCCGACGCTCGACAATGGCGCGTCCGGATTGTTGGGAGACGCCGCGCGCGTATTGGAGACCCAGGCGAATGCACGGGCGCGCGGGGTCAGGCAGCACTAAGCAGGGCCAATCGGAGATCGCGACGTCGACCGGCAGGACACGTACGCCGTGACGTTGCGCGTCTTTGACAATGGTGGCGGGATGATAGAAGCCCATCGGTTGATTATTGAGTAACGCGGCGGTAAAGATGGCCGGGAAGTGGCACTTGAGATAGGCGCTCGCGTAGGCGATGAGCGCGAAGCTGGCGGCGTGGGACTCAGGGAAGCCATAGAGCGCGAACGACGTGATCGACTTGATGATGGTGTTCTGCGTTTCGCCGACGATGCCGTTGGCGGTCATGCCCGCGCGCAGGCGGCCTTCGATATCGATCATGCGCTTCTCACTGCGCTTGAAACCCATGGCGCGGCGCAGTTCTTCGGCTTCGCCTCCCGTGAAATTGGCGGCGGTCATGGCGATGCGCAGGAGTTGCTCCTGGAACAACGGGACGCCGAGCGTGCGGCGGAGCACGGGTTCGAGCGAGGGATGGAGGCACTCGGCGGGCTCTTTGCCTTGGCGGCGGCGTAAGTATGGATGCACCATTTTGCCGACGATCGGGCCGGGGCGGATGAGCGCGACCTGTACGACGAGGTCATAAAAATTGCGGGGCTGGACGCGCGGGAGCGACGACATCTGCGCGCGGCTTTCCACCTGGAACATGCCGATGGTGTCGGCCTTCTGGAGCGCGCGATACACCTTCGGATCGTCAGCCGGGAGGTGCGCTAGATCGATCTCGGTTTTATAGACGTCGCGCCCGAGCGCGATGGAGTCTTCGAGCACAGCCATCATGCCAAGACCGAGTAAGTCGACTTTGATAATGCCCGTGTCGGCGCAGTCCTCTTTATCCCACTGCACGATAACGCGGCCGGGCATGGAAGCGGGTTCAAGCGGCACGACGGAGTCTAACTGGCCCTGGCAGATCACCATGCCGCCCGAGTGTTGCCCTAAGTGGCGCGGTAAGTCCAGCGCCGCGCGATATAGTTCAAAAAATTTGAGTATCTTGGGGTCTTTGAACTCGATGCCTTCGAGCGATGGGGGATCGGGCGGGTTGAGCGACGGGCTGTAGATTTCGCCGGCCACATCGCGCGGATGATGATGACCTTTGACGCGCTTGAGCGCCTCGCGGAAATGAGTCTCGGGCGTTTCTTCGGGGCCTTGATAACCCCAGAGCGGAATGAGACTGGCGAGACGGCCGCATAACTCCGCGTCGATGCCAAGCACCTTGCCCATTTCGCGCGCGGCGGAGCGGCCACGGTACGTGATGACGTTCGCGGTCATGGCAGCGCCCAGCGCGCCGTACTTGGTGTAGATGTGTTGAATGGCGCGTTCGCGCCGATCGCCGGAGGGGAGATCGAGATCGATGTCGGGCCACTCGCCGCGCTCTTCCGATAAGAAGCGTTCGAAAAGTAACTCCATGCCGACGGGGTCAACGGCGGTGATGCCGAGCGAGTAACATACGGCGGAGTTAGCGGCGGAGCCACGGCCTTGAACGAGTATCTTTGAATCGCGGCAGAAGTTGATGATGTCCCAAACGATTAAGAAGTAACCGGCGAGCTGTAACTTCTCAATGAGCGCTAGTTCGCGCTCGATTTGGAGGCGGGCGCGGTCGTAATAAGGTATGTAGCGGCGGCGCGCGCCGGCATCGGTGGCTTCGCGCAGGATGCGGTTCATCGTCGCTTGTGTAGCCGAAGCGTCGGGGTAGCGCGGGAACTGATAGCCGAGATCGTCTAGTGTGAATTCGAGGCGCTCCGACAGGGCGAGCGTGTTGCGGACGGCTTCGGGGGTATCGGCGAAGAGGCGGGCCATGTCGCGCGCGGATTTGAGATGGCGCTCAGCGTTGCGGTGGAGGAGGCGGCCGGCATCGGCGAGCGTGGTGTGGTGATGGAGGCACGTGAGCGCGTCGGTGATTTCGCGTTGCGCGGGCGTGGCGAAAGAGACTCCGTTGGTGGCGAGCAGCGGGATGTTGTGGCGGTGAGCGAAGGCGATAGTGGCTTGGTTGCGGGCTTCCTCATGACGATCGTTATGGCGCTGGAGTTCGGCGTAAGTACGCGCGGGGCCGAAGATATCGACTAAGTGGGGACTAAGTGAGATGAGGCCGTCATTTAGTTCGGCGATTTCGGCGCGCGTGGCGGCGGCGGGCGAGTTTTTGGGCACGCGGAGTTTCATGCGCGTGATGAGGCGGCAGAGGTTTTGATAACCGGCGCGCGAGGCGGCGAGGAGCGGGTAGCGGCGGCCGTCGGTGCAGGTGATCTCGGCGCCGATGTGGGCGCGGAGGCCGGCTTTGCGGGCGGCGAAGTGGAAGCGCGGGGCGCCGTAGAGGCCATCGCGATCAAGGAGGGCGACGGCGGGGAGATTGAGGCTGGCCGCCGCGTCGACCAGATCCTCGGGCGGCGATCCTCCTTCGAGGAAAGAGAAGGCCGAGCGAGCGCGGAGCTCGATGTAGGGAGAATTGGCCACTTCGCCTTTTGTTCGCCTATTGTGGCAGGGTTTGCGGTGGGTTGTCAAATTCAGAAAATATGAAAAGTGTCGGATTTTGTCGGGAGTTGGCGGGTTGGCGGGGCGGGGTGCCATCAAGGCCAGGGTAGGGGATGGGTTGGGGAGGGCGGCGAGTGGATTGCGGGGATGTCGTTGATGTTGCTTGGGGTTGTTTTATTTTTGAATCGCGTCACTCCTCGTTTGTTGGCCGTTGGGTCGGAGTGCAGAGCCGAAATCGTCCGGCCAAGTCAGGATCACCCCGAGGGTTTCACACAGAGCGGCCCATTCCGGGTCTGATGGTTTATGTGATGGTTTACGTTCGGGTACAAGGACCGGGATGACTTTGGCACCGCCGCGTTTTTTGGAGAGTTGATGGGCATAGCGGAGGACTTGCCCGAGACCTAGTCGCAACTGTCCTTCTTCGTTTGCGTCGGTCACCGATTTGATTTCGGCGACGAAGAAATTCCCGTCCAGTTCCCATGCGAGGTCGTAGAACTCAGATCCGGCGCATTAGGGTCGCAGAAATGTGCCCCAAAGGGCCTATTCATAGGGTTGGAAACGCAATTTTGATAGACTGTCCCTTACTTCACT
>JAYUSQ010000171.1:0-46518 GCA_043755595.1 Acidobacteriota bacterium | reverse complement strand
CTGCTGCGCTGCTTCAACCGAATGAACGAACGCTTCGGCGGGGTCCGGATTGAAGGCTCGGTCCACATCCACGGACACGATGTCTACGCGCCGGAGGTATCGCTGGTGGAACTCCGCAAGGCCGTTGGCATGGTGTTTCAGCGGCCCAACCCGCTGCCCATTTCGATTGAGGAAAATGTGTTGTTTGCCGTGAGGACGCATCTCGGCACGCCCGCCAGCCACGAACATCCGCACCTGGTGGAACAAGCCCTGCGCGACGTGGACCTGTGGGACAGCGTGCGCGACCGGCTCAAGATGCGTGCCACCGAGTTACCGCTTGAGCAGCAGCAGAAGTTGTGCATCGCGCGGCTCCTGCCGATGAAGCCCAGCGTAATTCTGATGGATGAGCCGTGTTCGGCGCTGGACGCCAGCGGCACGCGCGCCGTAGAAGCGCTGATGCGGCGCATGGCCGGCGGCTTCACGGTGGTGGTCGTCACCCACAACATGGCGCAGGCGCGCCGCGTGAGCGAAGACTGCGTGTTCATGCTGAGCGGCGAAATCGTCGAGCACGGCCCCACTGAGCGGATCTTCGAAGCTCCTGCTGAAGAACGCACTCAGGCCTACATCGCGGGCCGCTACGCGTAGGCCGGTACGGAGGAAGAAGTGGAGATGCGTCGACACGTGTAGGCCGCCTCACGCCTCACGAAGGACTGCTCGGGATGTTTGACGTGAACGCCGTACCAACGCTGCGCGATCGTGTGCGCGGGTAACGTCAGCAACGAAATGCAGGTAGCCGAAGATCGACCCGCGCTCCTTCGCGAGCGTGTTTAACTGATCGCGCAGCCAATCGGGAATCCAAGTGAAGACGTCGCCGCCGTTGTTCTTCGCGCGGAGGAAAAGCTCATTGCCGCGCAGCCTCGCAATGCTGAACAGCGCTACGTCCGAAATACGCAGGCCCGTGTAGGCGAGCACCCAGATGAACTCTTTGACGTCTTCACCGGTCCAGCAGCCGTCCCCCATATGGTTTTTCCACACCACCGGTTCGACCTGATCGCAGGCGCGAATGATGCGCTGCAACTCGTCGTCGGTGAAGGGCACCTTGTTGGCGGTGCGGTTGGCTCCCAGTGGCGGCTTCAAGTCCGGCGTCACCGGGCTCTTCACGATCCAGTCGCGATTCACGCAGAAGCGGAAGAACGCCCGCAGCATGCCGAGCGCGTGGCCTTTCGTTCGCACGCCAAGCTTCCAGTAGGCGTAGAACGCATCGATGTCGTGCGCCATGGAACTGGTCGAGCATCGCGTAGCCGCGCGAGTCGGCGAGCACGCGAATTTGCTTGGCGAACGTCCGATGTTTGGGCAGAGTGGAGGCCGAGATGCCCGAGCCCTCGCGGACAACGAGGAACGACTTGATAGCGTCGTTGATCGTGATCCGATCATCGACCGCCGCGGCCACTTCCGCTACCGGTGCTGCGGCAACCGTAGCTACGGCCGGAACAGACCAAGATCCCGCCGTCTCCCAGGCCGCGATGATTACCTTCGGCTCGACCCAGTTCAGCTAGCGCGCTTGAATTTTCCGTGGAGAGTTCCCGACGCGTAGATTGGACAGAAGCACTTCTTGGCGCGGTCCGCCGAAGCTCGTCGGGCTCGTAGCTCCGGTCGTCGAACGTACGTCCAGCACCGCAATTGGTGGAGTGCCGACGATACGCATTCAGGGCCATCGTGCTAGCCAGGGTCTAACACGCATTGCCCAAGAAACTGCTCGTTTTAAGCTATCTTGTTGAAAATAAGTTGGCGGTGAGGGTGGGATTCGAACCCACGGTACCCGTAAAGGTACGGCAGTTTTCGAGACTGCTCGATTCAACCAGCTCTCGCACCTCACCGCATTGGCAGTGGACATCTTGAGCTTACCATAGGCGTCTTAATCCGGATTCGGATTCCGGTAACCATTGGGGTCCGCCGTTCATCAAATAAGCTAGCTGATACGCTTGACTTCGGAACAAAAATGACCATTCATTCTCTTCACTCCCTGATCTTGATCCTGGCCGCAATGCCGCTGGCGGCGCAACCGGTCACCTATATCATAGACTCGGCCCACTCGTCCGCTCAGTTTTCCGTGCGCCATATGATGGTTTCCAATACCAGAGGCGAGTTCTCCAAAGTCGAGGGCACGTTGATCTTCGATTCAAAGAACCCGGCCGCTGCGAAGGTCGAAGCCGTCATCGATGCGACTACCGTCAACACACGTGAGGCCAAGCGCGACGCCGACCTGCGTGGTGCGGAGTTCTTCGATGTCGCCAAATTTCCCGTAATTACCTTCAAGAGCAAGCAAGTTTCGCAAGCTGGCGACAAGCTCCTGGTCAAGGGCGACCTGACGATTCGCGATGTGACGAAAGAAGTGATTCTTACCGTCGAAGGGCCCACTCCGGAGGTTAAGGACCAGCGCGGCAGGATGAAAATCGGCGCTTCGGCTACGACGCGGATTAACCGCCGGGAGTTTGGTCTTCGTTACAATCAACTGCTCGAAACCGGGGGCGTGGTCGTCGCCGACGAGGTCAACATTTCGCTCGATATCGAAGCTTCGAGAAAGCAGTAGTAACATAAGACGATGTCCACGATGACCCGACGCACCCTGATGGCCGGCGCCGCCACGGCCGCGCTACTTCCCGCGCGCACTTTAAAAACGGTGGGCGTGCAGCTCTATACCGTGCGCAGCATCATTGACAAGAACACGCTTGAGACCCTGCAGGCGATCGAGCAGGCTGGTTATCGAGAGGTTGAGGCCACCTGGGGCAACCTGGAGAAGATCTGGCCCAGCCTCCAGCAGACCAAGTTGAAGGCAGTGAGCCTGCATCTCGATACGCAGATGTTCACCAAGGACCAAGCCAAATTGCCCGCGGCGATGGAGACAGCGTCGAAGAAGGGCTTCAAGTACGTGGTGTGCCCATACGTCGCCCCGGCGGATCGCGGCGGCGCCGAAGTTATGAAGAAGCTGGCCGACACCTTGAACAGCGCGGGTGAAAAAGCCAAACAGGCTGGCATGACACTGGCCTATCACAACCATGCCTTTGAGTTTGCGCAGGAGGGCGGGAAGACCCTGCTCGATCATATTTTCGACAATTGCGACGCCAAGCTGGTGCAACTGGAGATGGACGTGATGTGGGTCTCGGTGGCGGGCGCCGATCCGGTCGCGCTGCTGAAAAAATATAAGGGACGGACTCCGCTCCTGCATCTCAAGGATGTGCTGAAGAGCGAGCCGACCCGCCTGAACGAAGGAATAGCTAGAACCTCTTTTGCTGAAGTGGGCAATGGCCGCGTCGACTTCCGCGCCGTGCTGGCCGTCGCTTCAGCCAATGGAACGAAGCACTTTTTCGTCGAGCAGGATCAGACTCCCGGCCCGCCGGTCGACAGTTTGAAGACCAGCATGGCCAACATCCGCAAGATCAACTTCTAGCCGGCGTGAAGTAAACGCACGCTTGCCGCGTCGAATATACTGAAGGTGGAGATCTACAGTGAACAAACAGGTGAAGTTCGGAGTTCTCATCACGGCGATTTTGGGCACGCTCGCGTGGCTGGCCGTGGGCGGCGTCAACGATACGAGCACCTACTATAAGACCGTCGCCGAAGTGAAGTCCATGGACAACTCCCACATCAAACGTATGCGCGTGGTCGGCGATGTCAAGGAAGGCAGCATCCAGCGGAACGGGCGGGAAGTCCGATTCGTGCTGAAGGAGCAGGCCGAGACGATTACCGTGTTCTACAACGGCATCGATCCATTGCCCGATACTTTCAAGGACGGCGCGCAAGCGGTGGCTGACGGAAAGATGGAGGCTGACGGCACATTCCACGCATCGAAGATCCAGGCCAAGTGCGCTTCCAAATATGAGGCCGACTACAACAAGCTGAAGAAGCCGGCCGCTCCTTCTGCCACCAGTCCGCGCGCTGCGCTATAGTAGACGCCGCTGTCGCTTGACCAATTCATCTCGCCCGGGAAATAGGATACTCGAAGACTATGGAAAATGTCGGCGCCCTTTCGTTAATCCTCGCCTTCTGCCTGTCCATTTATAGCGTGCTCGCGTCGCTGGTGGGCAAGTGGAAGCGGCGGGCGTTCCTGGTCCTAAGCGCGGAGCGGGCCGTCTATGCCGTTTGGGCGCTGACCACGTTTGCCTCCGGGTTGCTGGTGTACGCGCTGCAGACCGACGATTTCCGCCTCTCCTACGTGGCGGGCCATTCGTCGATCAGCATGCCGCGCATTTATAAACTGACCGCTTGGTGGGGCGGGCAGGAAGGTTCGCTGCTTTTATGGACGTGGATTCTTGCCTGCTACGCGGCCGTGGCAGTTTTCCTGAACCGCAAGAAGTTCCGGGACATGATGCCCTACGTCACTGCGACGATGATGATCGTCACGGCGTTTTTCCTTTGCCTCATTTCCTTTCCGCTGAGCCCGTTTGAAGTGTTGGCCGTTGGCAAGGAAGTCATCACCGTGCCGGATGGACGAGGGCTGAATCCGTTGCTCCAATATTGGACGATGGCGATTCACCCGCCCACGTTGTATCTGGGTTACGTCGGTTTCGTTGTACCCTTCGCCTTCGCGATGGCTTCCCTGATTACGCGGGCTCCTGGGGACGCCTGGATCCACACAACGCGGCGTTGGACCCTGGTGACGTGGCTCTTTCAAAGCACGGGAATCCTGTTGGGCGCCGGTTGGGCTTATGCGGTGCTTGGTTGGGGTGGCTACTGGGGTTGGGATCCGGTGGAGAACGCCTCGCTCTTGCCGTGGATCACGGCAACCGCCTTTCTGCATTCGGTAATGATGCAGGAGAAGAAGGGCATGATGAAGGTGTGGAACATGGTGCTGGTGTCTTCCACGTTCTTCCTTTGCATACTCGGGACCGCGCTCACCCGCAGCGGCATCGTGCAATCGGTACATGCCTTTGCGCAATCACCCATTTCGCGTTACTTCACCGTGTTTCTGGCGATTGGCATTGCGACCGTGGTCTATTTGATTCTGGATCGGCTGCCCTACCTGAAGAGCGAGTCTCAGCTTGAGAGCGTACTCTCGCGCGAGTCCAGCTTCCTGTTCAACAACCTGATGCTGCTCGCCAGTTGTTTTTCGATACTGTGGGGCACGCTGTTCCCGGTGATTTCAGAAGCGGTGACGGGTGAGAAAATCTCGGTGGACGGGCCGTACTTCAACCGTGTGAACATACCGATCGGTCTGTTTCTGCTGTTTCTCACCGGCGTCGGTCCG
Organism: Acidobacteriota bacterium; assembly: GCA_043755595.1. Lineage (GTDB taxonomy): Bacteria > Acidobacteriota > Terriglobia > Bryobacterales > Bryobacteraceae > VFZP01. The sequence continues at coordinate 41,294 of JAYUSQ010000171.1, read as the reverse complement.
CTGGTTGCCTGGCGCCGTAGTTCGTTCGAGAGTCTCAAGCGCGCCTTCGCCTGGCCAACCATCGGCGCGTTGGTTACCGCCGCGATCCTGGTGGCGATGGGAGTGCGCAGCATCTACGCGACGATGTCATTCGCGCTTTCGACCTTTGTCGTCTGGACAATCGTGACGGAATTTTGGAAGGGCGCGTCGGCCATTGCCAGCAAGTCCGGTCAGAACATTCTGCGAGCGATGGTGGAACTGACGCATCGCAATACACGGCGATATGGCGGGTACATCGTTCACATCGCGATCGTGATCATGTTTATCGGCTTCACGGGCAGCGCGTTCAACCTCGACGCGACCAAGGAAGTCGGGATGAACGACACCTTCAAACTTGGCCGGTATGAGCTCAAGGTTAAGGATCTCGCCAGCGGCAACAACGGCCACTATAAGTGGTGGCACTCGCCGGTCGAGGTTTATCAGAATGGCAAGCTGATCGACACGCTCACGCCTGAGCAGCGCCAGTACACCACTGGCGACACTGCGTCTGTGGTTTCGATTCGCCGCCGGTTGCACGAAGACCTCTATCTCAATTTTGCCGGCATGACTACTGGTGGCGAGAAAGCCGTGATCCAGGCCTACGTCTTCCCGCTGGTGAGTTGGATCTGGATCGGGTATTGGGCGCTATTGTTTGGTACGCTCATTTGTCTGGTGCCGAGCAAGGTGAAATATCAATTTGCGAAGACGCAGGTGATGGGCGTCGTCAGTGGCAAGGAGCCGGTGGTTGCGAAGTTATAAGTGGGCGGGTGTGCTGGTTCTCTCGGCCCTGGCAATGGCCCAGGTTTCGAGCGAACTCATCACGCCTGAGATCCGCCGGGTGGGCTCTCGTCTCGCCTGCCTTTGCAAGAGCTGTAAGAATTCGGTGGGCGATTGCGCGATGCTGGCCTGCCACTACTCTAAGCCGGCGCGCGAGAAAATTCGCGACATGGAGGCTGCCGGGGTATCGGACGACGCAATCGTCGCTTCGTTCGTGAAAGAGCAGGGAAGACAGGCGCTGGTGGTGCCGCCCAACGACGGCTTCTATGCACTGGCCTGGTGGCTGCCGCCGGTCATGGTGGGGTTCGGCCTCGCCCTCATCTATTGGTTTATTCTGCGCATGCGGAAGCCCGGTTCGGCGGTGGTGCGGACCGGTGTCGATGCAGCCACGCTTGAACGCTATAAAGACTCGATTGAAAAGGACCTCGCCAAGCTCGACTGATGGAACTCGCCGTCGCCGTTGTTATCCTTGCAGCCGCCTTCGCCTTCGTGGTTGGCGTTCGCGCCCGCGATCTTCCCGAGCCTGAGGCTGTTTCACCCGCGCTTCATCTTGAGGACCGGCGCGCCCGCATTTATGAAGGGCTGCGCGACTTGCAGTTTGAGTATCGCGTGGGCAAGTTGAGCGACGAAGATTATCAACGGACCAAGGTTGACTTGCAGCAGCAGCTGGCTGGCACGTTGGCCGAGATCGACAAAATGATTGGGACGACTGCGGCAGTCAAAGCCGCCGCGCCACCGCCACAGCCTCCTCCTCCATCGGCGGCGCTTGAATGCCCGCATTGCCAGGCGAAGTTCGATAAGCCGATGAAATTTTGCGGTGAGTGCGGAAAGGCCATCGCATGATCGCCACACCACTGACATTTTTGTTGTTCGCGGTCAGCGGCACCGTCGTGAATCAGACCACCAGCCAGCCGCAAGTGGGCGCGACAGTTACGCTCTATAAAATTGGCAACGCCGGGCCCGAGGCAATGACCAGCGTGAAGTCGGCGGCGGGCGGGAAGTTTGAAATGCCCGACACACCGCAGGGTGGCCCACATCTTTTGCAGACCGCGTTTGGCGGCATCACCTATAACAAGATGCTGCCGCTTGGACGGCCAACCATCGATCTGACCGTGGACGTATTTAATGCGACCGCCAAGGCTGATTCCGCGCGCGTACACACGCACATGATCCTGTTGGAGCCTAACGGGATGAAGTTACAGGTCAACGAAAGCGTGATCTGGCGTAACGAAGGTAAGACCGCTTTCTACGACGAGAAGAATGGCACGATGCGTTTCTTTCTTTCGTCAGCGGCGGCCGCTGGCAAGGTGCGCGTGAACTGCACGGCGCCGCAAGGCATGCCCATTGAACGGCCTGTGGTGAAGACGCCCGTTGCGGGAATCTACACGGTCGACTTTCCGGTGAAACCGGGCGAGACACGTTTTGACATCCTGTATGAATTGCCGATGACCGGGCCCGGCACGTTCACGACGAAGATCGTTCACGGTGGACAAGTGCGAGTCGTGGCGCCTGCCGGAGTCACTCTTGAAAGCGACAAGATCAAGTTGCTGGGGAACGAACCCAGCACGCAAGCCGGGGTTTATGAACTGGCGGCGACGGAAGCGACGATTGGCGTGAGCGGGACCGGATCGCTCCGTGGCGCGGAAGGCGAAGGTGCCTCGGTGGGCGCGGATGAGGAAGAGGGCGGAGAAGGGCTGAAGCCGATTCGCCCGCGCATCTATGCGGGCTTCGAAACGTTGCTGGGATTGCTGGGCGCAGCTCTGGTGGCGGCTTTGGTCCTGCTCTATCGAAAATCCGGGAATATCCAGGCATGATCCAGGGCGGCGTCGCGGCCGTGCAGGTCGACCGGGTCTGGAAATATTTTGGCGACTATCCCGCTGTTCGTGAGTTGACCTTTCAAGTCGAAGCCGGTTCCTGCCTCGCGTTGCTGGGCCGTAACGGGGCGGGGAAGACGACGCTGCTGCGGATGATTGCGGGGCTTTCTCAACCATCTGAAGGCGACGTGCGATTGCTGGGTAAATCCGTCCGTGATAGCGCGGCGAGGGCCAGTATCGGACTGTTGGGGCATGGCATCGGCGTCTATGAAGAGCTGTCGGCTTTTGAAAATTTGCGTCATTTCGGCAAGCTTTTCGGAATCGAAAAACCCGATGACGCGGCGTCGCGGTGGCTGGAACGTGTGAATCTGGCGCAGGTTCGCGATAGTCCGGTGCGAGAGTTTTCACGCGGCATGCGGCAGCGCCTGGCCGTCGCTCGCACGTTTCTTCACGACCCCGGCGTGTTGTTGCTGGACGAACCCTTCACGTCACTCGACGACCGCGCCATCGCCTTGCTCCAATCTCTGCTGGCCGAAGCGCTGTCGCGCGGCGCCACGGTCGTGATGTCCACGCATCAGCTGCGTGAGGCCATGGAGCTGGCTACGCACGCGGCACTGTTGGTGCGGGGCAAGCTGGGATACTTCGGTGCGCGGCCCGTGGAAATGTTGGAAGATCCTGGCTGGCTGTATCGTCAATACGGAGAGGCGTAGAAATGTTTTTTCGCCAGAGCCTCGCCGTCGCCATGAAAGATCTGCGGAGCGAACTGCGAACCAAGGAATCGTTGAACTCGGCCTTTGCCTTTTCGGCCGTGATCCTGGTGTTGTTCAGCTTTGTCGTCGACGTGGGCGATTCCGAAATTCTCTACTCGATGTCCGGCGGCGTGCTTTGGATGACGTTTTTGTTTTCGGGCGCATTGATCCTCAATCGAAGCTTTGCGCGCGAGCAGCAAAACGATTGCCTGGACGCGCTATTGGCGTCGCCGTTGAGCGGGTCCGCGTTGTGGTTCGGCAAAGCTCTGGCGAACTTCGTGCTGCTACTCGCGGTCCAGGCCTTCTCGCTCCCGTTGTTCGGCGCACTCTACAATCTCAGCTGGGCGCGTTCGCCCGGCTGGCTGCTGGCAGTGTCGGTGCTAGGCGCCTGGGGAATCTCCGTGGTGGGCACCATGTTTAGCGCACTCACCGTGAATCTGCGCTTGCGCGAACTGATGTTGCCCACCCTCATCTACCCGATGCTGATCCCGCTGCTGATGGGTGCGATTCGGCTGACGACGATTCTGATTTCAGGCGAGCCCATCGCGGGCGACGACTGGATCTGGCTCCGGCTTTTGGTTGGCTTTGATATCATCTTTACCTCGCTGGCGTTATTGCTGGTTGAGGTCGTGCTCCTGGGGTAACGACACATGCGAGAAAAAATCTTATACGCGTTGGGTGGGATCGGCGGCCTTTGGCTGCTACGCAACCTTTACGTGATGCTGTTGGGCCTGCCGGACGAAACGGCGCAAGGCGCGATCTACCGGATCATGTTCTTCCACATCCCGAGCTGGTTTACCTGCTTCACCGGTTTCTTTCTAGCTGGCGTGTCGAGCATTCTTTATCTGGTGAAGAAGAAGCCCGGATACGATACCTTCGCCGTCGCCAACGTGGAAGTGGGACTGGCCTTCACGTTCATTGGACTTGCCACAGGCATGATTTGGGCCCGCATCATTTGGGGCATCTGGTGGACCTGGGACGCGCGCCTGACCTGGGCTTTCATCACCTGCCTGATTTACGCGGGCTACCTGATGATGCGGAACGCGATTGACGAGCCGACAGCCCGCGCGCGCTACGCCGCCGTGCTCTGTATTTTTGCGTTTGTTTCCGTCGTGATCACCTTTAAATCGATTGAGTGGTGGCGTACGCAGCATCCGGGTCCAGTGCTCAGCATCCGGACCGGAGGCGGTAAAATGGATCCCGCGATGGAGTCGGTGCTCTATCAAAATTGGTACGCTCTGTTGCTGATTGCGGCGGTGATGGTGGCGGTGCGGATGCGGCAGGAAGGCGTGCAGCGCGAAGTGGAGTCGCTCCGGCGGCAAGTCCACGCAGCGGCGGCTTAGGAGCTCTTTCGATGGATCAACGTAACTTCACATATATGTTTTATGGCTTCGCGGCGGCGTGGGGTATACTTGCCCTCTACCTGCTCACCTTGGTGAGCCGCGAATCGCGTTTGCGCGGCCAACTCGACGGGCTGCGGCGGATGATTGAAGACAAGGAGAATCGCACGAAATGAATCGCCGGAATCTACTAAAGCTGGCAGGCGTTACGGCCGCCGCCGGAACGCTGGCCCAACGTGACGCCGCGGCACAGGAACAAGCCGCTCGCGCCCAGCGCGGGTTACCTTCGCCGAAGATCACCGACGTGCAGGTGATTGCCACCGCACCCGCTGGGCTTCGTCTGGTAGTCGTCAAGGTTCTTACCGATCAGGCTGGGTTGTATGGCTATGGCTGCGGCACATTTACGCAGCGCGCGGACCTGGTGGTGCCGGCCGTCGAGAAATACTTGAAGCCGTTTCTCATTGGCCGCCCGGCCGACCGCATCGACGATCTCTGGCAGGCGATGTATAACTCGTCGTACTGGCGTAATGGTCCGGTGCTGAACAACGCGATCAGCGGCGTCGACCAAGCGCTATGGGATATCAAAGGCCGCCAGTGTGGACTCCCGGTATACCAACTGCTGGGGGGCAAGTGCCGCGAGGCGGCCGATTGCTATGGCCACGCGAGCGGCGCGGAGATTCCGGAAGTCATCGATAGCGCGCGCAAGTATATGTCCCAGGGATTCCGGCACATTCGTGTGCAGATTGGCATGCCAGCGGGAATGGCTGGCTATGGCTCACGCGGCGCAGCCGCCACCAATACGGGCGCGCTCCACAACGAGCCGGTCTACGAACCGGCGATCTATATCCGGCGGGCCCTTAAGATGTTTGAAGCCTGCCGCAAAGAGCTGGGCGAAGAGATCGAGCTTTGCCACGATGTGCATGAGCGCGTCACTCCGACTCAGGCTTTGCAGTTCTGCAAGGACGTCGAGAAGTTCAAGCTGTTCTTCTTTGAAGATCCGTTGTCGCCTGAAGATCTGGCTTGGTTCCGCTTGATCCGGCAGCAATGCACCACTCCGATCGCCATGGGCGAACTCTTCAACTCGCCTCATGAATGGAGTCCACTGATTGCCGAGCGTCTGATCGACTACATTCGCGTGCATGTGTCGCAGGCAGGCGGACTCACACCGTGCCGAAAAATGGCGATCATGGGCGAGGCGTTTGGCGTGCGGACGGCTTGGCATGGCCCGGGCGACGTTTCGCCGATCGGTCATGCGGCCAACGTCACGCTCGATCTGGTCTCCTGGAATTTCGGCGTGCAAGAGTATTCCGAGTTCAACGCCGCGACACAAGAGGTGTTCCAGGGCTGCCCGGTGATGAAGAACGGCTATCTCTACGCCAATGAAGCGCCGGGTTGGGGCATCGAGATCAACGAGGCGGCGGCGAAGAAATATCCATTCACGCAAAGCAGCGGCCGGGGCGGCGCTGAACGCGAAAGACTCAACGGCGGTTGGGGTGTGATCCGCAAACGCGACGGCACGCTCATTAAGCAGTAAAAAGGAAGCACGCGCCGGGAGCCGTGCGACACTAAAGCGGATTGGTAGAGCGATTTCAGATTGAGCGGTTGGCGGTCCGGAATTTCCGCAGCATTCTTGAGTGCGATGTAGAACTTTCGCCCCTAACCTTTCTGGTGGGCCCGAACGGTTCGGGTAAGACCAACTTTGTCGATGCGATCTTCTTCGTCGCCTCGGCTCTCCAGCATGGCGCCGCCAAGGCGGTTAAGCTATGCGGTGGCGCGCTCTCGATCATACCTGCGTCTGTTTCACCGCCGGCGCCTGCTTCCTTTGAGTTTCGTGTCACGTCGAGCCGGGGACTGGCTTGGACCTACTCATTGGACCTGACCCTGAGCGAGGACTTGACTGTCACTACCCGAGAAGAGTGTTCAGTCTCCTGTCCGGGGAAGCGCCAAGAGAGAGTCAGCCGGCCCAGTGATTCAGCGGGCGAACATCTCCATCTTTCGAGGCTGGGCGGCTGGCCCGCGTTTGCTCCTCTGCTCCGATTCTTTCAGGGCATTTCAACGACGTTGGTGGCCCGGACCTTGCTCCGTTCTATTTTTGAAGAGGGCTGGGATTGGCGCAGGGAAGCGCTGCCGGGCAGCACGCGGGACCAGCGCGATTCCACGTGGCGGATGCTTGAAGGTTTCTGCGAGCTTGGCGCGCCGCGCCTTGAATTGGTCCATGGTTATTTGCGCAAGATCGGCGCGCGGTTTGACCGGATCGAAGTAGAAGACGTTCCCGGCGGGCCGCGCCTTCGGTTTATCGAAAAACGCCGAGGCGGGGCCGAGCTCAGATTGAATCCCTCGCAATGTTCCTCTGGAGTGATGAACGCGGCCGGGCTTCTATTGGAACTCTTCGCTTCTTGCGGAACGCTCGCGATTCTGGAATCTCCCGAAGGGCTGCTGCATCGTGACGCAGTCCCCACGATCCGTGAAAGTTTCGTCGCCGCCAGCAAGATGCGGCAGGTGTTGGTGACGACCGTTGACGCCGGCGTGCTGGACGATTCGCGGTTGCCGCCCGGGTCGATTCGCACCGTCACGCAGGACTCGTTCGGAACGCGCATTGGCAGCCCAAATTTCGAGAACCAAATCCGTTCTTCTGCCGTATAGTAAGGAGAGGAGCCGCTTTCCGTTCATGAATCTTCGTTTGACCGGCAGTACCCTAATCCTTTCGATCGCCGCTGTCGCCGCTAAATCGCCATCGGCCAACCCAACCTTTCACAAAGACGTCCTGCCGATTTTGCAGAAGAATTGCCAAAGCTGCCATCGCCCCGGCGAAGCTGTTCCGATGCCGCTGATGTCCTACCAGGACGCACGTCCGTGGGCGAAAGCCATGAAGGCGGCCGTGCTGTCGCGCAAGATGCCACCGTGGTTTGCCGATCCGCACGTCGGCAAGTTCATTAATGACCGGCGAATGAACGAAGCCGAAATCGCTACGCTGACGGCGTGGGCCGATGCTGGGGCTCCTGAGGGCAAAGCGAAAGATGCGCCCAAGCCAGTGACCTTTGCCGAGGGCTGGACCATGGGCAATCCCGACGCCGTTTTTGAGATGCCGGTTGAGGCCGACGTGCCCGCCAACGGCACCATGGAATACACCTACTACATCGTTTCCACCGGTTTCACTGAAGACAAGTGGGTGCAACTCGCCGAGTCGCGGCCGGGCAATCGGGCGCTGGTTCACCATATCATCGTCTACTCGCGCGAACCGGAATCCAAGTGGATGCGCCAGTATCCGGTGGGCCAAGCCTTCATTCCGAACGGTCGTGGCAATGGCAATGATTTCGGTCAGTTCATCATTGGGTTCGCACCGGGTTCGACGCCGGAGTCGTTGCGTCCCGGGCAGGGCAAGCTGATCAAAGCCGGATCGGATCTGGTTTTCCAGATGCACTACACGACGAATGGCATGGCAGGTAAGGATCGTTCCAAAGTCGGTTTGATTTTCTCGAAGGAAACTCCCACGCAACGCGTGGTGACTCTGGCTGCTGTGAATAGCAAATTCGTGATTCCGCCCGGTGCGCCTGAGCATCCCGCCACCGGGTCGATGACGCTTCATCAGGATACCGAGTTGGTTGGCTTGTTTCCGCACATGCACCTGCGCGGCAAATCGATGGAGATGCGCGCCGTGTATCCGGATGGGCAAGTCGAGAAGCTGCTATGGGTTCCTGGCTACGACTTCAATTGGCAGTTGTGGTACCAAATTCCCCAAGGCAAGGTCTTGCCGAAGGGCACACGTATTGAGGCGACCGGCACTTTCGACAACTCCGCGAACAACCGGAACAATCCGAATCCCGCGGTGGAAGTTCGTCAAGGCGATCAGAGCTGGGAAGAGATGATGATGGGGTTCTTTAACGTCGCCTTCGACGCGAAGTTGGATCCGATGTCGATCATGCGGGCTCCCAAGAAACCGGCGGCCCCGGCGCAACCGAGTGGCGGCCTTCAATAGAGGCGCTCTAGTTTTGTTGCTGTGGGCTTGGCGAGGCCAGGCCCACGATGTCATTTCCACCAAGATCACCTGGACCCAGGAGATCGCCCGCATCGTCTACTCCCATTGCAGCCATTGCCACCGCGACGGTGGAACGGCCCCGATGGCTCTGATTTCATATCAGCAGGTGCGGCCGTGGGCCAAGGCAATCAAGGAAGAGGTACATGAGCGGCGCATGCCGCCTTGGGGCGCGATGAAGGGGTTTGGTGAGTTTCGCGACGATAACTCATTGAGCGCAGAAGAGATTCACCTGATCGCCGATTGGGTCGAGGGCGGGGCTCCCGAGGGCGATCCGCAATATCTGCCGCCGGTTCCAGCGCGCGCTCGGCAGCCGGTGGTGAATGCGCGCGGCCAAGCTGTCGGCGACGGGCACCGCTTGATCCGGCCGTTGCTCCTCTCTGCTATTTCTCCACCGGCCGGCTTGACGCAAGGCGCCTCGCTCCGAGCGATCGCGGTGCTCCCGGATGGTTCGGTTCGGCCTCTGCTATGGCTGTACAATTTCCAGCCGAAATTTAGCCGGCGCTTCGTCTATCGCGACCCAATCCAATTGCCGGTGGGAACTACCGTGCGAATCGATGGAACCGGGAGGATCCGTTGGGAGTCTTATTCCCAATGAGAACCCTGGCGCTTCTCCTTGCTCTGTTTCGCGTGGCGGCCGCCCAGAGTTTCGTCACTACCGATATAGAGAATTTCTGGCGAGCCTACGATGCATCGAGCCCGGAAACGCGAGCCTCCGCTTTGCAGCAACTCTACCTGGACCAAGCCTCGCCCGGCATCGCGGCCTATCCGAAATACTACGAATCGATCCGTGAGAATACTCTGAAGGTCGCGACGCAAGCGCCGCTGACGAATCTCTACCTCTCGCGGTTTCGCGACCTCTACGGGGCGGCGAGATTTCCTTCGGGTTTACTTCTTGATCGGCCAGCTCCGGACTGGTGGCACTGTTAGCACGTCGGGATTGCTCATCGGGACCGAAGTCTGGTCATTGGGCGGCAACGCGGATCCGTCGGAGATAATAGCCGGGGTTCCAAACTTCTACCGGGCGATGGGCACCCTCGATAAACTTCCGCTGATCGTGACCCATGAGCTGAGCCATACCCAGCAGCGCTATCCGGCGCGACCGACATTGATCTCTCAGTGCCTGGTCGAAGGCGGAGCGGATTTTCTGACGAGCATGGTTTCGGGACGCACGATCAACGACTACCAAAGCAGTACGCCGAAGCGAACCGCGACGAACTCTTCCGGCGCTTTGCTGAAGACTGGAGGCAAACGCCGTCCGACTACAGCCGGTGGCTGTACAACTTCCAGAACGTCAAAGATGAGCCAGCCGATTTGGGTTATGTTATTGGATCGGCATGGAAATCTGCCGCGACTACTTTGCACAGGCTGCCGATAAGAACGCGGCAATACGCATCATCGTTTTGATGAGCGATCCCGAGTCTATCGTGCGCAATAGCTTTTTCGGGTGGATCTTGAACCCCGAAATCACGGCGGAAGCGCGCCGCGAGCTACGCTAAAGACGGCTAGGCCTTGAACGGACTGCGATTCATCGCGTAGTCGATCGCTTCGGTTGGCACGACGTATTTCGAGTAAACGCCGTTGCCCTTGAAGCCCAGGTCCTTGACGCCGATGGGGCTTGTGTAAAAGGCATCCACCGTCATTTTGCGAACCCAATCGAAGAACTTGATACCGGGCCCCATGTCGCCTGAACGCTGCGTCGTGTAGCCGGTGAAATCCTTGTAGACGGTGGTGCGTTGATAGACGAGTTCCTCGCCACGGCGCGCCGTTTCGGCGGCTTCCGCGGCTACCAAAGCGTCGAACATCGCCTTCTGATCCGCCTCACTGGAATCGACGAAGCGCTTGCCGCCCCGCTTGCGCATCTCGGCGTCGAGCCAAGCCAAGCCGCCGTGGTAGATCTCGTTGAGTTGGGCGTTCTGACTGCAAAGCAGGTCGATGAATTCCGGTGCGCCAGCGTCGACGCCGCTGCCCGAGACTTTGTCGGCCGGCACGATGAGCTCGGCCAAGCGGCGTAGCGTGCGGTATTCCTCGGTCTGAAAGGCTTTGACCTTGTAGGCGCCAGTGGCTGTCTTTTCGGCGGTGGCTGCTTCGTGGACATGCTGCGCGGCGTCCAGGTCCAGCACCCCGAGCGAGGTTAGGCCCATCGCGATGGCGCGGATCGCACTGCGCCGGTCGATTTGCACGAGAGTTTCCTGGTTAGACATTGCCTTTTCTCATCTCCTCGGCCAGGTAGTCGCAGCCGCGCCAGGCCAGCGCATTGATCGTGAGCGTGGGATTCTTGTCGGGGTTCGACACGAACGAACCGCCATCCATCACGTATAAATTGTTCACGTCGTGAGCTTGCGTGTAGCCGTTGAGTACGCTGTTCTTGCCGCTGGTTCCCATCTTCACCGTGCCTACTTCGTGGATGATCGTGCCGGGCACGGAGATGCCCTGGCTCTCGCGTTGCGCCGCGCTTAAGCCCGTGACGCGTCCGCCCATGCCTTCGATAATTTGCGCAAAAGTCTTCTCCATGTGGCGCGCCTGCTTCCACTCATAGTCTGTCCACTTAAAGTGGAACTTGAGCACCGGAATGCCCCACTGATCGACGACGGTTGGATCCAGTTCGCAGTAGCTGTGGATGTTCGGGACCATCTCGCCGCGGCCGGCGAAGCCCACCGAGCAGCCGTATGAGTCGCGAATCTTGCTCTTCATGTCCGCGCCGTAGCCGTATCGTCGCGCCGCACCGTGATAACTGCCGACGCCCGGCATGCCGTAACCGCCGCCAATCTCGATGTGATAGCCGCGAGGGAAGTCGAGTTTGTTGTGTTTATCCCACATCCACCACGGCATATAGAGATGCGCGCCGCCGTTGCCGTCGGTGTCGTAGTGGGGCATCCCTTCCATGGCGGGGACATAGCCACTGAGACCGAAACCGACGGTGTCCATCAGGTAGCGGCCAACCAAACCGCTCGAATTCGCGACCCCGTTTGGGAAATCCTTGGTTTTCGAATTGAGTAGAATGCGGGCCGATTCGCAGGCGCTCGCCGCCAGAATCACCACGCGGGCGCGGATCGTTTTTTCGGTGCGTGTGGCTTTGTCGATATAGACCACGCCGGTCGCTTTTCCGTTCCCGTCCGTCAATACTTCGCGCACCATCGCATCGGTGAACAACTTCAGCTTCCCGGTTTTCATCGCCGGGAAAACCTGGACTTGGCTGGACGAATAGGCCGAGGCCGTCTGGCAACCGCGCCCGCATTGGCCACAGTAGTGACACGCGGCGCGGCCGTTGTGATTCTTGGTGATCACGGCGCGGCGGTTCGGGATGCAAGCGATGCCGAGTTTGTCGCAAGACTTCTTAATCAGCAGCTCATGCACTTTCGCCGGTGGCGGCGCGTGGAACTTGCCATCGGGGGCGCTGCGGATGCCTTCAACCGAGCCCGTTACGCCGATGAACTCTTCGGCGCGGTCGTAGTAAGGCGCGATGTCATCGTATGAAATCGGCCAGTCGAAACCGAGCCCGTCTTTCGAGAACGGCTTGAAGTCGTAGTCCGAGAAGCGGAATGACATGCGGCCATAGTGATTGGTGCGTCCGCCGACGATGCGCGATCGGAACCACGAGAACTGGCTTCCTTCGCCGACGGTGTACGGCTCGCCTTCGAGCTCCCAGCCGCCCGAAGTAGTGGAAAGAAAGCCGAACGGTTTGCCCTTGCCGAAGTAGTAGGCCGCGCCGTCTTCGGCCCCGCGATGCGCGTAGTCCGACGGCATCTTGTGCTCTTTGAATTCCTTGGCCACTTCCAACATGGGTCCCGCTTCAATGAGGGCCACTTGAATACCCTTTGCGGTCAGGACGTGAGCGGCGGTTCCCCCGCCGGCTCCGGATCCCACCACCACCACGTCAAATATTTCGGGACTGCGCGCGATCTGTGCCATAGGTGTGCTGGCTTCCATTGCATCACAAAAATCGCCGTCCGAGGGCGAGGCTACCGAATCGTGCCGTATTCGGTTATCACTTCGGCCGACGTGCCGATTATTTGTTCAGGGGAGAAGCCGTCGGAAACGTAGTTCGGGTGTTCCGTGACTATCCCTGCCAGTCGGGCCCGAAAACTGTGGGGCCCCGACTCAAATAGTGCAATGATCGGTCCTCCGCTCATCCCTCCGAGTTCGCAGCGAACCGGGAGCCCTCCAGAAACGAATTGGTCTCTCTCAATGAGAACAGTCAGTTGGTCTTGCGTAACCGTACGCGCCGAGTCCATAGCGACGAATGCACAACAGTTGGCTTGCATCGGGCCGCTCGTAACGAGGTTGCAACGCGGAAATCCTGCCACCAGAAGGGGTGCCCCTTCATTCGGCAACTGGGGCGGCCATTCCAGGGGCCGGATTTGAAGGGCATCGACTAACTCTTCATCGAGCCTGAAGGTGGCCAGATCTCTTTTATTGGGGCAATCTTTGGATGAGAGGTTGATCCGGCGATCATACGGAGGATCTGATCACCCATTTGGAGCCTCAGATCGTCCGACTGAAGTTCGTCGGATTTGTACTGGTGGATTACGTGCGCCGCTGTTATGCCGAGAATTACCTTCGGCGTTCTGATCACCGTGATGGTTCCGTTGTGGAGAATGCTCGGCGGATCGTCGGATGCGCGAAACCAAATGAGCGGCGCACAGCACGATGCCGCGATTTGGCGGTAGCTCGCTAGAAAATCTGGATCTCCGGCAAGTGCCTTCGCCTGTTCAAATGTGGGTTTCATGCCGCTGCGCAACTCTCCTGATAGTGACTTAGCATCCTTAATTGCACCACACGGCTTTGGTTGCCCGCCTATTGCCCCCTGAAAATGAGGAAACTCCTACAATCGACTGACGATTGACGACGATGTGCCCGAAACAAAAAAGTCACGAATGTTTTTTATCACCGACACCCCTTTGACATTTGGCGCGCGTACAACGGTAATGGAGGTAGGACTTGTTTACCCCGGAAGCCATGCTCGACTTCATAAACGCGCGAGACCATCGCCTGATGCGCAAGGTCAACCGGTGGAGCGCGCCCAAATGGATTCGCCTTTGGATGATCTGCGCCACCCGTGGAGGAGATGGGTGGCTCTGGTATGCCTTGGCATTGACGGTCTGGCTATTCGGGGGTGAACAGGGGCTGCGCGCCGTGTTGGCGTGTGTTTTGCCGGCGGCGTTAGGGATCGTTTGTTTTCTCGCGCTTAAGCGAGCGACGGGACGAATGCGGCCCTGCCAGATCGATCGGCATTGCTGGTCGACCCTTTTGCCGCCTGACCAATTTTCCTTCCCCTCGGGCCATACCATCACGGCCTTTGCGATTACCGTCCCGCTCGGATGCTTCTATCCAGAGATGCAGGCGGGCTTGGGGTTCATCGCATTGTCGATCGCTTCGTCGCGCATTCTGCTGGGCATGCATTTTCTCAGCGACGTGGTGGCTGGGGCACTGCTCGGATCGGCGTTAGGTTACGCGTCGTTCGCGATCTTCGTTTGATAGTCTTGGGAAGATGTTCGCCTCGGGACTGACTCCTCCTTACTACGCCGTGATTTTTACCAGCCTGTTAAAGCCAGGTCCAGAGGGCTATGGCGCAGCAGCGGCCCGGATGCTTGAACTGGCCAAGACGATGCCCGGCTACTTGGGCATCGAAAGCGCCAGGAATGCCGAGGGCTTGGGGATTACGGTTTCTTATTGGAAAGACGAACAGTCGATCCGGAACTGGCGGGCCCACGACGAGCACCGGGGAATTCAGGCGCGCGGTAAGGCTGAATGGTATGAACACTACGAAGGCCGTGTGGCCCGAGTGGATCGCGATTACTCGGGCCCGGAAGGCCGCTAGACTCCGCGCTGTGTAATATAATCGGCGAATAAGCCGATGATTTACGACGCGACGCTGAAGAAGCTCTTTCAGCAGCCGCCAAACCGGTTGCTGTCGTATGCTCTCGGCAAGAATGTAGTCGTTGCACGCATTCTGCCCACCGACCTGATCACGGTCGAAAATCTCCATCCCGATCAACTGTTCGAAACCGAAGAAGGCGAATTGATCCATGCGGAGTTGCATGGCTACGCAATGGAAGAGTTCGCGGTCAGAAGCCTGCTCTACGCAGGACTGGTTTTGCGGGATTACAAACGATGGCCGGAACAGATCGTGTTTTGGACGGGCCCGCGGAATGTGGCGATTCCGAGCGGGCTGAAGTTCCGGCGGTTGGACTATGGCTACGAAGTGATCGACCTCCGCGAGGTCGACGGCGAGTTCCTGTTGGAAGGCGGTCCGGTCGAGGAAGCGATTTTTGCGGTGTTGTGCCGGCTGCGCGACCAGCGCGAGTCGGTGGCGGCCATCCTGGGCCGAATCGCCGGGGAACCGTTGGAGCGGCAACGAGAAGCGATCACGCAGCTTTTGATATTATCGGGACTGAGGGGACTTAAGTCGCTGGTCGAGGAGGAAGTGAAAAGTATGCCGGTTAGCTTCGACATTCACGAGAACGAATTCCTGGAAGGCATCTGGCAGGAAGCCCTGGACGAAGGGCTTCAGAAAGGCCATCAAAAAGGCCGGCAAGAGGGTCGGCAAGAGGGCTCACTCGATTCGACGCGGCGGCTGCTCCTGAATCTGTTGGAAGATAAGTTTGGCGTGGTTCCGATCGAGGCCAAGGCGCGCGTGGAAGCGGCTGAGTTGCCGCTGCTCGAGCTTTGGACCCGGCGCTTCATGCACGGATCGACGATTGAGGAGATCATTGCGTAGATTTCCGGACATCGTCAGACCTCCACCGGCTTCCAGTCTCAAATCGCTGGTTGAGTAGGGAGCAAAAGGCCATGCCAAGTCGGTACAACATTCACAATAACGAATTCCTGGAAAGCATCTGGCAGGAAGCCTTTCCAGTGGGGCTTGAGAAAGGGCGGCAAGAATACGAACGCAACCGGATGCGGCTTCTGCTTTGCGATTTACCGGAAGACAAGTTTCGCTCTGTTCCGATGGAAGCGAAGGCGCGTATCGAAGCGGCTGACTTGTCCGATCTTGAATTCTGGATCCCTCGAATTTTACGTGGCTCAACGATCGAAGAAATCATCAGTTAGTTAGTTAGATCTTGCTGATCAGATAATCCACTACGCGCTCGAATGGATCGAAGCCAAACGCCTGCCCGATGGGTGCGCGCAGGTTCGAGTTGGCATTCACGTCGTAGAAAATCCGTCTGCCATCGGCGGCTTCCAGATATTCGATTCCGCCCACGTCGAGTCCGCCTGCCGCCATGATGGCCTCTCCGCTGGCGACCGCAGCCGCTGGTACTTCGGGATACGGGTAAAACTCCACTGGCTTCGCGGGGGCTGCCGCCGGAATCGCACAGTGGGAATCACCGCCGCCACCCGTTGCGGGGTTGCACGCCTCAGATGGGCAAAGGTTAAATGCCCCATGCGAAACCACCCTCATCGCGTACAGTAATTTCCCGCCCAGGAATTCCATCCGCACGATGCCGCGCGCCGGGTCAACCGGAAAATACTCCTGCAACAATAGCAGGTTGTCAGGCAGCCAAAGCTCAGGCTGATCGCGCAAAAGCCGCAATAATTCTTCGCCAGAATTCAGCAGAAACATCCGCGCGCCGCTGCCGCCTTGTTCAGGCTTGAGCAGAGCCGGCCAATCAACGCGCCATTTGGCCACAGCGATATGCGCGTCATTGAAGGCCAGCGAACGGGGATGAGCGATCCCGAGTTGCCGCAGCAACGCGCATTGCGCGGACTTGCTCAGCTCCAGCGAAAACGCGCGCGAACCGTTGAGCACATGCGCGCCTCCCAGTTCGAGCGACCGCATCAGCGATAGCGCCAGTGGGACGGTACGCGTGTTGCCTCGCACATACGCGCTTGGGCTGGCCTGGTTAAAGTACAGCTTCGCCGCCGGGACTTCGTCCGGATCAAACGAAGCTTGCTTCAAGTCGACCGCTGCGTAATTGACTCCTCGTCGATCCAGCGCATTCCAAAGAGGTTTCTGCCATTCCGGATGTTCGAAAAGGACGGCGAGATCGTGCAGCATCTTGACCTTCTACTATAGAACGGAGAATCATGATATCGTCGAGACAGTGAACTGCCTTCAGGCAGGCGCGTGACGGGCTGCCATGCTGTCACGAACCATCTTGCCGGCGATTGCCCGGGTCCTAACAAATACCCTTCCCACCCGCTACTGGTACAACTCCGCGCTGATCGTGAGCTATCTCGTCGCGGGGGTGCTATGCGTTGGCCGTTGGGCCACAAAACCGCATCGTTTCGAGCAAGCGATTCTGCTGAATCGGCTCCTGGCGTTCCAGACGCGGAGCCGGAGAAAATATCCCGTGCCCTGGCGCTGGTCAGGAGACTCGGAAGAGGTGGTAAACGGCGCCACAGCGCATCGGCATGGTGTGGTCTATTGTTCGGCGCACCTTCCGTTGATCAAGGTGGCTGTCCGGGCGTTGATGGAGACTGGACGGACTCCCACCGTTGCGCTCGCCGCTGAACCGGGTCCCGATCAAAGTATCCCAATCTGGGGACTGACCGAGCGATTGCCCGTGCTGAGGGTCCAGCCCGATGTGCTATTGAAAACCCGGACGGTGCTGCGTGCGGGCGGAGCCATAGTGCTCCTGGTCGATACCGTGCAAGGCAAGTACTCGCCGAACATTTTCCGCCTGGCCGCCGCTCTTCGGGCCAGGGTGGTCTTCTTTACCGCTGAGCTCGAACAGAGCGGATGCGTGGCGGTTCGATTCTTTCCGGCGCCATGGCAGGCGTGCAAGGATACGGCCGAAATTTCCGCCAATTTGCACGCCTTGAACCGTGAGATAGCCCGAATCTCCGGACGCGATCGCAGCCCCGCATTTGACACTGTTCCTGCAAGTCGGCTAACCTAAGGGTTTGTAAGCCCCTTCCGGGAGTATTCTGTCCATATGAAAACCCTTGTTCCGTCGGCCAAAACACTCGTGCGTTCCTGGCATGTGATTGATGCCGACAAAGCTATTCTCGGCCGCCTTGCCACTCAAGTGGCGTCCATCTTGATGGGCAAGACCAAGCCGATCTACACCCCTTACATCGATACGGGCGATCATGTCGTGGTCGTCAACGCGGAAAAGGTCGTCCTGACGGGCGCCAAAGAACGTGACAAACTGTATCGCCACCACTCCGGCTATCCTGGCGGACTTAAGGAAAAGAACGCCGCCAAGATGAGGGCCGAGCGGCCCGTGCGCATGGTGGAACTAGCCGTGGCCGGTATGCTGCCGAAGAATAAACTCGGCAAACATATGGTCACTAAACTCAAAGTATACGCCGGACCAAACCATCCGCATCAGGCTCAGCAGCCTGCGGTGCTGGCTCCGCAACCGATCCGATGAATTTTAAACAGGAGTTGATGTGCCAGCAGCGTTAACGCAAAATCTCGCAACCGGCCGCCGCAAAAGCGCCGTTGCCCGTGTGTTCCTCCGTCCCGGCCAGGGCAAGATCGTCATCAACAAGCGATCCTTTGAAAATTACTTCCCCAACGAAGCCGCGCGTGCCGCCGTACGCCAGCCGCTGCTTGCCACAGAGACAGCCGACAAGTTCGACATCTTGGTCACCAGCCATGGTGGTGGGGTCACGGGCCAAGCCGGCGCAATCCGTTTGGGCATCGCTCGCGCCTTGTGCGACTTCAATCTGGAACTTCGCCCCAAGCTGAAAGAGCTAGGCATGCTCACGCGCGACCCGCGCGAACATGAGCGCAAGAAGTACGGACAGAAGGGCGCCCGTAAGCGTTTCCAGTTCTCCAAGCGCTAATCGCGCAGCTTCTCTCTATCCTGCGTGCGGCCTGCAAATTCCGCTTGACCGGCGGGCCGCTCGCTCAACCATTCATCTTGGAAGTACCAGCATGGCCGGTCGGAGTGACGCCTGATCGTGTGCCCTGCCAATCCTCAGGAGGCCTTTTTGCCGTCGATTTCAATGAAAGAATTGCTCGAAGCTGGCGTTCACTTCGGGCACCAGACCAAGCGCTGGAATCCGAAAATGAAAGAATACATTTTCGGCGAACGTAACGGGATCTACATCATCGATCTCCAGAAGACTTTGAAGCTGTTCAAAGACGCCATGCGGTTTGTCGCTGAACAAGCGGCGGCCGGCAAGAACGTGCTCTTTGTAGGCACCAAACGCCAGGCGCAGGAAGCCGTCGCTGAAGAAGCGACGCGCTGTTCCATGTTCTACATCAATCAGCGTTGGCTGGGGGGCTTGCTCACCAATTTTGTGACGGTGCAGAAGTCTATCAAGCGCATGAAAGAACTGGACGCGATGGCGACCTCAGGCGACTGGCAGGGCCGCGCTAAGAAGGAAATCGGCCGTCTTGAGCGCGAGCGCAAGCACCTGAATCAGAACCTTTCGGGCATTCGCGATATGAATGGCCTGCCGGATCTGCTTTTTGTCGTGGACTCCAGCAAGGAATCGATCGCCGTCACCGAAGCCAAGAAATTGGGCATCACCGTGGTCGCCGTGGTTGACACCAACTGCGATCCGGACATGGTGGACTACGTGATCCCCGGCAATGACGACGCTCTGCGCGCCATTCGTCTGTTTACCAACAAAATTTCAGAGGCGGTCGTCGAAGGCCGGCAACTGGCTACGGAGACCGAATTCTCAGTGGAGCGCGTCGTCACCGAAGACTCGTCGATTGAAGAATCGTCTTCCGAGTACAGCCAATACTTCGAGCCGCAGTACGCCGAAAAACTGATGAGCGAAAGCTTGACGGACGAAGATCTTTCGAATCTCAATATTCCGAAGAAGCAACTGGAAGCTTTGGGCGACGACCGAGATCGCAAATAAGCTTGCTTTTATCGTTCAAATTGTAACCTGTGCGGTTTGGGGAGCCGGAGACTCGCGCTCCCCGAATCCAGCCCCGGTGTGTTTAAACTTTCAGTGAGGAAATCATGGCCGAAATCAGCGCAGCACTCGTAAAACAGCTCCGGGAGAAGACCGGCGCTGGGATGATGGATTGTAAAAGAGCTCTCGACGAAGCCAAGGGTAATCTGGAAGAAGCTGAGGTCGTCCTTCGCAAGAAAGGGATTGCCGCCGCGGCCAAGCGCCAAACACGCGCCGCCCGTCAAGGCACGATCGGTACTTACATCCACCCAGGGAGCCAGTTGGGAGTCATGGTCGAAGTCAATTGCGAGACTGACTTCGTCGCCCGCACCGAAGACTTTCAGGAATTGGTCAAAGATCTGGCGATGCATATTGCCGCAGCCGATCCGAAGTTTCTGAAGCGTGAGGAAGTTCCCGCGGCCATGCTCGACAAAGAGCGTGACATCGCCACCACCCGCGCCCGTAATGAAGGCAAGCCAGAGAAGGTGATCGAGAAGATCGTTGAAGGCCGGCTGGCGAAGTTCTACGAAGAAGTCTGTTTGCTCGATCAGCCCTTTATCAAGGAAAATACGACCACGGTCGACCAACTGATCAAGGCGCGGATTACCAAGACCCAGGAAAACATCGTCATCGCCCGCTTTGCCCGCTTCAAGGTTGGCGAGTCCGCAGTGGCGGCCGAGCCTGAACCTGCCGAAGGGCAGTAGCTCGGCGGCGGTCCGGTCTCAACCACTTATCATGCCGCGATACGAACGTGTCCTACTGAAGCTCTCCGGCGAAGTATTAGCCGGTCAACATTCTTTTGGTATCGATCAGGATCGCGTCCGTTTGCTCGCCGAAGAGATAGCTGAAGTTGTTCGCGAAGGCGTTCAACTCGGTCTTGTCGTCGGCGGCGGCAATTTCTTTCGTGGAGTCGCTGCGGCTGCCAAACAAATGGATCGCGTCACTGCCGATCACATGGGAATGTTGGCCACGGTTATCAACGCCCTGGCTTTGCAGGACGCGCTCGAAAAGAAGCAGATCAAGACTCGCGTCATGACTGCGATTGAGATGCATCAGGTGGCGGAGCCCTATATCAGGCGCCGCGCCGTTCGGCATCTCGAGAAGGGCAGAGTGGTGATTTTCGCCGCCGGCACTTCCAATCCATATTTTTCCACCGATACGGCTGCCGCGCTGCGAGGGCTGGAAATCGCCGCGCAGGTGATCGCCAAAGCGACGCGCGTCGATGGCGTGTTCGACAAGGACCCGCTCCAGCACGCCGACGCCATACGATACGAAACAGTGTCCTACCAGGAAGTACTGACCAAGGAACTCCGAGTGATGGACGCCTCAGCCGTAGCCATGTGCCGCGACAATCGCATGCCGGTGCTGGTCTTCAATATGCATGTCGCCGGCAACATCATGCGGATGGCGATGGGTGAACCCGTCGGCACGGTCATTTCATAAAGCAAGCAAACTCTCATCTGATGGAGTCAAGACGCCATGAGTATCAAGGATATCGAGTCTAGCGCGAAACAGAGAATGGATAAGGCGCTCGCCGACATGCAGCACGCGATGTCGACGATTCGCACGGGCCGGGCGTCGGTAAGTATGCTCGACAACCTTCGCGTCGACTACTACGGCACACCAACGCCCATCAGTCAGGTGGCGACGCTGCTGGTGCCCGAACCGAGCATGATTACCGCGCAACCGTGGGATATTTCCCAGATCGGCGCCATCGAGCGGGCCATCCGGACTTCCGATCTCGGGCTGAATCCGCAGAACGACGGCAAGATCATCCGGATCCCGATTCCGCCACTTACGCAGGACCGCCGCAAGGAAATGGTCAAGCACTTGCACCATGTGGCTGAGGAACATCGCGTGTCGATCCGCAACATCCGGCGCGACGCCAACGACGCCTCGAAAAAACTGATGAAGGAAAAGGCCATCAGTGAGGATGACGAGAAGCGATCGCTAGCCGACATTCAGAAACTGACCGACGCGACCATGGCGAAGCTTGACGCGTCCGCACACGCCAAAGAGAAGGAAGTGATGTCGATCTAGGCTGCGGGAACCTTTTCCCGGCCGTTGGTGTCTAGCAGCACAGGAGTTGCTAAAGACACCAATATGTTCGAAGCATCGCTGGTTAATGACACCGCTCGTACGGCGCGGCCTTACACCGTATCTTTGTCGATCGTCTTGCAGGTGATGGCGGCGGCGTTTGCCGTAGCTTACCCGCTTTGGCACATTGAAGAACTGCCCTTTTTGCCGCTGAGGGCTCCGTCGCCTTTTCGGAAGGCGATTGAGTTGGTGGATCCGAAGCCGGCGCAGCAGCAGCCGCGAAGTATGCCGTCGCCTGAGCGTCGGGTTTTTGTGCTCCCGACGGTGCAAGCTCGCAACAATGCATCGGTGCCCAATTTCGCGGATGATTCGAACAACCTTCCGCCCAGTGATGGGATCCCGACAGGGCCTTCCGTCCCCGGCGGGATTCCGGGTTCCGGGCCCGTCGGTAATGACTCCATCATCGTAGAAAAGCCCGTGGCGAGACCCACGCCAATTCCAGAAGCGAAACCGGCGGCGGTTCCCACGGGTCCAGTGCGAGTGGGCGGCAAAGTCCGGCCCCCGGAACTTATCCACGATATTAGACCCGCTTACCCAGCGCTGGCCAAGCAGATTCGCGCTCAGGGTGTTGTGAAGATCGAAGCGATTATCTCCCGTGATGGGATTGTGCGGGACGCTCGAGTAATAAGTGGGCATCCATTGCTGGTGGCAGCCGCTCTCGACGCGGTCCGTCAGTGGCGCTATCGGCCTACTGTCTTGAATGACCAACCGGTGGAAGTCGCATTGGCTCTCGAAGTGAATTTCATCCTGGCAAGGTAAGTGAGATGCGAACCCTACTTCTGCTCGCTGCGGTAACAGGCCTCGCAGCCGCCGAAGCCCGTGCCCCGCGCTTGTTGAAATACGTGAAGCCAGTCTCGCCGCAGCATATGACCACAGCGGTAACTGTGACCGTCTCCTTGACGATTGGGGAGGACGGAAAAGTGAACGGCGCTCGCCCTGGTCAGAGGGCATCCGAGGTTCGGTCAGGCCGCGCTCGCTGCCGGGCGCCAATGGCGTTATGCCCCCGCGATTCTGAATGGATTGCCGGTCGAAGTACCGCTTGAAGTCGACGTCCTGGTTGAACCGGCGCCTCGTATGAGGAAGGACTAACAAGCCTGCGCTATCCTGGGCGGATATGAATCTTCGTCTTTGGGAAGTGTATCAGTCTTAGTCCGATGAACACCGCACTAGGTGGCAAAGTCGCAGTCATTACCGGGAGCAGCCGAGGCATCGGGCGCGCGATTGCCGTCAAACTGGCGGCTGAAGGCGCGCGTTGTGTGCTGACCGGAAGGGACCGCGCGGCTTTGGAGTTGGTGGGAGCCGAAATCAATGCGCCTGCGATCGCTCTCGATCTGCGCGAGGCCGAGGCCGGGCGGCGCCTGATTGAGTTTGCCATTGAACGTTATGGGCGGCTCGACATACTCGTGAACAATGCCGGAGCGGTCAAGCGTGGCGACTTCGTGGCGCTCACCGACGAAGATTGGCTCGACGGTTTCAACCTGAAATTCTTTGGGGCGGTGCGGGCGACACGTGCGGCTTGGCCGCACCTCAAGGCCGCTCGCGGTTCGGTGCTCAATATTGGCGGAGTAGGCGGACGTACCCCGGGGCCGATGTTTTCGATCGGCGGCTCGGTGAACGCCGCGCTCATGGCTCTTACTAAGTCGCTCGCCGACACCGGACGCGTCGACGGGGTTCAGGTGAATACCGTCAATCCCGGTGTAGTGCGCACCGATCGCACGCAGCGGCGGTTAGCGGACCTGGCTGCCCGGCAGCAGATCGAAGTATCTACTGCCGAGCAAGCATTGGTGGCTGAAGAGAACATCATCCGGTTCGGCGAACCCGAAGAGATCGCCGAACTGGTGTCGTTCGTCGTGGGCCCGCGAGGCCGATTCCTGCACGGGTCGCTCATCGACATGGACGGCGGCGCGACTAAATCAGTCTAAATGGCCGGCAGGAAAGGCAAAGTTTTGGTGGTAAAGTTCACCCACTAGACTAGACTAGTGTCCGGCAAAGTGCTTTGTGAAAGCCGGTAGCCCTTTTGTATCGTTGGAGATGAGGGCGGTTTGGCACGGGAACGATTTGAAATCCGAAATGGCCGTGACGGTCGAGTTAGCTTCGCCGCCGACAATGGAGGATGCATAATGGCCGGTTCGTCTTTTCGGAACGGATCTCTCATCTGCCCCACAAGGAGGTCCAAAAATGTGTAGCGCGATACGGGGGAGATAGTCATCGGCGAAGTTTTTCGTGTTGGGACCAGTTTTTGGCGATGGCCTTTGCTCAGCTAACTTATCGGTAGAGCTTGCGAGACATCAAAGCTTGCTTGGGTTCCATGCAGACTAAGTTGTATCATCTGGGCTTCGGTAGCACGGTGGCACGGTCGACCTTGGCCGATGCTAACGAAGCGCACGACTGGCGTATCTTCGCTGACTTCGCTCAGCACTTGATTTGGCGTCGCCCCCCGCTTCACGTGCAAGACCCGATCGGTGTCGACCTGGATGACACCCTCTACGCGTTGGATTCGACGGCCATCGACCTTTGTCTCGCGCTGTTTCCATGGGCGAAGTTCCACAAGACCAAGGGCGCGGTCAAGCTGCACACGCTACTCGATCTGCAAGGCAATATCCCCACATTCATTGGCATTACCGAGGGAAAGGTACATGACGTAAATATCGTCGACCAGATCGTTCTCGAGCGGGGAGCGTTCTACGTGATGGAGCGCGGCTACGTGGATTTCCGGCGGCTCTATGTGTTCAAGCTCTGCTCGTCGTTTTTCGTCACACGGACGAAGGACAACGTGTTGCTCCAGCGGCGCTACTCGCGCGGTCGACAGAGCCACGGGCGTGCGCTCGGACCAGACCGCAATCCTGACGGCGAGAGCCTCAGCCAAAGCGTATCCAGATGCGCTGCGGAAATCACGTACGTGGATAACATCACCGAGAAGCGGTTGGGATTTCTCACCAATAACTTCGTCCTACCCGCACTTACAATTGCCAGAATCTATAAGTGCCGATGGCAAGTCGGCGTGTCCAGTCAAGGACACATTGTCCAGCCGGTGAGAGACCGACCGAGGCCAATAGACTCAGGCCTCGTAGCTTGGGAGGCGCCGTGGCGCGGAAGCAAAACGGTGAAGCCCTCCGACAACATGCTCAGAAAGGAGTGTGCGCGGCGCACCAGGTTGCAATGTAAAGTGAACGCAGACGTAGCCTCGTTACATTACACGAAATTCCGGTGGCTGAGACGGTCGATAACGCGCGAAAGCAGAAAGGGCTGGCCGAAACGGGTCCGAATGCGGCAGCTCTCACCGGCGGGGTATCAGCGGCGACATGGTGTGAAGGATTGATGCGCTATCGCTATCCCGTCCTGTGGATGAGTTACCTGCTTGGCGCGCATGCGCTCGTGGAACTCGTTGCGTTGCATGGGCGGCTCGACGGGAGCAGCCGGGAAGGGCCTGAGGGCTAACCGGCGAGCGGTGGGTGGGCGCGGTCAATCGCGCCCCCGGGAGAACAGTAAACAGAGCAGTCCGCCCCACGCCATGAAAAAGTCGTCGTGAAAACATAAAAACACGCAAGACCCCTTGACGGATGCCGATCACTATTTCACACTGGGGAAGCCCTGCGCCGCTCCGCCCCGAACTGATCGGCATGATCGGAATAGTGCAATGTGCAGACTTGTCATTGCTGCGACGACGCAGAAAGAACTCGGGAATTGTGGATAACATCTGTTCGGGGCTGCCTTGGGATTCCGGCTTCTTCAGCCTGCGAATTGCCCGGTTCAGCCCCACGCACCTAACGCCGGACTTCCTAACTGCCGCGTTGGACTGGTGCCGCTCGAACGAGATTGACTGCCTCTATTTCCTGGCGGCATCCGATCACCCCGAGACTGTGCGCTTGGCCGAAACCGCAGGGTTCCAATTCGTGGATATCAGAGTGACGCTCGCGCGCGAAACCGGCAGCCAGGGCGCTGGCGGCTTTGCGAACCGGCACGTCCGGCCTTTTCAGGAATCCGATCTTCAGGCGCTCCAGGCGATTGCCGCTTACGGTCATGAGGACAGCCGTTTTTTTTATGACAGTGCTTTCCCTCGGGAGCGTTGCCGCGCGCTTTTCGCGACCTGGATTGAGCGGAGCTGCCACGGCTGGGCCCAGGCTGTCTTCGTGGCGGAAGTCGACGGTATCCCCTCCGGCTATTGTACCTGTCACATTCAAGGCAACGTCGGCTCAATTGGTTTGGTGGCGCTGGCGCCACATGCTCAGGGCCGTGCGCTCGGCCGCCATCTCGTGGAAGCCGCACTCTCGTACTTCCGCCAGCATAAAGTTACCGAAGTGACCGTGGTCACTCAGGGCCGGAACTGCAAGGCCCAGCGGCTTTATCAGAGGTGCGGCTTTGTGACCCGGTCGGCAATGCTTTGGTACCACAAGTGGCTTCCGCATGCGCTCTGACACTGAGGAGCGGGCCATTGCGGGCGGCTATCGGATTCCCCGATCCATGTAAGCCCACTCCGTACGCTCGTCATCGATGGATTTGCGGTGGTGTCACTTCGCAGAGAAACCCCTCCGGACGAATCGAGATAATCTTGACCGACGCGCCATCGTCGATCAACTTCTTGACCACCCAATCCAGGGGGAACGGCGACATAGGCCCGTAGAGCAGGAACGGCTTGCCGCGTGCGAGAAATTCTCCGTAAGGCTCGATGCGTCCGGCAATGTTATGCCACTTCTTGAGTACGGGATAACCGAATTCAAACACGTCCGAACCGGTGTACTGCAACGCACTCTTACGATCGAACAGGTAGGTTAGCCGCCGAGACAAGGATGACTCTGAATAGTAAACCAGGGGCAGGAACCAGAGTCCGTTCGAGACAACCATCGGAAGATCCGGACGAATTTCCTGGAGTTTTGGAATATTTTTCTCTGCGGTGGGCGCCCCGGAGACCAACGGCCAGGTTCGTGGCAAAGTGATCACGCCGGCGGCACACCAGCCTGCAAAGACGACGACGGAAAAAAGAGGGGCGGTCCGGCTAGGGACGCGAGCCATGAGGAACGCTAGGATCATGGTGGTTCCAATAATGGCCGGAAGGCCGTAGCGATCCATAAAGACCCTGGTGACAGCCATCGCCATTCCTACCGCGATCACAGGAACGAGCAGAAAGCCTGCCGCTAGGGCGATTTCCTCCGCTGGGACCCCCTCCTGCTCGCTAGGCCGTTCAGTGGAATTGGGCAGACGCGACCATAGTGCGAACGCCAGAACGAGAGCCAGCGGAAACACGGCTGGGTCCAATAGCATGTGGTAAAAGCTGGCAATTGAGGCCAGTTCAGGACGGAAGACGGGATTGTCCAGCGCGACATCGTTGTGTGCCGACAGGAGAGGGACATAGACCGCGAGGGCCGCGAACGGCGCCAACAGGGCAACCCACACCGGCCAGCGGGTCTCCCGGGTCTGCCGGAAGCGTACGAATTCGGCCAACAGGAACGGGCCGACAGAAACGATTCCGTAGGCTTGGGTAGTGACGGCAGCCGTCAGGCAGAGCCCCACGCCGACACAGGCCGCTCGCGAAGGTTGAGCCGTTCGGCCCGCACGCTGCCAAAACAATGATGCAGCGGCGACCAGTCCCAAAATCACCCCGTAAGTCCGGGCCTCGGTAGCCCACCTATACGCTCCGGTTACCATCGGAAACAAAATGGCCGCAAACGCAATCGGTCGGCCGGTACGGTTGGCGATAAAACCGTAAAGGCAAATGAGCATCAACAGGAATCCCAGGGTGGCGGGGAGCCGGGTGGCTACCTCGCTCATCCCAAATATCGAATGACTCAGTCTCGTTAAAAAATAGATGGGCGGCGGGTTCAAGTCCGCTCCCGCGCCCAAGGCTGCTAGTATAGTTTTCCAGTCGGGCAGCCGAGACATATGATAGGTAAATAACTCGTCGTACCAGAACTGCTTCTTGCGGCTGCTGGAGAGAGTGCAACCGAAGTAGAAAGCTGAGAAATAAATGAGGCTCCAGACAGGCTGTTCACGAAGAAAGTCTGAGAAGTCGTCGGCCAACGAACGCAGAAAGCTCATATCCAGATCTGACCTCGCGGGGCAGTGCCGCCACCAAGCTGGGATCGAAAAGGCGCGCGGTGGTTGACCTTAGCGTCGTTGTCCCGGTCTATAACAGCGAGGGCAGTCTCCCCTTGCTCGTCGAACGGTTGGAACCGGTTCTCCGCCGTTCCGCTCAAACGTTTGAACTTGTGCTCGTCAATGATGGAAGCCGCGATCAAAGTTGGATTGTCCTTCAGCAACTGCACGAATCACACTCCTGGATTCAAATAATCAATTTGATGCGCAACTTCGGCCAGCACCCCGCTCTACTGTGTGGCATTCGAGCGGCCACTGGCAAAGTGATCGTCACAATCGACGACGACCTGCAGAATCCCCCCGAAGAGATCCCCAAACTGCTGGGCAAGCTCTCCGAAGGGCATGACTTAGTCTACGGTATCCCCCTACGCGAGCAACACGGGATCTGGCGGGATGCCGCTTCCTGGCTGGTAAAGTTGGCTCTACGGCAAGCCATGGGCGTCAAGACCGCCCGGCAAACCACCACCTTCCGGGCCTTCCGAACCCCCTTGCGAAAGGCGTTCGGGGCCTACCAAAGCTCCTTTGTGTCGATCGACGTACTGCTTAGCTGGGGCACGACCCGGATTTCCTCGATTGTAGTCGCACACGCCCCCAGGGCCATAGGGGCATCGCAATATGACTTTTACAAACTGTTCGTTCATGCAATTTCGATGGTTACCGGCTTCAGCACGCTGCCCCTGCGGCTTGCCAGTTTCGCCGGCTTTGGAGCCTCGCTATTTGGGATGGCCGTACTCGCGTTTGTCGTCGGCCGGTATCTGCTGTCGGGCGAGAGTGTACCGGGATTTCCATTCCTGGCGGCGGTCATTGCCATATTTGGAGGGGTTCAGTTGTTTGCGTTGGGCATCATGGGCGAGTATCTGGCGCGGATGCATTTTCGTATGATGGACCGGCCGCCGTACGTCATTCAGGAGCAGCTAGGGCGGCCCACCGGAGAACAAAACGATGGTTGTTGACCTTCTTCACCGGATCGCGGCAAACCCCCGCGTCTATGACTGGATCCAGCACGCCGTCGGTTGCGAGGAGGTATTCGAGCGGCTTCAGCGCCACTTTCGAGGAACGCCTGGGCGTTCGGTGCTGGAGGTCGGCGCCGGAACCGGGCTATTGAGCTCCTGTCTCCCGGCCCAATCCAGGTACATTTGGCTGGACAGCGACCCCCAAAAGCTGAAGGGCTTCCTACGGAAGAACCACGCCGGCCAGGCGATCATAGGTGATGCGACGCGGATTGGCCTCGGTGACAGCGTGGTCGACGATGTGCTCTGTGCGTCGGTCACTCACCACATCCCGGACGACGTTGTCGCGCGTATGTTTTCTGAGATCGCCCGGGTGGCGCGCGAGCGCCTGATATTCCTAGATCCGGTTTTGTCCAGCTCACATACGAGCAGGCTGTTATGGGCCCTGGATCGAGGCTCGTTTCCCCGCCGGCCCCAGCAGCTGCGCGAGCTGATCGCAGTTGACTTCGAGATTGAAACTGATGAGGAGTTTGAAGTGATGCACCGCTATTTGCTTTGCGTGGCGACGCCCCGCCGACCGGCAAAGAGTTAGCCGGGCGGGAAAGATTATTGGAAATGCCCAAGCCTGCTTCTTTCATCCCGTTCAACCGTTTCTGCCCAGTGGGTACCGAGTTCGGCTACGTGCAGCAGTGCATTGATGGGATGCACGTATCCGGCGATGGCAAGTTCACGGGCCTTTGCCAAAGTCTGCTAGAAGAAACGCTCGGCGTGCCCCAGGTGCTGCTGACCACGTCCTGCACCGACGCCTTGGAGATGGCCGCGCTGCTGGCAGACCTTCGCCCGGGTGACGAAGTAATTGTCCCTTCCTTCACGTTCGTCTCCACCGCAAATGCCTTCGCGTTGCGCGGCGCCAAACCTGTTTTTGCCGACGTGCGGCCCGACACAATGAATCTCGACGAGAACCTGCTGGAAAGCCGGATTTCTTCACGGACCCGCCTAATCGTGGCCGTGCACTACGGCGGTGTGGGCTGCGAAATGGACGCGATCATGTCGATCGCCGGGCGGCACGGTATCGGAGTCATCGAAGATAACGCACATGGACTGTTCGGCAAGTATCGGGGGCGCTTCCTGGGGACCTTCGGTAGCTTGGCCACTCAGAGCTTTCACGAGACCAAGAATTTTACTTGTGGAGAGGGCGGAGCCTTACTGATCAACGCCAGGCGTTTTGTGGAGCGTGCGGAGATCCTACGGGAAAAGGGCACCAACCGCAAACGCTATTTCCGGGGAGAAGTGGATAAGTATACTTGGGTAGACCTGGGATCGAGTTTTCTCCCGTCCGACATCCTGGCTGCCTTTCTGTACGCACAATTGCAGGCGCGCGATCAAATTCAGCGGTCGCGCCACCGTATCTGGCAATATTACGCTACTCATCTGGCCGAATGGGCGGCGGAGAATGGCGTGGCTTTGCCATCGGTGCCCCCGCACTGTGAGCATCCGGCGCACCTGTTCTATCTGATGCTCCCGTCGCTCGAGGCACGGACCCGCTTGATCGCGGAACTTAAGGCCAAAGGCATTTTGTGCGTATTCCACTACCAGCCGCTGCATCTGTCCGACATGGGCAGGGAGTTCGGAGGGCGGACGGGCGATTGCCCGGTGGCTGAACTGGCGGGCGAAAGGCTGGTTCGCCTGCCCTTCTTCAACGATCTGAAGGAGCCGGAACAGTCGCGCATCGTCGAGGCTGTCCGTTCGCTTAGCTTTTGATTTGAAGGCCGACCGGGCAAGCGGCGACCTTCGGGCTTTTGTCTAGCGCTATCCCGAGATCAGCAGCATCATCTCCACCCGTATGGGCTTGCCGTCGCGCGCCGCCGGGCGCATCAACCACCTTTGCAGAAGCGGCAGAATCAGATACTCCGCGGCCGAGCGCTCGCCAGTCAGAACCTTCAGGCCTTCAAGCTCTCCAGTATCGGATATGAATCCATGTACGACAATCTTTTCCAATCGGCCTGCGCTGGGCGGGACCACCGTTGCGATCGGATAGGGCGGCTTCACCGGCGCCACGTTGCCCAACTGAACGACGATCCCTTCGCGTTTGACCACGACTTCTTCCTTCGGTACGCAGAACTGCAGGATCCACATTCGAGCGCGTCCTACGGGAACGTAGACGGTATAGACCGGCGAACCGGAAAGCGAAGGGGCTCCTGGAAAGTCGTTCAGGGGCGACGACTGGACAACAACCACATCAAACACGCCGTTCACCGGGTGCTCAATGCGGATCGGAACGGTCGATTGAAGAAGAGCCGGACCGGGCAGGCCGGCTACGGCTCCGCTGGCCCCCGTGCCGCCGGCGATCTTGATCCCCCCGGGCAGACCACTTCCGCTCCCCGGGGTCTCGGTGCGGGTGGCTATCTGAGGAATACCGCCGGGCGAGCCTCCAACTCCGGCTCGAACTGGCGGGGCTTCCGCGCGTTTGATCGTTGCGGCGCTACCGCCTGAGCCGGTTTGATCAGGTTTTGCGCCGACGACGGCCGTCTGCGGCTCCGCCAACGAAACAGCTTCGGGTGGGCGATCGGCGTGAATCCTGGCGATCTGGCTCCCGTCGGGGAGCCGCATGCGGTCGACCGGCTGAGTCGGCGCCGTCGACAAGGCGATCAGGCTCGTCAGATCGCCCACGACCGTCTCGATAGGCCTCGCAGGCGGCGTCGGTCGAGGAGGAGGCGGCTGAAACGTGCGGACCGGGCGGGAAGCCGAAACCTGCACCACCAGTTTGGCAATTTCCGGAGCCTGACCAGGCTGCATGGTCAGAACGGCGATGGGCGGCAGGTTCTGGGGCGCATCCAGCGAAAGCGGAGCGGTGGTCTGCAGGTCCGCCGGGCGCGACTCCCGCGCGCCGGGCATCACAAACTCTTTGGGCTTGGCCCGGGGCGGCATCCAGGCCATGATCGACGGCACTTGGATGTCCTCAATCTTGGTGGTGGGCGGCTTGATCTGATTTGGCAGCAGGATCGTCAGTTGACTGGTAGGGTCTGGACGCAGTTCCGGTAGAACCAGCTTGGGCGGCGCCAAGCCCAGTGCGGCCGGCGACGAGGGGCCGGGTCTGGGCGGCAATGATTTCGAGGCGGCGGCCGCTGCCGAAGGACCGGACAGAAAGGCCGCCGGCGGGAACTGAATCTCCACTCTCAGCGGAATCATGCGCACCGCGCCAGGATCCGGCGCCAGATACGGGCTGATCCAGATTGCCAGCCCCAACACCGCCCCATGGACTCCGATCGAACTGGCCAGACTCGACCCACCCAGCTTTCGCGTCTCGAGCAGCCCAAAGGTGGGAGGGGAGTTTGCCTGGTCTGTGACGATCATGGCGCCGTTGTCCTCCAACCCAGCTTCTGAATCAGCGGGTAGTTCCACACGCTTGCGACGCCAATCGCCGCCAGATTGGCTGCATAGCGATTCCACCCCAGAAAATGAACCGTCAAATTGAGCAAGGCGATTCCCAGGAGCATCCCAATCGTGCAGATCGATTGAAACTTGAGCAGACGCCGCCAGTGCCCACGCAGCCGGGGCTCTCCTTCCGGCCGGCGGCCAAACGTCCACCGCTCATGCCAGATGAAATTATTTAACAGCGCGCACTCGGCCGCCAGAACCTTGCCAGGCGTCAATGCCCATCCGAGCATCTCCGGATCGCTCAGCAGAAATAATAGGCCCATATCGATCGCCAGCCCGCAGAATCCTACCACGACGAACTTCGGGAGCGGGCTCGAGCGCAACCGCACTGCACGCAGTTTGACGAGGTGAATGACATAGTCGGCGTAAACCCCGAGTGTAGCCTTGCTCTCGCCGTCCCGCCGTTCACAAAACACGTACGGCACTTCGCGGATGGCCCTGAGTTCGGCTCGCGCCAGCACTTCGATCAGAATCTTGTAGCCGAGAGGGCGTAGAACGCAGTTGGCCAGAGCCTCACGCCGCACCACAAAACAGCCGCTCATCGGATCGTCGACCCGGCCCACCACGTCCGGAAGAATCAACAAACCGAGCAACTGAGCGCCGCGCGAGATTATCCGGCGGCGGAGGCTCCAATCGCTGACCCCTCCGCCCTCCATGTGGCGGCTCCCGGCAACCAGGTCCACCCCCGGCGTAAGGGCGTCCAACATGTCGAGAAGCACGTCCGGAGGGTGCTGCAGATCCGCGTCCATGACCGCCAGCCGTTCGCCCCGTCCGGCTCGCCAGCCCTCGACCACCGCAGTGGCCAACCCTCGCTCACTCAAACGTCGGATCACTTGAACATGCGGATACCGCTCGGCCGCCTCGTCGGTGGCGATTTTCCAGGTCAAATCGGGGCTGTCGTCATCCACCACAATCAGTTCATAACTCATCCCGGGGCGACGAGCCATCACCTCGGCAAACCTTTCAAGGACCTCAGCAATCGACTTGCCCTCTTGATAGGTAGGCAAAACCAGAGTAAGATCCACCGATTCACTGCCGGGTACGACGCGAATCGGCCAATCGGCTGCACCTGCCTGCGCGCTCAGTGTTACCGGCTTTCTGGACATGGCGGCGCCACCTCCTCCCCTTCCCGGAGTTCGCGCAACGTTACCTCACCGCCCAATATGCCTTCGACTCGCAGCAGAGGCAGATCTTCCGCCGTAACCTTGGCCTCTCCCCTTTCAAGGGCATAAGCCCGGCTGATCTCACTCACAACATAGCGATTCCCAGGGTGAGCCCGCAGCCGGAACTGTCCGGACGACGGCTCATAGTTTCCGTAGCTATAGCACTTGCCGACGCAGGCCCGATCGACGAGATGAGCCGCGTAGTTGAGCCGGCGGGCCGGAGTGCACAAACCACCCAATACTCTAGGAAAGCCCTGCATGCTTGCGGTGATCGCTGTCACCTTGTCTTCGAATCGGAGCATCAGCCGATCATCGCCGTACAACCAATAGAAATAGCTGGCGCCCAGAAGATAGCTGGGAACAAGGACCGCTCCATTCAAAGGCGCACGCGCTAACAGCGCGCAGACCAGCACGCCCTGCAGCAGCGACATTCGTTCGGTAAAGAAGGCGAAGGGCGCCGGATAACCTGGAACCTCTCGAATCTGGGTCGGGACAAAGATCAGCATCACCGCCTGGAGAAATATCAAATGGAACAAAACCGATTTGAGCACCCTTGGCCACCCAAGCCGGAAAATCAACAGGCCGAACAGGATAGTCCACCAGACCAGCCAAGCCAGCCCCCAAACCACGTAGGCATCGCCGTAAACCACTGATTGATCCGCCCCGCTCCACAGGTACACCTGAACCGGTTTCCATTTGCACTCGACTAGTCGGCTCAGCAGCCCTGCCGCCGCCAACAGAATGCCAAACATGACAACTGTTAGTACGTGCCGGTTGCGCACCGCTACCCTGCGGGCCATGGTTGTGAATGTCATCACGGCGGCCAGCCAGATGACGGGGAGCGGGTGAGACAAGATCCCGAGCGCAATCAAAGGGGTAGCCCATAACGCCCGCCGCATAGAGAAGTTCCAAAGCAGCGCCAGCGCCCCCAAACAGAACCCAGCCGAGAAATAGAAGTTGAAGAGTCCTAAGTGGAAGACAAAGCCATAAGCCAGCATGGCCACGCCCGGTAGTATGTGCCACGGAACCCGGCGGCTGGTGGTTATGATGAACATCATGGAACCACCGGCAAACATCAGCACCCCCAGCGAAACCGCGATTCGCTGCGCCCAATCAGGGCCGGCCAGCGGGAGCAGGCCCACCAGCAGCCAATCGAACAGAACGTTGTTCCACTGACTGGCGATCTCGATTCCCTGTACTTGTCCCCCTGAGACTTGCAATGTCAGCCATGCGTTATAGATGTGGCTGCCCAAGTCCACCGAAACAATGCGGGAGAGCCAGTAACAGGGAACCAGCAACAGCAGGGACAGCCCGGCCCAAGCGGAATATGGTAGGTAGCTCTTCGCCATTCCAACTCGCCTACAGCCGCAGCGGCTCCCATTGGCGGAGGACGGCGAAGGGAGTGGCCACTGTACGGATGGTTTCGCCCCGCTGGATAACGCCCGCTTCGCGAGTCTGGCCGTTGTGCGCCGCGACCGCGAGATACTCTATTTGGGCGGGATCGAGCTTCATGATGCGGCAACAGGTGGCGTCGACCGCCGGCATGTCATGTCCGGCCACCAACACCCCCGCCGCTTTGGCGACACCTTGAATCGGACCGTTGCCTTCCATGCCCACGATACCGTCCACCAGACAGAAGTGGCGCGGAATGAGACTGTGCAGATCGACTATGGTTTCGTGAATGCCGGCCCAGTGCAGCACATTCTTGGGCCAACCATAGATTGCGCCCGGCACGATCCCGAACAGATTCTTCATGGCCAGCGTGGCGCCGACCCAATGGTGGGTCTTTAATTTCGGCATGGACACCAACAGGTCCGCGCCTAGTACGGTCTTAGGTAAGTGAAGAGACTTGAGCTTCGATGCCGGGGCGGAAATCCTGACGTCGGCCACTTCATCTGTGTTCAGGTCAATGAAAATCTTGTCGAAGTTCGGAATCTCGCGGAAGTACCCCGCTTCTTCGGCGAGGTCCCAGGCAATCCGCCGATGGCCCGGGCCTTCGGCGATCAAGACCTCACGGGCTCCCAAGGCACGGAAACCTTCCAGCACGGCATGCACTACGATGGGGTGCGTATTGATCGCGGCTTTCGCTTCATACTCGACCAGATTCGGCTTGAGGACGACCCGCCGGCCGCGCACATCCAAACCGGCTTCCGACAGAATTCGCCGTACGGTTTCAAACAGGGTCTGCTCGTAACGCGGCGCCTTGACGATCTGCACGACTGGCTGGAGCCCGCCCCGCCAAATGCCGCAAGCGCTGGACGCAGCCGTACCGGTGACCAGCGGAACCAGATCTCTCCGCCGCAGAATCGAAGGACTGAAGTACGGTGAGGAGCCTTTCAATTTAGTTTCTCCCAAACGGGTCCAGGCCGGCCAACGCGGCTTCGGCTAGGAGATAGAGGGAGGCCTCCCGCAAATCGTGAATCCGCAGGTTCGCAACTATCGCACCAGGTTTGATCTGTTGCGCGCGTAACCCCATTTGCAACCAACTCCAAGCTTCTACGCCTCGGCTGCGGCTTAGATGTTCGACCGCCCTGTCGACAGACCGCCTCGACACTCCGGGTTCGCCGGCCAGCGCCAACAGGGCCATGCCGGTCGTTTCGGCGTACGAGGGACCGTCGTAACCAAGGGCTCGCGAACTGCCGTGGTTCCAACCGCCATCGGCGCAACGCCGTGCGAGCAGAAAAGCTTTGCCTTCCCTACTTCGCCGAAGTAGCGCGGCACTGGGATAAGCCCGATTAATGCGGTCAAGGGCGAGCAGAGCGATCGAAGTCGGAGCGACCCAGGCAGATGCACCCGGATACCATGGCCAGCCTTGGTTAGACGTGTCGTCGCCGCCCTTCCCCCCACCAAGCAAAAAACTCCGAAGACGCACAATCCAATTCGACTCCGCGCCAGCAGCCGCTGTCAGCCACCGCACTGCCGGGTCGTCAGAGCCGGCCCGGCCCGCTTTGTACATCGTCAACAGGCCCAGTGCGGTGACCCAAGTGCTCTCAGCCACGCCCGCCCTCGGACCCCATCCTCCGTCGGAGCGGCGCTGCGACACCAGCCAGTCCAGCCCCCGCTTGTAATGTTGTCCCGGCGCCGGTCCAAGCGCCATAACAGCCAGACAAGTAGGCTCGGTCCACGAACCGCCAGAAGGCCGGTAGCTCCAGCCGCCATCCGCGTTCTGGCTTCTTAAGAGATAGCTCAACGACTCTGACGCAGCTGCAAGCATGGATGAACTAACCGGCCCCTTCACAGATTGACAAGTTTCTATCGGAACGCCTTGCTCTTCCGGCCGCGCCGGCGAAGCAGGAATAGCACCAAAACGACCGCGGCGCCGATCCATAGGATTGTGCCCATTGTTGAGTTATCCATGAGGTTTTCTCCTTTCTTGCAGACCCTGCAGACTTAGCGGCGGCTAGCCGCCTTGTGATTCCTTGAACTGTTGCATCAGCGGGAACAGTTGCTTGAACAACTGCAGGATTCCCGGGCCCGCCACGACCACCAACATAGCCGGCAGAATGCAGAAAAAAATCGGAAAGACAAGTTTGACACCAACTTTGGCGGCACTCTCTTCAGCCTTCTGCCGCCGCCGGATGCGCATGTATTCCGAATGCGTGCGGAGCGAATCCGCAATACTCGTACCGAAGCGATCGGTTTGGATCAGAATCGCCACGAGTTTCCGCAACTCGGGTTCACCCGTACGGTCGGCCAGATTTCGGAGCGCCTCGACACGGCGTTTGCCGGCCCGCATCTCAGCGGTGATCAGGCCCAACTCTTCGGAGATGTCGGGGTGCGTCACATCGAGTTCCTTCGCCACATTGGCGATCGCCTGGTCCAACCCCAGTCCGGCCTCCACGCAGACCACCATCAGATCAAGCGCATCGGGAAGGGCAAGCCGGAGTCGCTCCTGTCTGGCTGAGACGAAGCCATCCAAAATAACTCCCGGCAGGAACAGTCCGACGATGGCGGCAAAGCCAACCGCCACGATCCTCAGCACAAAAGGACCGATAAGCGGCTGCAAGGAGAGTGCGGCCAAGACGCATACTACGACGAACACCGCTCGCAGCCCCATGTACACCGCCAGGGCGCCATCCTCGCGATACCCGGCCGCGAACAGCAGCCGCCGCGTCATGATCAAGTCTTCGGGCGAAACCGGTACCTGCGCCCCGATTTGGCGGAGAACGCGAATTGAGCCGCCGCCCTCGACGGACGTAACTCTACCGATCTCAACCCTGCCTAGCTGCTCGAAATATCGGCCCGGACGCGCGTAAAAGCGATATCCCACCCAACTGATTAGGGCCAGTAACCCGCCAAAGAAGACGACAGTGACCAGATAGATTGGCATCGCATCACACCTTGATGTTGATAATCTTGCGCATCCAGAAATACCCG
This sequence comes from Acidobacteriota bacterium, assembly GCA_043755595.1. GTDB lineage: Bacteria > Acidobacteriota > Terriglobia > Bryobacterales > Bryobacteraceae > VFZP01. Next base: position 3,639 of record JAYUSQ010000171.1, on the reverse strand, counting down.
ACTATTTGCAGGATCACAACCGACAAAATAATCCACCGGCCGTCCTTGTCATCCACCATGGATTGGAAATACTCAGGAGCGATAATGTTCAAGAGCAGTAGCGTGACCATGGGCATCGTCGCAAGTATAACCGCAGTGATGCGCCCGTGCGCACTAGCCGCTTTCACCTGCCCCTTAAGTCGAAACCGCTCGCGAATGATATAGGACAACTTCATGAGAATTTCCGCCAGATTGCCGCCTGTCTCACGCTGGAGAAGAACGGCGGCCACGAAAAACTTCGTATCCAGCAACGGTATGCGCAAGGCAAAGTTCTTCAACACTGTATCGAGCGATGCACCCAGGTTCTGCTCGTGAAATACCTTGCGGAATTCGGTGCCGACCGGGTCCGGGGTTTCTTCGGCCATCATTTCCAGACTGACCGAAAACGCATGTCCAGCTTTCATCGAGCGAGCCAGAAAGTCCAGTGCTTCCGGAAACGTCTCCTCGAAAGCCGCCATCCGCTTGCGCGATTTCAAACCAAGCCAGGCGAACGGCAACAGGAATCCGGCGATCGCCAGCCCTGCGCCCACTAGTTCGCTGATCAGCGGAGTCCGCATGCGCAGCCCCAGGAAGAGCCCCAGAGCACCCAGGCCGCACATCGCCGCGAGGATGGCCACCGGACTAATGTCAAGCGCTGCCAGAGCGAGCCGATTCTCTATCATGTGGTAGAGCGGGAGACCCTTGAGCATATCCTCCCAGGACGCTTCCTCCCTTGCATCCTTCATGATGTTTGTATCCGGCCGCGTGTGCTCGACCCCTTGGGTCTGCCTGAGCATTTCTCCCACTCTGCGCTTGCGCTGGCCTTCGACGACCTTCGTCCCAATCGCGGTGACGACCAGGATGAGGGCAAAGAGGATAAAAAATATTCCGATGAACCAGTAACCCATGCGGGGCTCCTTAAAGCACTTCTACCGTGGTTTGGAAAATTTCGGCCGGCAGGTCAAAACCGCTGGCTTTGAGTTTTTCGCTGAACTTGGGCCGGATACCCGTTGGCTTGAAGCGTCCGAGCACTCTGCCCTTGTCGCCCATGCCGGTGCGCTCGAATACAAAAATATCCTGCGTAGTGATCTGCTCCCCCTCCATTCCCACGCACTCGGTAATATGAGTGACCCGGCGTGTTCCATCGCTCATACGCGCGATTTGCACGAACAGATCCACGGCCGAAGCCACCTGCTGGCGGATCGCCCGGACGCCCATGTTAGCGTTCGCCATGCCTACCATGACTTCCAGGCGGCCGACCGCATCGCGCGGGCTATTAGAGTGGATCGTGGTGAGAGACCCGTCATGGCCCGTATTCATCGCCTGTAGCATGTCCAACGCCTCCTCGGCGCGAACCTCACCCACGATGATCCGGTCGGGCCGCATACGCAGAGCGTTGACCACCAGATTGCGAATGCGAATCGCTCCCTGACCTTCGATGTTGGCAGGCCGTGCCTCCATCCGGGCCACGTGGGTCTGCTTGAGCTGCAACTCGGCTGCATCTTCGATGGTGACGATGCGCTCGTCTTCCGGGATGTAGGCCGACAGCACGTTCAACAAGGTGGTCTTACCGGCGCCGGTACCTCCGGTGATGATCATGTTGAGCCGGCAACGAACGCACGCTTCGAGAAATTGAACCATCCCCTCTGTCAGGGTCCTGAACCCTACCAGATCACCGGCTTTGAGCGGGATCTTGCCAAACCGGCGAATCGACAGCAGCGGCCCATCCACGGCCACGGGGGCAATCACGGCGTTCACGCGGGAGCCATCGGGCAGCCGGGCGTCCACCATCGGGGACGATTCGTCGATGCGGCGGCCCACGCGGGAAACGATCTTTTCGATGATGCGGAGCAGGTGGCCGTCGTCCTTGAACTCCACCGGCGTGCGCGACAGTTTGCCCGCGCGTTCCACGTAGACCAGCCGCGAGGTGGTTACAAGAATGTCGGAAACGGTCGGGTCGCTTAACAAGGGCTCCAATGGCCCCAACCCGAAAACTTCGTCAAGGACTTCGTCGCCTAGCCGCTCCCGCTCCACTAGACTCAGTGGCGTGCGCTCTTCTTCGATCAGACGCGCCACCGCCGCGCGGACTTCGGACTTCACACGGTCCGTCGCCACACCGGACAACGCCTCCAGCTTGATCCGATCCAGAAGTTTCCGGTGAATGGCAAACTTCAGTTCGAGATACACCTGCGAGGGCACGGTTGCGTCGGGCCGGCGGCTCCAGCCGGTCTCCGAAATCGGCGAACTCATCGGGGGGGTGGGTTGCATCGCGTTTCTTCCCGTGTCCTAGAACAGCGAGAACCTCTTTTTCTTCTTCGTTTCCAGACCGGCTATCTTACTGACTACGCGACTCGTGTGAGTTCCCAGGTGACTGTCGACCGGAACCAGCTTACCTTCCGACAAAGCCTCGTTCACAGCGAGCGGGTCGTCCGGCAGAGTAGCATAAATTGGCTGGCCTATCATCGACTCAACTTCCTCGATCGTAACTTCGGCCCGCTTCGGAAAGCGGTTCAACACGACATGCAGGCGATGGGCCGCCAACCCCCGCTCAAGCACGCCCGTAATAACGTGTTTGGCCTGATGAAGGGCCGGCACGTCGAGTGTTGTGACGACATACAAATTATCAAGTTCTTCCAGCACGGACAGCAACAGATAGTTCAGCCCGTGACCGAAATCGGCCACGGTCCAATCGTAGTTCGCGCGGGCGAACCGGACAATGGTTCGGTAGTCCTCAGGGTCCCGGTAAATCTGGTGTAAGGGGGCGGACGCGGCGGGCGCCGAAACGATCTCCAAACCCGGCCGGCCGTTGCTAACCAGGGCCTTCCAAAAGCTCATGTCCAGCCGGCGGATATTATTGACCGCGTCAAGCAAGCTGTAGCGGCTTTGCGTTTTCATCAGAAAGGACTGGATTCCGCCTTCCATGTCAAAGTCGCACAGGAGCGTTTCGAGTTTTGTTTGCTCAGTGAGCTCAACCGCGACATGTGCGGCTATCAGCGATGCGCCGCAGCCCCCTTTGGCTGAAACCAGACCCAGCACCTTGCCGCGCGGCCGGGTACCGGCCTTCGTCTTGAGCCGGTCCGATGACATGCGGTCGAGCGCGGTCCGCAGATCCTTTTCCAGCGGCGGAAATAGGAACTCGTCAGCCCCACCGCGCAAACATCGAAGAATTGTGTCGGGCTCGGCGCTCTTGTGGATGATGATGACTTTCGGTGCCGAAGCCGCCGACTTGATCTGCTTGATAGCATCCTCGAGCGACTCCCGCACCTGGCTTAGATCCAGCAACACCACATCCGGCTGCGTGCGCTCGAGCTTCTCCAGTAGAAGGCCGAAGCTTTCAATCTCCCGATCGTCCATCACCACCTGACCGGGAAAGTTCTGCAGAGCCAGTTGAGTTGGCTCCAGCAGCTCACGCGTCCCTATGATGTTGGCAATTTTAAAAACAAACACTGCTTACCTTCCTGATTTCCTTCCCGCCTTCCGTTTTACTTGGCTGGCGGCGGCGGCGGCGCCGCCGGTGGCCTCGCCCAGCGGCAGCACATCCTTCGCCTGGGCCTCTCCCTCCGCGCGCCAGGCGTCGAAGGCCTGCGCTGCTGCGAAGAACTCCTCGACCTGCGCGGCATT
>JAYUSQ010000170.1:0-16593 GCA_043755595.1 Acidobacteriota bacterium | reverse complement strand
CTTGATGCCGGATCGGTCTTCGTAGCGAAACGGCGGGTAGAAGAGCAGGTCTTCGACGGTGCGCAGTCCCTTGCCTTCCAGGATCTCCGCGCGCGCGGGTCCGACGCCTTTCACAAACTTTAATGGTGAGCCGGGATCCACGAGTACACGAGAGCGGGCGAGCCGAACCTTCAAGTGTACGTTAGAATTCCTGTAATGATGCGGAACACATTCCTCGCACTCGCCATCGCCGCTATTCCGGCCACGGCGCAATTGAAGCTCGGCTACATCGGCACCGATACGTCTCATGTGATCGCTTTCACCAAGGTGTTCAACGATCCCGCCAATCCCGAACACATACCGGGCGGGCGCGTGGTGGCGGCCTTCAAAGGCGGCAGCCCGGATATCGAATCGAGCGCCAGCCGGGTGGAAGGCTATGCGGCGCAATTGGTGAAAGATTGGAAAGTGGAAATCGTCCCGGACATCGCGACGCTGGTCTCGAAGGTGGACGCGATTTTGCTTGAAAGCGTGGACGGCCGCCAGCACTTGAAACAATTTCAGGAGATCGTGAAGACCGGGGCCAAGAAGCCGGTGTTCATCGACAAGCCGCTGGCTGCGACGCTGGAAGACGCGCGTGAAATTGCGAGGCTCGCCAAGCAAGCGGGCATTCCTTGGTTCAGCGCGTCCAGTTTGCGTTGGAGCGAAATGGCGACGACCATGAAATTCGCCGACACAAAGTCCGTGCTCACGTGGGGCCCGGGACCGGAAGAGGATCATCACTACCTTGACCTTTCCTGGTATGCCGTCCATCCGATCGAGGTGCTGTATACGCTGCTCGGGCCGGGTTGTGTTGAGGTGAGCCGCATCGCTTCCGCCGACGGCGACATGATCGTAGGTAAATGGAAAGACGGCCGCCTCGGCAGCGTGCGCACCACCAAACCGTATGGCGATTACGGCGCGCTGGTCTTCCGCGCTAAGACCGCCGAGCAAAGCAATCCCAAGATGAAGACGGGTTACACCCCGATGCTGAGGGAACTCATGCGCTTCTTTCAGACCAAGGAATTGCCCGTGCCGAACGAAGTGACGCTGGAGATGTTTGGGTTCATGGACGCGGCGCAGCGCAGCAAGTTGGCTGGCGGCAAACCGGTGGCGATGCGGTAGTTTGGCCTCGCTTTTTCGCAACTATCTGATTGTCGATTGGAGCGCAGCCAGCACACCGAAGACCGGCCCCGATTCGGTCTGGTATGCCTGGATCGAGCGCCATCGCGATGGCCGTTGGGTCTATCAATCGTCGAATCCTGCGACGCGGCGGCAAGCGGCGGCGGAGATCCGCGCCAAGCTGTTGGAGTCGGTGAAGCAGTCTCGGGCTACGTTGGCTACGTTCGATTTTCCACTGGGCTACCCGCGGGGCGCCGGACCTTGGCAGGACATGTGGCGCGCGATTGCGAGCGGAGTGCGCGACGACGCGGAGAATCGCAACAACCGGTTTGACGTGGCTGCGAAGCTGAATCGCAAATTGAAGGGCGCGTTCTGGGGGCGGCCGGTTTCACAGCCTGTGGCCGGCCTCAGCCTTCGCCGTCCTGCGGCTGCTGCGCGTTTATTGCCGGAAATGCGCTATACGGACGCGCGGGTTGCCGGGCCTCAATCGCCGTGGAAACTCTACGGGGCTGGCTCGGCGGGCGGTCAGGCGTTGACTGGCATTCCGTATTTGTGGCGTCTGCGTGAGGATCCGGAGTTGTCGCCATACGTGCGGGTCTGGCCTTTTGAAACCGGATTGGCGGCCCCGTTTGGCGCACAGCAGGACGAGCCTCGGATCGTATTCGCTGAGGCGTGGCCGTCGCAGTTGCGCCCCAAACCCAGGCCGGATGAAGTGAAGGATCAAATGCAAGTGAGGGTGATGGCCGAGCATTTCGCGCGCCTCGATCAGGCCGGCCGCCTGGCGCGACTTTTTGCGGGACCCCGGGAGTTGAGCGGCGAGCAACGCCGCGCCATTGAACGGGAAGAGGGTTGGATCCTGGGCCTCCTCTAGCGCTTCCCGCTGGGCTGCTAAAATAAGCGGTTCATGTCCGAACTGCTCTTAGGAAAGACCGCCATCGTTCTCGGCATCGCGAATAAGTGGAGCATCGCCTACGCGATCGCCCAGGCCTTCAAACGCGAGGGCGCGCGTGTCATCGTGACTTACCAGAACGAGCGTCAGCAACGTTCCGTCGAAGAACTGGCCGCTGGGATCGGTGCGGACCGCGTGTTGGCCTGCGACGTCTCGAAAGATAAAGAGCTGGCCGCGTTGGCCGCTGCGCTCCAGGCCGACGGCGTCAAGCTGGACGTGGTGGTGCACAGCATCGCCTTCGCCAACACCGAAGATCTGTCTCGCCCGTTCGTTCAGACCTCGCGCGCAGGGTTTGCCTTGGCGCAGGATGTCAGCGCCTATTCGTTGGTCGCGGTCTCCCGCTCGTTGGCGCCGTTGATGACCGAGGGCGGTTCCATTATGACTCTGTCGTATTTGGGAGCGGTGCGCGTAGTGGAAAACTACAACGTGATGGGCGTGGCGAAGGCGGCTCTCGAAGCCTGCGTCCGGTATCTGGCCGCCGACCTCGGCGCCTCGGGCATTCGTGTCAACGCCATCTCCGCCGGTCCGATCAAGACGGCATCGGCCCGGGCGGTAAAAGATTTCTCGAAGGTGCTGGGTGGCGTAGCGGCCGTGGCGCCGCTCAAGCGGAATACCGAGCCCGCCGAAGTGGCCGACACGGCGGTGTTCCTGGCGTCGGGCTTAGGGCGGGGCGTGACCGGCAATGTTATCTATGTGGACGCCGGATTTCAAATCATGGGGCTTGCCACTGGCACAACCTAACGTTGACAGTCCGGGGCCGTCTCCTTATCATGTATAACGGGCTGCGGCTATCGCTTTTGCCTCTGCGGACCTTACAAAACTATCTATGATCAAAGTCGAAGGATTGACGAAACGCTATCCCCGCACGCTCGCCGTGGACAACGTGTCGTTTGAAGTCGAGAAGGGCCAGATCGTGGGCTTTCTCGGTCCGAACGGCGCGGGTAAGACTACGACCATGCGCGTGCTAACTTGCTTTCTGCCGCCCTCGGACGGCCGCGCGGAAGTGGCGGGTTTTGATGTAACCACACATTCGATGGATGTGCGGAAGCGGATTGGGTACCTGCCCGAAACGCCACCGCTCTATCCAGAGATGGAGGTGGGCGAGTATCTCGAATTCGTCGCCCGCCTGAAAGGCATCCCTAAAGGCGATGTCAAACGGCGCGTACAGGAAGCTTCCGAACGGTGCCGCGTGGCGGATGTTTCGGGTAAACTGATCGCCAAGCTTTCCAAAGGTTACCGGCAGCGCGTCGGCTTGGCGCAAGCTATCATTCACAACCCCGACGTGTTGATCTTGGACGAACCGACTTCAGGGCTCGACCCCAAGCAAATTATCGAAACGCGAGATCTGATCAAGAGCTTGGCCGGCGACCATACGATTATTTTGAGTACGCATATCCTTCCCGAAGTGGAAGCGATTTGCGAGCGCGTCATCATCATCAACAAGGGCCGCATCGTCGCCACCGATACGGTTGCGAATCTGACGACGCGCCTGCGCGGTTCCGAACTGGTGGCCCTGGAAGTGTCCGCGCGTGAGGGTGAAACCAAGGCGGGCGATGTCCAACGAAAGCTTGAGCAGGTGGCGGGCGTAAGCCGTGTGGTGGCCAAGGATGGCCGCGACGGTAAGGCGCGCTTCGAGGTGGAGAGTTTGCAGGGCAAACACATCCGGCCCGATCTAGCCCGCGCTGTGGTCGAATCGGGTTGGAACCTGCACGACATGCACGCCGCTGGACTTAGCCTGGAAGAGATCTTCCTGGAGTTGACTTCAGGCGATCCGAAAGCCGCCGCTGATAAGGGAGGCGCTCAATGAATAACATCCTGATTATTTGCCGCAAGGAATTGAAGAGTTACTTTGTTTCGCCGATCGCCTATGGGCTGATGGCGTTTTTTGCGGTGATCGCCGGTTACATCATCTACGTCGCGACGGCGTTTTTCATCCAGCAAGGCATGCAAGCCCAGATGGGTGGACGCAGCATGCCGATGGATATGAATGAGCAGATCCTGCGCCCGCTGCTGATGAATGTGAGCGTGTTCGGGCTGTTCATGATTCCCATGATCACCATGCGCGTCTTCGCCGAAGAGAAGCGCCAGGGCACGATGGAGTTATTAATAACTTCGCCGGTCACGGACTGGGAAATAATTTTGGGTAAGTATCTGGCGGCTCTGATGATGTATGGGTGCCTGTTGGTGGTCGTATTCGTCGAAGTGCTGATTCTGTCAATCTGGGGCACGCCGGACTTTAAACCTTTGATGGTGGCGTTCCTGGGCGTCTTGCTGCAAGGCGGTTCGCTCTTGGCGATCGGCACCTTTATTTCCACCACGACTAAGAATCAGATCGTCGCTGGCGTGGCGACATTCGCCACCTGTCTGATGCTCTGGATCCTGGATTGGATGTCCTCCTTCAATACCAGCGGCTGGGGACAAGTCGTTTCTTACCTCTCGGTGATTCAGCATTTCGATTCGTTTTCCAAGGGCGTGTTGGATTCCAAACACGTGATTTTCTATCTCTCGTTCATTTTCTTCGGACTCTTTCTGACCGCACGGTCTATGGAGTCTTTGCGGTGGAGGGCCTAGCCGATGTCGAGTATCCTCAAAGCAAAGCAAACTAAATTTACGGCCTACGCCCTCGTTTATACGGCCATTGTGCTGGGCGCGCTCGGGCTGCTTAACTTTTTAGCCAATCGTCACAACAAGAGCCTGGACCTGACGGCGAATAAGCGGTTCACTTTGTCCGACCAGACGCTCAAGGTTGTCAATGGCCTGAAGGAAGACGTCAAGATTACTTACTTTGATCGGACGAGTTCTTTTTCGTCGCCCGGAGGGGCGAAGGATCTTCTAGACCGGTATGAAAGCCTTTCACCCAAAGTGAAGGTCGAATATATCGATCCTGAGAAGAAGCCAACTATCGCACGCGCGGCGGGTGTGCGTAGCTTCGGAACGACCTTCATTGAAACGCTGGGCCGCAAGGAAGATGCTAAGACGGTTTCCGAAGAGGAACTAACCGGCGCGCTGATCCGGGCACTCAAGGGCGGAGCCCGCACCGTTTGTGCCGTCAAGGGCAGCGGTGAACACACGTTCGAAAACACCGAACGCGATGGCTACGCCAACATCAAAGAATATCTTGAGCGGAATAACTACAAGACGCGCGAACTGTCGCTCCTGGAGAAGCCCGAAATCCCCAAGGATTGCACGATTGCGATGGTGGCGGGACCGAAGCGGGACTACCTTGAGCCAGCCGTGACTGCTTTAAAAACCTTTGTCGAAGGCGGCGGCCGGGCATTGATTATGCTCGATCCACCTCTCAAAATGGGGCGGGACGAAACCGACGAAAATGCGGCGCTCACCGCGCTATTGGCGGGTTGGGGCGTCACGCTGAATAAAGATCTGGTGCTTGAGCTAAGCCCGATAGGCCGGTTGTTCGGTCTTGGACCCGAAATGCCGCTGGTCAATAAATATGAGCCACACGCCATTGTTCGTGAAATGCGCGACGCCGCGTCGGCCATGCCTTTGACGCGTTCGATGGATATCAAATCGGGCGGGAAAACGACAGTTGAGAAGTTATTCGCCACGAGCGATAACTCAGTCGCAACGCCGAACTTGACTGCCGCCGAGATTAAAGTAGACGCCCCGGGTAACAAGAAGGGGCCGTTCACGCTCGCCGCTGCGGGCACTTACAACACCGGCAAGGAAAAGGAGCAGGGCCGGTTTGTCGTGACGGGGTCGTCACTTTTCATGGCCAATGGTTACTTGCGTTTTGGCGGCAATCGCGACTTAGCGCTGAACATGATGAGCTGGCTCGCGCAGGATGAGGATCTCATTTCGATTCGTCCGAAGGAGCCGGAAGACCGCCGCGTGAATATGTCGGCCGGGCAGATGCGGACTTTCCTGTTTGCTCTGCTTACGGTTCCGCTGGGAATCATCGGTTGGGGTTTGATGGTCTGGAACAGGCGGCGATAGTATGCAGTTTCGAGGACTATTGACCGGCGCGGTCCTCCTGGCCGCGCTCTCGCTCGGTGTTTGGTATTCGAACAAACTCGAAAAGGATAAAGAGGGTAAGCCCGCTCCCGACGCTCCGCCGAAGGTAGTGGAGATCATTCGCGACGATATTACTCAATTGGAGATTTCGAGGCCGGGCGGCGAGACGACCACGCTCAAGCGCTCCGGCGGCGGATCCTGGCAACTGACCAGCCCCGCTGCGGTGCGAGTGGATCAGGATGCCGCCAATACCCTGGCCGATACGTTCAAAACGTTATCCGCCGATCGCTTGGTTGAAGAGAAGAATTCCGATTGGGCGGGCTTTGGATTGTCGGCCCCGAAGCTGACCGTTACGGTCACCAAGAAAGACGGCAAGGCCGTGAAGTTGTCGATTGGCGATGAAGTGCCGGCGTCGGGTGGATCGTATGCGCGGCTGGATGGCGATCCCCGGTTGTTCACGCTGACGAGCTTCAATAAGTCAGGCGTCGATAAGACCATGAAAGATTTGCAGGATCGGCGCCTGTTGCCGTTTGATGCCGACAAGGTATCCCGCGTCGAACTTACGACGGGCGGCGCCACGGTCGAGTTTGGCAAGAATACCAAGAGCGAATGGCAAATTGTCAATCCTAAGCCGATGCGGGCGGATGGCGCGAACGTAGATGACTTAGTGCGCCGGCTGAAAGACATCAAGCTCGACGCCAGCGTGTCGGTGGAAGACGCCAAAAAAGCCACCGAAGGATTCGCGAAATCCGCTCCGGCGGCAATCGCGAAAGTGACGGATGCTTCCGGCACTTACACTTTTGAGGTTCGCAAAGGCAAAGAAGACAAATACTACGGCAAGGGTTCCGGGATGGAAGGCACGATTGAGGTGGTCAAGGATCTCGGCGAGGCTGTGACCAAACCGGCTATCCACTTCCGGCAGAAGAAAGTTTTTGAATTCGGTTGGACAGATCCCACGCGCGTGGAAGTCAAGGAAACGGGCGCGGTCTCGCGCATCTTGACCAAAGACGGGGGCAAGTGGAAGGAAGGATCCGCTGAGATGGACTCGATCAGCGTGCAAGCCCTGATCGATAAGTTGCGTGATCTTTCCGCCACGGAGTTTGTCACGGCCGGAGCGTCGGCGCCATTTCTCGAAGCCACAGTCGTGGCAGGAGAAGGCAACAAGTCCGAGAAGGTTCTTATCTCAAAGACTGGCGAGAACTATTTCGCGGTCCGTGAGAATGAACCAGCCGTGTATGTACTGGCCAAGACGGCGGTCGAAGAGATCCGGAAGGCAGCCAAAGACGTGAAGGCGCCGGTGGCCGCACCGAAACCCGAGGCCAAGAAGAAGTAGCCGCGCGCGCCGTCACAGCTGGCCATCGAAGGGGCGGGCAGATGAAGCTCTACAATGGACCCATGCCGCTTCCGTTGACCCGCCGTCATGCACTCGGCGCCCTGGCCGCCGCCACGAGCGCCGCCCCAGCCGCATCCGCGAAAAAGCCAGTCGCGCTCATCGTAACGGAGTATCGTCAGAACGCCCATGCCGACGTGATTGGGACGCGTCTGCTCGAAGGCTACGAACACGATGGCAAACGGCGGGAACCACGAGTGCGGGTCACGTCGATGTTCGCCGATCAGAAGCCGGAGAACGACATGAGCCGCGCGATGGCTGCCAAACACAAGGTGATCCTCTACGACACCGTGCATGACGCGCTCACACTGGGCGGGGACAAACTCGCGGTCGAAGGCGTCGTGCTGATCGGCGAACACGGGACCTACACTTACAACGAAAAGCTCCAGCATCTGTACCCGCGTCACGAACTGTTTTCACAGGTAGTGGAGGTGTTCAGAGCAAGCGGGCGCAGCGTGCCGGTCTTCTGTGACAAACATCTTTCAGTGGATTGGTTGAAGGCCAAGCAGATGTACGACTGGTCTCGCGAGTTGAAATTTCCGTTGCTGGCGGGTTCTTCTTTACCGATCTGTTGGCGTAAGCCGGCGCTTGAGATTCCCCATGGTGCGAAAATCAAAGCCGCAGTCACGGCGCATTACGGCCCGATTGAAGCGTACGGTTTTCACTCCCTGGAAATGCTGCAGGTGATGGTGGAGCGGCGCGCAGGCGGTGAGACGGGCGTGGCTTCGGCGCAGATGCTGCAAGGCGGCGCAGTGTGGGAGTGGACGGATGCGAATCCGTGGGCGGCGAAACTGCTGGACGCCGCGGTGGCGCGCAGTCTGCGCCGGAAGGACGGCGCGATGCGCGAGAACGCGAAGGAGCCCGCAGTCATTCTGGCCGACTACAAAGACGGTCTACGTACCGCGTCCTATTTGCTGAACGGATACTTGAGCGACGCCAACTTCGCGGCGGAAATCGAAGGCCGGCCCGAGCCTGTCGCCACGTGCTTCTGGTTGCAGCCCGTCCGCTTCTACGGGCACTTTTCGAACCTTTGTTACTTCATCGAGGAAACGATGATTTCACGGCGTGAGCAATATCCTCCAGAGCGCACGCTGCTCACTACCGGAATCATCGCGTCGGCGATGGAATCGGGTTGGCTTGGCGGGAAGCGAATTGAGACCCCGCACTTGCAGTTCAACTACACCGCGCCCCGGCGAGACGCCTACGCCCGTGGCGCCGACCCCGTGCCGGAGCAACCGGTATGAGAGCGGCGCTCGCGCTGTGGCCCGTCGTGCTTCTGGCGCAAGTATCGGAGGAGGCGCGGCGGTTGCACGAAGACGCCTTCGTCTTTGACGCGCATATCCATGTGATCAATCGCCAATTCCATGACGGCAGCGACATCGGCCAGCGTCTTAAGGGAGGCCAGGTCGACTTGGTGCGCGCCAAAGAGGGCGGAGTCGATGCGATGTTTTTTTCGCTTTTCATCCCCGAGCAATACTACCCGCCGCGCTTAGAAACCGAGCACGCCTTCCGGTTGATGGACAAGGCGCTCGAACAGGTCCGCCGCAACGAAGACAAGATCGCAATCGCGCGCAAAGCTTCCGACATCGACCGGATTCGCAAGCAAGGCAAGATCGCCGCGATACTCGATCTCGAAGGCGGCTTCAATTTGGACGGCGACGTGAAAGTGCTTGAACGCCTGTACAAGATGGGACTTCGTTCGGCGCAACTTCCGGCGCATAACTGGGCCAACAAATTTGCCGATTCGTGCTGCGCCAAACCTCTGTGGAACGGCATCAACGCGCAAGGCGGGGAAGTGGTGTCGACCATGAACCGGCTCGGCATGATCATCAATGTTTCGCACGCCTCCGACGCCACGATCGAACAGGTCCTAGCCATCAGCGCCGATCCAATTCTCGCTACCCACCATGGTATGCGCGCGCTCAACGATATTCCTCGCACGATGCCCGACGCGCTGATGAAGAAGATTGCGGCCAAAGGCGGCGCGATCGGCTTTCACATCGGCAATGAGTTTCACAACCGCAAGATGTTCGACTGGCGAACTGCACAGGCCGGGAAACCGTTCTGGGATACGACGGCAATTGGTGAGAAAGAGAGCAAGCTGAAGATCGAAGACGTGGACCGGCTGGTGGCGCCGACCTTCCCCATGATGGGAACCAATCCGCCGGATGAATTGCTGATGTCCGTCGACGAATGGATCGGCGTTATTGAGCGCGCGATTTCGGTGGTTGGGGAAAATCATGTCATGTTGGGCAGCGATTGGGACGGCGGACCCACGCCTCCGCGCGGCATGAAGGACATCTCCGATATGCCGCAACTGACCGCGGCGATGTTGCGGCGGGGCTGGCCTGAAGTACGCATCCGCAAGTTCCTTGGTGGGAATCTTCTGCGGGTGTTCCGCGAAGTCTGCGGCAAGTAGGGCATGAAGACGCCGCCGCTGCTGCCGCTGGGAACCAGGGTGCTGGTGCGCTCTACACGGCGCGTGGCGGTGATTCAAACGCATTTGCCAGAGGGCCGCTACGAAGTCAGATTTCCAGAAGGGCAGCTTGCAACGCACTATCGCGGCGATCTGACCGTCTATCGCCATGAGATGGAAGAACTCGCGGGCGAGATCGATCCAGCCACTCTCCGCCCCTACATTCTCTATTCCTGTGTCGTCGGTTCACGCGCCTACGGCCTTGACACGGATTCTTCCGACACCGACCGCCGTGGATTTTTTCTGCCGCCCGCCAACTTTCACTGGTCTCTCGCGCGTCTTCCTGAACAGATCGAAGATGAAGCCGAGCAAGAGTGTTACTGGGAACTGGAAAAGTTTCTACGCCTGGCGCTGAAGGCCAATCCCAACGTGCTCGAAGTTCTCTATTCGCCGCTGGTCGAATGCACGTCTCCGCTGGCCGTGGAGCTCCTGGCGATGCGTGAATCATTCCTTTCGCGCGCCGTCCATCAGAGTTACAACGCCTACGTGCTGTCGCAATTCAAGAAGATCGAACAGGATCTGCGACAGCACGGTGAGGCCCGCTGGAAACACGCCATGCATCTGATCCGGCTGCTGCTGTCCGGCATCGTGGCGCTGCGTGAAGGGCTGGTTCCGCTGCGAGTCGACTCGTATCGGGAACGTTTGCTGTCGATCAAGCGCGGGGAGATGCCGTGGGATGAATTGGAACAGTGGCGGCTGGAACTGCATCGCGAGTTCGATGCGGCCCTCGCCGCGACATCGCTTCCGGAGAAGGCGGATTGGGCTCGGGTCGACAGGTTTCTGCTGCGCGCGAGACGGCTGGCCACCGATCCGGGTTACAGTGCAAAGGGATGAACTACCAGCTCCTGCAAACCGAAGCCGCTCGCCATCCGTATCCGCTGTTGTTCGCAACCGTGAGCGGGGCGCACCTCTATGGATTTCCGTCGCCAGATTCGGACTACGACTTACGCGGCGTCCACATCCTGCCGGTTCGCGAAGTGGTGGGCTTGACTGAACCGCGCGAGACGATCGAAACCGCTGGCGTCCGGGAAGGCGTCGAACTCGATCTGGTCACGCACGACGCCCGCAAGTTTTTCGAGTTGATGCTGAAGCGCAACGGCTACGTCCTGGAGCAGTTGTACTCGCCGCTGGTCGTCGTTACTTCGCCGGAGCATGAAGAGCTAAAGGCCGCCGGAAGTTCCTGCATCACGCGCTTTCACTCGCATCACTACCTTGGCTTTGCCGCTACGCAGTGGAAGTTGTTCGAGAAAGAATCGCCACGCCGGGTCAAGCCGCTTCTTTACGTTTATCGAGTGCTGCTGACGGGAATTCACTTGATGCGAACGGGCCGGATCGAAGCCAACCTGATCCACTTGAACGACGAGGCGCAGTTGAGCTACCTGCCCGATCTGGTGGCGAGAAAGCTGGCGGGGCCGGAGAAGTCGACGATTGAAGATGCGGATCTGGAGCTTCACCGGCGCGAATATGAGCGGCTGGTGGCGGACCTTGAACGAACTGGCGAGCAAGCGCAGTTACCGGAATCACCTTCGGCCCGGCCCGCGCTACATGACCTCTTGGTTCGAATTAGATTGAAGGCGATATGAACCGCGTAAACCGAGGGATTCTTCTGCTGCTGGCTGCGGCATCCGCCGTATCGGCGCAGGAGTGTACCTTTGTCGTGTCACCGGTGCGGTTCGATCTGCCCGCCACTGGCGATGCGGCGCTGGCCCGCACGTTGACCGTAAATGCCAGCCGGGGCGGCTGCGCATGGACGGCGGTGAGCAGCGTTTCGTGGATCGCGGTTTCGTTCGGACAGGCCGGTTCCAATGACGGAACGGTTGGGATTCGAGTGGATCCGAACCGCGACGCGGTCACGCGCTCCGGTTCACTGACGATCGCAGGACAAACGATCGCGGTCCTACAGGCGGCCGCGACCTGCACGTTCACGTTAAATCCCGAGAGCGCCATTGTCAACGTGAGCGGCGGGAACGGGTCCTTTCAGGTCAACACGACTTGCAATTGGCAGGCTGTCACCAACGTCGATTGGATCGATGTTACGTCGCCGGCGCAGGGGCGAGGCTCGGGCAACGGTCTGGTTACGTTTACCGTTCGGGCGAACGCTGGCGCTGCGCGAACGGGCACGATTCAAGTAGGTCCGCTGCGATTTAGCGTTCAGCAATCGGCGGGCGCTTGCTCCCAAACTCTTAGTCTCACGCAAGTGAACCTGCCGGCTACGGGCGGCAACGGCACGGTGCAGGTGACCAGCCCTTGCTTATGGACGGCTTCATCGAATGCCACGTGGATCTCTATAACCGGCGGAGGTTCCGCCGACCGCGACGGCACACTGGCTTATTCGGTGCAGGCGAATACGCAAGCGCAACCACGCAGCGGGACGATTCGAATCGGTAATCAGACCTTCACCGTGAATCAGACGGGTACCGGCTGCGCCGTCGCACTGACGCCGACCAACGCCACTATCGCGGCAACGGGCGGTAACAGCGCCATCCTCGTGTCCTCTGGCTGCACATGGACCGCTACTCCAAATGAGCCTTGGATCTCAATCACTCCTGCCGCATCCATAGTGAACTATGTTGTCGCAAGCAACCCGGGCGGCAATCCCCGCACTGGCTCGATTGCGATCGGCGATCAACTTTTCACTATCACGCAAGCGGCTGGCGCTTGTTCGGTGACCGTGAGTCCGGCTTCCGCGCAAGTGGCGGCGGGCGGCGGCGGGGGCAACTTCCTGGTGAGCGGCCAGCCGGGTTGCCAGTGGACGGTTGCGACGCCGGCAGACTGGATCACTCTCAACATCGGTTCCGGCGATGGGAGTGGCACGGTGATCTATTCTGTTCCCGCGAATCCAGGCTCATCGCGCACCGCCGCGATCAATGTGAGCGCGCAAAGCTTCACGATCACACAAGCCGGCGCGATTCCAAGTTTCACCGCCGCCGGTGTCTTGAGCGCGGCCAGCTTTGAAGCCGGAGCCGTCGCCCCCGGATTGATCGTCACGATCTTCGGGAGCGGCCTCGGCCCGTCCACGCTGACCGTTGCGACGGTGGACCCGGTTGCGCGCATCTTTCCCACCGATCTCGCCGGCACCCGCGTGTTGTTCGACGGTGTGGCGGCGCCGCTGCTCTATGTGAGCGCGACACAATTGAGCACGGTGACCCCATTCGCCGTAGCGGGCCGTCAGATCACACGGATGGAAGTCGAGACGCGTGGCGTGCGGTCACAAACAGTCTTCCTGCCGGTGAGAGCGGCCGCTCCAGGGATCTTCACTCAGTCCGCGCAGGGCTTCGGGCCGGGCGCGATCCTGAATCAGGATTTTACGGTGAATGGGCCGGGCAACCCCGCTGCGCCAGGATCGTTCGTGTTCATCTATGCGACGGGCGGCGGAATTGTGGAACCTGCCACCGAGGACGGAAGGCTGTCGCAAGGGACCTCGGCCGCCGTCACTCGCGTGACAGCCGAGGTGGGCGGCCAACACGCCGACGTGATCTATGCGGGCGGGGCGCCGGATCTAGTTGCCGGGGTCCTACAGGTTAACATTCGCCTGCCTGTCGATCTGCCTCCCGGCGATTTGCCGCTTTTGATCCGCGCCGGTGTAACAGATAGCCAGGCTCGCGTGTCTGTCTCAATAAGATAGTAATTACGATGAAAGTTTGTGCCGGCTTGGTTTTGCTGTGTGGCTTTTGCTCTGCACAGGCGCCGCCTCTCGCCGGGGGAAAAATCTGGAGCACGATTCAGCGAGGCGAGAAATTCGTGCCGATGACCGGTGGTGAGCGGCTTAACTTTCTGGCGCGCAGCGCGGTATTTAGTCCATTGGTTCCCGTGCGGGCGATTTTCACAGGAGCCTTCGATCAATTGTCCAACGAGCCGGAAGCTTGGGGGCAGGGGTGGGATGCCTATGGCCGCCGCGTGGGAAACAGATGGGCTCGAAACGGCGTGCGCAACGGAATTGAATCCGCTTCCGCCGCGGTGTTGGGTTTCGAGCAGCGATATATCCAATGCGATTGCGATGGGGCCGTGCGCCGGGCGCGGCACGCACTAGCGATGAATTTTGTCACGTACGATCACCGCGGCCGCTGGGTCCCAAACGTTCCGCGCGTGGGGAGTACAATTGCGAGCGAGTTCATCGGCAGGAGTTGGCTACCGCCCGAAACCCGATCCGCCGGGAAGACCTTCACCGAGCTGGGGCTCCAGATTCTGACCGGCAGCCTTGTCAACGTATGGAAAGAATTTTCGCCGTCCTATCTACGGCGGCTCAAGAAAAAGCTGCCGGGACGCTGACGGGCGTTTAGTTAGTTAGTCTAAGGCGACGCGCGCGCGGGACTTCACACGGTCCATACCGGGGGCGAACAATTTCTCAAAATCCTGCTCTGGTGTGGTGAGAGAGAACTTCACGATCTTGCCTTCGGCCAGCATCTGCACGCCATTAAGAATCGACATCGGCCCGGACTTGGCGCCGCTGGATTGAGCCATGTTGGCAAAGAAGCGAAGGACATCGACCAGTGCGCTGGCGTCCTTGTCCGAACGCGCAGTCGCTTCGCCGCTCACAATCACGTTCGCGCCGAACTTGACTCCGCCCGAGAGGCTTTCGATGCCCTGCATCAAATCGCCCGCCATGGCGCCCTTTACATTGGGGTTCGACGTAAGGTTGCCCGCTAGCGCGCCCGGAGAAACGGTGGTGAGGAACCATGCGTCGTGTTTGGAACTGGCGGCCTGGATGCGCGAGGTAAGCATCGGATCGGCCTTTTTGGCGGACCGGTAACGGTCAATCGCAGTCTTCACGCCGGCCTGTGGCCCGGCCACCATCAGGTTGCCGAGAAATCCAACCCAAGCCGCTTGCGCGCCTTTGCCGGCTTCCACGATTTGCGTGCCATTGTAGGAAGTGACCGCTCCGTGCGCGCTGGCCAATTGGGTGAGTTTGGAGGGATCGAAAGCTCCGCGCACAACGAAGATTGTGCCGCCTGCGGCGTTAAAGACCCCCCCGCTATCGGTGGACGCGACGATGATCTCAAAGACATCTTTGCGTGGGTCCATTCCCGTCATCTGGACGAATTTCTCCAGGCCGGAATCCTTGGCCGTCATCTGCTGGATGAAGTATTGCCCGAACGGAGAGTTGCGGGTCCGTTCCACATCGACCCCAGTCACCACCTTGGCGTCCGGCATCAACAGGTTGAGCATCGACACGTCGGCTGCGAGCAGCGCCGGGCTGGACGCAGCGAAAAGAGCGAGCGGAACGGCGAGAAAGCGGGAATGCATCAATCGGGACCTCACTAACTAATACGTTAGCGCCCGGCGTGCAGTTCCCGCAATCCTGTCTCCGCCTTAGGCCTTGGCCGCCGTTGACCTCGCAGTGAGCCGTTCGTCGTATTTCTTGAAGTGCTCGTCGGCTGCGCCTTCCAGCCAATTGTCTCGCCGGATACGATCCGGGAACTCCTTCAACTCGTCGGAGAAGTGTTCGACATCCTCGCTTGTCCATTCGGCTATCTGGCGGAAATTGTAGATTCCCATGGCATTTAGACGTTTTTCGAGCACGGGGCCAACTCCCCAGATTTTTTTGAGATCGTCGCGTTCGGCTACCTTCGGAGGCGTGGCCGGCCGAGCCTTATCTTTCTTGCTCTCCTCTTCTCGCTCGGCGAGGAGAGCCAGGAGCCGCTGGATTTCGGCTTCCTGCTCACCGATCCGGCGTTCGTGCGCGGTCAACTTTTCGGGCAAGGGTTCAAGGGCGCCCAGTAGTTTACCGAGCCGGGCAATCTCGGTATCGCGCTCACCGACGGACGACGCGAATCGTGTTTCCCACTCTTGCAGTTTGGCTGGGAGCGGTTCGAACTGGGCGATGCGCTCTCGTTGCTTGCCGATTTCGGCGTCCCGGTCGCCGACCGTGGCTTTGTATCGCGCATCCCAGTCGGCCAGTTTGCGATCACGTTCAGCGACCATGCCCATGACTGGCTCGAGTTCTCCAATACGAGCCCGCAGCTTACCAACCTCGGCGTCTTTGGCAGCTCCGAGGCCGTTGTAGCGCGTCTCCCAGTCGGACAACCTACGGTCCCGTTCGGTCAGTTGAGTATGCAGTTTCTGCGCCTCGGTTTCGCGTTCCTGGCCGAAGGCCTTGAAGCGAGCGTCCCAAGCCGTCAGACGCTTGTCGCGTTCGGCCACCTCGGCCCGCAATGGCTCTAATTCGCCGACACGAGCCTGAACCTTGGCTAAGTCTTTTTCACCGGCCTCGGCAAGGCTTCTGTAACGAACTTCCCAGCCACTCAGATCCTTGTCACGGCCCGCCAACTGAGCCCGCAGTTTGGTGAGTTCGCCCTCCTTTTCGCCGGCGAGATTCCGATATCGAAGTTCCCAGTCGCTGAGGCGTTGGTCGCGATCGGTCAACTCCGCTCGCAAGGATGTCCGTTCGCCGGTAGATGCCTTGAACCGTTGGTCGTGCTCGGCGAGTTGCGAGTGAAGGCCGGAGAGTTCACCGTTCTTCTCGCTACTGAGGGCGTGGAAGCGATTTTCCCAATCCCCGAGACTCCGGTCGTGCTCGGCGATCTGAGCCTGAAGGCCGGCGAGTTCACCGTCCTTCTGGCTGCTGAGCGTGTGGAAGCGGGTCTCCCAATCGCCGAGACTCCGGTCGCGGTCGGCGATCTGAGATTGAAGGCCGGATAGTTCACCGTCTTTCTGGCTAGTGAGCGCGTG
>JAYUSQ010000169.1:0-16770 GCA_043755595.1 Acidobacteriota bacterium | reverse complement strand
GATGCCTCGACCCGCTGAGTTGATCCGGCGCAATCGCGCCATCCTCCAGGTAGATGCGGCCACGCAGCCGCTGCATTTCGGCCATCAGTCTTTGGTGCCGCCTTGGGTCCGTGTCCACCATCTCATATCCAGATGGAACGGCTCGCCGGGAAGGCGCCAACAGTAAAAAAGAGCGAGCCCCTGCGTCAGAGGGTTTGGGAACCATCGAAACCTGTCCTCGTAAAAAGGGATTTCCAATCGGACGCTCGGCTAACTGGCAGATCTCTTGAGGACCGCTCTGAGGTTTTCTATTACTTCGAACCCGGAGTCTAAACCATACCATCAACTTAATAGAATCATCAAGGCCGGAATCGCCGGAATCGCCCAATCTCAAAGAAATCGTGGGGTTATGTATTGAATCCCTCTCGTATTGTATTAGAAAAATGGGTGGATCTTCCCCAATTGAGAGGTTACCGATACACCAGAATGGGGAGGGTCAAGGAGAGTGTTTACTCGTCTAGAGCCCAGCGGAAGTTAGAAACTCTTGAAACAGAGCTCTACTATCGGTGATCGCAAAGACGGTCTTCCATCGGATTGCGGCATCCGAGAAGGAGCGGCCGGAGAGGATTCTTTCGATAGTTTCGGTGAGCCGTCTCTCGGAAGCCTCTTCTACACGCAGGCTGAGTCCGGCGCCGCTGCCGGCCAAGACTGCGGCCGAGATCTGCTGGTCGGCATTGCTGGGGATGCCGAGCACCGGCGTGCCGGCCGCGATGGCCGGGTAGAAGCCGCTGCTCCCGCCGTGGGAAATCACCAGTTTGGAGGCGGCCGCTGTTTCAGAAAACGGTAGGAACGGAGCCACAAAGACCCCCCGTCGATCCGGAGGCGCGCTCCGGCCGGAGGTTGCCATCACAATCGCGACCGGCAATCTCTCCAAGACTCGCAACAGTCGCGGGAGAATTCGCACTGGACCCGAACTGCCGAGGCTGACAAATACTTTGGGCCGGGGATCCGCTAACATTTCCTGCCACCAGGCCGGCCGCTCCTCTGGAACCTGCCATTGGCAGGGGCCGATGTACCGATGATGAGCCGGAGGGTTTATGACAGGGACGAAGTCAGGCACGTCCGGGTAGAGAACATAGTCCCCGTCGACATACATGAATCTGGGGTCCGGCGGCAGCGGGGCCAAGCCCCATTCCTGGCGAATCGTGTTCATGTCGCGGACGTGCGCCGCCATGACCAGGGGTTCAGCCAACCGATAGACGCCACTCAGCCAACGGGGCGGAATAAGCCGCGTGAGAAGCAGTTCGGGAATGATGCTTCGACGAGGAGCATGGGGGCTCCAGTAAGCATTCATCAGAATAGCCGATGGAACGCCTTCCAGTCTGGCGCTGACGGGCAAGGAAAAGCGCAGATCGCCGATCACCAGATCCGGACGCAGCTTCCGGATAAGCTGGCGCTCTTCCTTCACATAATCACGCAGCACATTGGCCGGAAACAAAGGGGCTCCCCGCGAGAGATTGCGCAAGAATCGCTCTCCCGGCATGGTCTGGAGTTCCCCTGTCGAGTACGGCTTGTTAGCAAGGTATTTGAAGTAGCGGGAAGGTGAATAGAGATGGATCTCGTAACGGTCCGCATCCAAGGCGTCGGCGATCGCAACGGGCCGGGCAAAATGCTGCATCGTCGCGCCCTCGGCCAGGAACAGGAGACGTTTGCGCGACATAGAGCAATGAGCCTGGGCAGGCGGTCGGCCTGCCCAGGAAAGGGACGCTTGAGGAGGGAGCCTTCGTCCTTAAGAACGGCGGAACTTCGGCAGGCACAAAAGGAGACCCAAGCCTAACAACGTGAGGGAATCCGGCTCTGGAATCGCAGTCGAATTGAGCGTAAAGTTTCCTGCATGCGTGCTGCTAACGCTGCCGCCTCCAGCAATAATTGTTTGAATCTGGGCAGGGGTCAAGTTGGAGAGCGTTACGGAAAAAGATCCGAGCCAAGTGGAAGATGGGCCAACGCCATCCGACGCGGTCCCAAACACGCCTAGCGACACGATCGTCTGCCCATTGCTAAGCTGTAGCGCGAAGGGCGAGCCGACGAAGGCCGCGCACACCCCAAAGTTACTTAGGCCGGCGCAGTTGATGTTGCCCGGTCCGGGCGATAGCCCAGACAGGTCAAAATGGAGGCCAGGGGCTCCAGCAAAAGTCATGAAGTCCAGTACCGGCACTGGCCCGGCCGGAAGATCTTTAATCGAACCCACTGCCGAGGGGAGCAGTGTACCACCGGCGTAGGTGACGTTGGTCGTCGAACCAGTCGTGATGCATCCCAAACCTGTACCGGCGGGGTCCCAGTCGATCGTCGTCGCGGTCACGACGACGCCATTTCCAGCGCAACCATTGGTATCTAGTTTGCCAATTGGCGTGGCAAATCCAGCTATGCCGAAAGCTAAAAACGCAACCCCTCCGATGAGGCGCGTCCAATTCATAACGTTTTTCATATTTTCTCCTTACCTTTCTCCAGCTAAACTCAAAGACGACCTAGTTGCATTTTGTCCTAAAACAACTTATCGACCTAGGCCAAAACGATAAGGTGTTTCTCTCTGACAGCAAGATGGTCCGTACCGTATTCCAGCCTGGCTAGCCCGAGGGATCAACGCGTCTTGGCCACGCCCGAAAGAATCCATATAAAACATCGGCCAACTGTGCCAGTGCGGTCTTGCGCCACTGGCCGATTTGCACCGGGTGCACCCGGAACTGCGACGCCAGTCTGGGTCTAAGCGTCCGCTCACCGCAGATCGCCTCCACCGCCACCTTGGCTTTGAACTTCGGACTGTATTGCTTTCACGTCGTCGCCATCGCTACCTCCTTGCGTTACAGCTCCAAGACCTAAGCCAACAATCGACACGATGAAACCGGCCAAATAGAAACCAAACGACATGACAGCTTAACACCACATTGCACGTAGCTGGCCATAGAAGTGAACAGAGTTCACCGCCGCTCGGGAGTGCGGGATTGCGCAGAATTCGCGTAAGAGTAGTGGGCAGAAATGATAGCAAGGCTTCGGAGGTAGCGATCAAAATCTCCGATGGTGATTTCCTCTCGCCAGGGACTTACCTAGAATTCCTTGCAGGGAAGGTCCAAAGCGCCCGGGGCACGGGAAGGAACATTTCTGGGCTTTGAGCGCGTCTTGCCGCGCTCTCGCAGAATTTTCAGGGTTTAACGATACGAGTCGGCTAGGAGCGAAAACCGGCCCTTGCCCTCTCTGCCTCGGCCAGCCTACTGACCACCCATGGTCACCGCGTCAGCCGCCTAAGGTCGTTTGGCGGCGCGGCCTGCTGGGCATGGCGGCTGGAAGAGCAGCCGGGGGCGGCGGCGCCGGGAGCACAGAGCGGGACCGGCGCCAGGGGGTATTGGGGCTCTGCTGGGTGCCTGATGTCGATCACGGATCGTCGCCGATCCCGGTGAGCGGTTCGATATGCCGGGCGCCGAGTCTGTAGCGGTCTGTCTGCGGGCGTTTTCACCGGATCGCGCACATCTCGACGAGTACGAGTTCTACTTGAGGCGCTGGTCCAACAATTCGAGAATCGCGTGATTACCCCTGATCCCGTTCTGCTTCTTGACGAAACCGTTCGACGGGTACGTGTTCTTCCGGACCGAAGCAACTATCTCATCCGATTCGACCTTCAAGACACGCCCATCGTTGGCGCCTTGCAATACCATCCACGGCCTGCGGATCTGTCGGGGCGTGTTTTTCAAAGTGCGCAGCCAGTTGGAGACGCCAAAAATATCGACGCCCACGGCGAATGCGTGAGGACGATATGCCAGCGCGGCAAGCCCCATGTATCCGCCGTAACTACGTCCAATGATCACGATCTTGTTCGGATACAACGCAAACGAATAGCGGGAGGACCCCGAAGATCATCGTCTTTCTTCGGCGCTACCGTGCGCCAGGCACCGTCTTTCCAAGCCTCGGCACGACAACCTCCTGCGTGTATCGATCATGTTCGCGCAGCGCTTCCATCGCTTCATTCAGATTCATGCGTTTGACGATCGCCTCGATCTGGCGCTGGCCCTCGCGGCCCCATTGCTCGCGCTCGGCTGCCGTGCCCGGCAACTGGGTTGT
Organism: Acidobacteriota bacterium; assembly: GCA_043755595.1. GTDB lineage: Bacteria > Acidobacteriota > Terriglobia > Bryobacterales > Bryobacteraceae > VFZP01. The sequence continues at coordinate 12,681 of JAYUSQ010000169.1, read as the reverse complement.
TCCGCCGCCGCCATGCGCCATCGTGTCGTTGATCCATGAGCCTAACGCCAAGCTGCCGGAGAACCCAAGCTTGCCCAGTGTCGCCAGGCCTTTGTTCTCGGGCGGCGGGGCAGTCGAGTGTAGCTCGGCTTCGCCATACTCGCCTTTCAAAGCGAGGTCTACGATCCTTCCGGTTATCCAGTGCGACCCGTAGAGCGAGCGGTTTCGCTCCTCCTCTTTCAACTGCAGCCGTGGCAGATAGGTGTCCATATTGATGTAGAGAATCGGGACCCGCGTTTCTTCAAAGAACTCGCGAGCGAGTGTCCCCACCGTCAGCGCCGCGGGACCGTGACTCGCTGTCACGTACACCTGGCGCCGGAATCCCTGGCGAAGCAGCGAGTAAGCCAGGTTCTTGAGGAAGCGAGTTCCCTCTTGCGGTGAATTGTTGACCGTTGCCGACGCGACCGCGGTCGTGCCGGGAAACGACCACATCAGACCCTGCATGAAGAGACCGCCGGTATCCTCGGCCATGGCGATCGAATAGGCCAGCGGCGTTACGTAGTCGCGCCCGCTGGGTTGGATGCCATTGGTTTCCACGGCCCCCACGGGCACGAAGATGACATCGGACTTTTTCAACTGGGCGGCCACCTGGACCTGGCTCAGACGCGTTAGATCGCGCGTCTGCAGCGGTCTCACCTGGCCCCACGTTACGGCAGCAAAGACGCAAGCGAGTAAAAATTGTTTTGGCATCCCGATGGGCTCCTTGTTTCCCAGCGCATTATATGATATGACATTGGCTGCATGCTGAAGGTCCGTAATGTCTCCCTATGTCTCGCCGCGCTTTTGGCGGGTCTATCCGCGAGTGTCGCTTTCGCGCAGAGAGCGCCGCTCTTCAAGGACGAAGTCCTGCCTATTCTTGAGAAGAGTTGCACCAAGTGTCATAGTCCCCAATCGAAAATGGGCGGCCTCGATCTCACCACTTTCGCCGGTATGATGGCGGGCGGCGGCAGCGGTCCGGCGATCGCGCCGGGCAAACCTTCGCATAGCTTGCTGTGGATCATGATTGAATCCGGCAAGATGCCGATGGGCGGCACGTTGACGAGAGCGCACAAGCAAACCATTCAGGCCTATATCGAACAAGGCCGGTTTCCCAAGGATGAGTTGGATTCGATGCAAGCGGCGCGTGAAGCGAAAATACTCACGCCTGCGGCGCGCAAGTGGTGGTCGTTCCAACTGCCGGTGAATCATCCGCTGCCCATCGTCAAAAACGCTACGCAAGCCCGCACGCCCATTGACAAGTTCATCCTCGCGAAGCTGGACGAAAAAGGCTGGAAAATGCAGCCGGAGGCGAATCGCCGGAATCTCATGCGGCGCGCCTATTTGGGCCTGACGGGTATGCCGCCTACGCCGGTCGAGGCTCAAGCGTTTCTGGAAGACAAATCGCCCAATGCCTACGAAAATCTCGTAGACCGGCTGCTGGCCTCGCCACACTACGGTGAGCATTGGGGACGGCATTGGCTGGATGTCGCCGGCTACTCGGATTCGCGCGGCGATGCGGGCGATGTCGATCGCGAATCCTCCTACAAATATCGCGACTACGTGATTCGCGCATTCAATAGCAACAAGCCGGTTGACCGTTTCATGCTGGAGCAGATGGCAGGCGATCAACTGGTCAACTACGACGCTAAGCTGCCCCCAACGCCCGAGCAGCGTGAAGCGCTCACGGCGACGGGGTTTCTGCGGACGACGGCCGATATCACCGATAACCAGACCATCTACGAAGTGGACAAATACTTCGACGCGCTCCAGAAATCGATGGAGACATCGATGTCGGCGCTGACCGGACTCACGGTAGGATGCGCGAAGTGCCACGATCACAAGTTCGACCCGATCCTGCAGAAGGATTATTACAAGCTCACGGCCTCCTATCAAGCCGTGTTCGACCCGGAGAACTGGCTCGCGGCCAATCTTTCCTACGGGCCGTGGCCGGGGCGCATCATTCCAGACATTCCGGCCGACAAGCGCCAGGCGTGGATCGCCGACGTTACCAGTAACGACGCCAAGAGCCTTCGTAGACTGGACGATTTGCTGGAGGCGAGCTATCAGCGCTTCCGGGCTGCACTGAAAGCAGGCGCCGATATGTCGCCCGAAGCGCGGAAGCAGATCCGAGAGGTGATTGAAAACGATCCTGACCTCGAAATCGACCGTTCGGCCGTCAAGGACTTCATTTCCGATAAGGAAATGGAAGCGCGCTTTCCCGAGTTGAAAACGTGGAAGGAAGAATACGCCGCCAAGCGGGCGGCGCGCCGTAAGAAGAATTCCGAGATCGATCCCAATTACATAGAGGCGGCATGGGACGTTTCAAAAACGCCTTCGCCCACCTATGTTTTGCAGCGTGGCAACTATCTCGCGCCTGGCGCGGCGGTGCAACCGGGAATTCCCGCCGTGCTTGACGATCCCGCCCAGCCCTTCCAGTTTCCGGACCCAGCGGCTCACCCCGAGTGGAACCATACGGGCCGCCGTCTGACTCTGGCCAAATGGCTGGTGTCGCCGCAGAACCCGCTCACCGCGCGAGTCTTCGTCAATCGTGTCTGGCAATTCCACTTTGGCGAGGGCATCGTCCGCTCCGTAGACGACTTCGGAAAACAGGGCGACAAACCGACACATCCAGAACTGCTCGACTACTTGGCCGTTCAGTTCCAGGAGCATAAGTGGGATCTCAAGTGGCTCACCAAGCAGATCATGATGTCGCAGGTTTATCGCCAGGATTCCGCCGACTCACTGGAGCAGCTCAAGGCAGACCCATCAGCGCGCTTGCTTTGGCGCAAGCCTCCGCTACGGCTCGAGGCTGAGTCGGTCCGCGATTCGATGTTACGAGTAAGCGGTTTGCTGAGCGGCAAAATGTTTGGACGCCAGGAACCGATCAAACGCGGCCCTGACGGCCAATGGCTGGAAGACGAAACCAAGGGCGACGCCAACCGCCGCAGCCTCTACCTTTCGCAGCACCGCACTCGCCCGGTGGCTTTTCTGCACGCTTTCGACCAGCCGAACATGACTGCCGATAATCAAGGGCAACGTTTCCGCTCCGCGCTGCCGATTCAATCGCTAGCGCTGTTGAACAGCCCGCTCGTCATGCGCACCACCAAGGCTTTCGCCTCACAGTTGTTGGAACAAGCAAAGGGCGATCCCCAAGCGGCATTGGAGCGTGCATTTTCAGCCGCCTATTCCCGCCCAGCCACGGCGCGTGAGTTGGCATTGGGCAACGAAACGCTCGCGGCCTCCAAGGACCCTGCCGAGGGCCTGCGTTTGTTCGTGCAAGCGATGTTTGGCGCCAACGACTTCCTTTACATGTATTGATTGAGAACCGGAGACCAGAACCAGCATGAAACGATTTCTATCCAGACGGCAAGCGTTGCGTGAAGCAGCCACAGGTTTCGGCGGAATGGCGCTCGGTTCCATCATCGCGATGGAGAACCGCGCGTTGGCCGCGTCGATCCCCACTTACAACCTTGTGCCGAAGAAGCCCCACTTCTCCGCCAAAGCGAAGAACGTTATCTTCATCTACGTGGGCGGCGGCCCGTCCACGATCGACATGTACGATCCCAAGCCCACGCTGGTGAAGTACAACGGCAAACCCGCGCCTTTCGAGATCAAGGGCAGGGCGTTGAATGGCTCGCAGGAGATTATGTCGAGCCCCTGGGAGTTCACCAAGTGCGGTGACAGCGGCCGCGAGATTTCCAACCTCTTGCCACACTTCCAAAAGGTGGTCGACAAGGTTAGCTTTATCCGCTCGATGAGGACGGACCGCATCGACCACTCGACCGCGCAATTCACCTTCGTCACCGGCCGCGGTTTCACCGGGTTTCCAAGCATGGGCGCCTGGGTAAGCTACGCGCTCGGCACCGAAAACGCGAATCTGCCGGCTTACATCGCGCTCGGCGAAGGCGCTTCCATCGGGGCGCGGGCACACTCGTCGGCGTGGCTGCCGCCGGTCTATAGTGGGACGTCCATGAGCGCCGACGAGAAGGCGCCCATCTTCGATATTAAGAGGCCCGAGTCCGTCACCGCCGACGAGCAGCGCCGCTTGCTGAGTTTGGTGAACGGCCTGAACCGGGAACAGAAAGCCCATCATCCGTTGGACCAGGATCTGGAAGCGCGGATTTCCAACTACGAACTCGCGGCTCGGATGCAGCTTGAGGCGTTGCGAGTAGCGGACCTGTCGGCCGAAACGGAAGCGACGCGAAAACTCTATGGAGTGGACCAGGCGGGATCGGGCGAGTTTGGCAAACATTGTCTGCTGGCGCGGCGCCTGGTTGAGAGCGGTGTGCGGTTTGTCCAAGTGTACGGTGGCGGGGGGTGGGACACGCACTCGAACATCGGCGGTCAGTTGCCTGGGCTTTGCCAACGCATCGACCAGGGCATGTCGGCGCTGCTGACCGATCTCGACCAACGCGGCATGCTGAAAGACACGCTTGTGATCTGGTCCGGTGAATTCGGACGGCTCCCGACGATTGAGGCTCGTAACAACGCGCCGGGACGCGATCACAACCCGTATGGCTTCTCGATGTGGATGGCCGGTGCGGGCGTGAAACGCGGCTTCGACTACGGCGAGTCGGACGAGCTTGGCTACGCGGCGGTTCCGGCGTTCGCGCTCGGGCACGCCGATATCCACGCGACCGTCCAGAACTTGCTGGGCGTTGACCACGCGAAGAATACGTTCTTCTATGAAGGCCGCGACGAATCGCTGGTTGGCGTAACCCCGGCGCGCGTCGTGAAGGAAGTGCTGGCTTGATCGGCCGTCGCGGCTTCCTTGCCGGGGCAGGGGCCGTGGCCGCAGCCCCGCTTTTCGCTGACGGTGTGAAGCGTCTTGTCCCAGGCACTAGAGTGAGAGTCGGGCTCAACGCATACTCGTTCAACCGCCCGTTACTCGCAGGCACGATGTCGATCCCGGACGTGCTCGCCTATTGCGCGAAAAACGGTATCGACGGCGTCGACCTGACTGGCTACTACTTCCGCGGCTATCCGAACGTTCCCACCGACGAGAATGTTTATTCGATCAAGCGCGCGGCGTTCCTGAACGGTGTCAGCATTACGGGCACTGGCGTTCGTAACGATTTCGCGCTCACCGACGCTTCCAGCCGCCGCGGCCACATCCAATTGGTCAAGGATTGGGTCGACGTGGCGGCCAAACTCGGGTCAGATATGGTGCGCGTGTTCGCGGGCCGCGAAGTACCCAAGGGTTTCACGTTCGATCAAGTGCTTCAGTGGATGATTCCGGCCTTTCAGGAATGTGCCGAGTATGGCGCCAAGCACGGTGTGATTGTCGGCCTGCAGCACCATGACGATTTTCTGAAAACCGCCGGCGAGACCATTCGCGTCGTGCAGGCTGTGAAGTCGGAGTGGTTCAGTGTGATTCTAGACGTAGGCAGTTTGCGCCAAGGCGATCCCTATGCCGAAATCGAGAAGCTCATTCCTTACGCCTCCAATTGGCAAATCAAGGAGCACGTCTGGTACGGCGAAAAGAAGGTGGAGATCGATCTGCCGAAGCTGCGCGCCATCATCGACAAAGTTGGCTATCGCGGGTTCACTCCTATTGAAGCGCTTGGCCCCGGGGATCCCGAAGAGGTAGTGACGGCGTTTCTCGCGAAGGTGCGGAAAGCGTTCGCTTAATTGAGCCGTTCCGCTTCCTGATAGCATGTCCATTGTGCAAAAAGGGTCGCCGATGATGACTGCTGCGCAGTTGGACAGAGTCAAACGGCTTCTGGCTGATGTGTCGCCGCTGCCCCCCAATGAACGAAGCCAATTTGTAACCGGGGAAAGACCTCGCCGGGCTGCGAGAGGGTCAATCGCCGCTCGATTTGGAGACTCGCGCTGTGGAATTCCTCAACGTTCCTTTGCCCGAATTGATGGGCGCGAAAGACCGTTCGCCGGTGGCGCTTCTTGCCCGGGCTCGCTGGTGAAAGGCCGATACGGATTCAGGAACTGCTGGCCAAGGGCGGGTTTCGGCGCCGTCTATTTGGCGGTGGATGAAACGGTCGCGCAGAAACCGGTAGTAGTAAAGTTGCTGGAAAGCGAGTATCAAGGGTAGTCTTTTTACTTCGAGGGCCGCCTCGAAAAACATCTGCAAGGGGCGGCATCTCAAGCCCCCCCTTTTCGTGTGAGGTCCTATGACGTCTTGCGGTATTTAAGCTGAGTCGAAGACCCTCGCCGTACCCTTCCTTGTGATTCTGATTTCAATTGCCCGTCGAAAGTTAGTTCGAAGATTGTTGAACTGGCGCTGGCTCAAGTCGCTGTGGTTGGCCCGGATTGCTTCAGGGCTGTGGCCTTTCAGGTAATAGCTGACCAAACAACGGCTGGCCATCGCTGGCCCGCTGGAGCAAATCATTTATCAACGCTTTATGCTCCGACGCCATGGGACGCCCGGGCATTCGGGCAAATGGCCTGTCGCGACGGCTTCACCGCCTATTTCCGCCGCCGCCGCGCAGTTATTCCGAGAACCGGAACTGGCGCGGGCCGATGGGAGTTACTCCAAGAAACAGTGAACATCAGCTAATTTCTCAGGCTACCGGAAACGCCGCATGGTCAGACGCCGCGGAGCGGGGGCGGGGATGGCCGCCAGGAACAACTTCTTGCAATCCTCGTTCCTGGCGTCCGAGATACCCAGGCGATTCGATTCAGCCGCGCACTTAGCCCAATTCAGGCGATCCGCCGCGCGGCAGAGTGACGGGAAGCCTTTGAACAACCCGCTCGGGCCAAGGTTAAAGATCATGTCGAGCAGCGCCAACTGGGCCGGTTGTGGGAAGGTGTCAAAAGCCGGAAAGCGCGTGCGAAGGCTCTCGGCGAACGCGCGCAGCTTTTCGTCCAACACCCGGCGCACCTCGGCATCCGGCATGTCCAGCTGCGTGAACTTGCGGTATGTTTGTGCGAGTTTGCCCTTGATTTGCCGACTTATTTTTGTCCAATCGGCCAGCTTCTCTGCATTCGTGGCCACCGCGCCTGTCGCCCGGTTAACCAGCCGGTAGACTAGCGACGAGTGCGGATCCGGAATCATGAACCCGATGCCGATCGTAACTTTGCCCACGGTGTCCAGATACATGTGGGAAATTACTCCCTCGTGTTTTTCGAAGTGGTTGAAGATTTCTTCCTTGGTCATGCGTTCCTGTACCCGATCAATTGTACGCCCGCCGCCTGGACCGCCGTTTTCACCGACGGCGAAGTAAGTGCCTCCAACTCGCGTTGGCGTGATTCCTTCAGCCGCGTACGTGCCGCGCGCAGTTCGCCGCCCAACCGTCCGGGGTGGCACATAAACTCAGAGAGCCCGCCGGGAAGCGAACGGATCACACGCTCCAATTCAACTGCGCCAAACCGGCCAGTCAGATCGAAGCCCAGAAAATGGTCGGTCATCCGGCAACCGTGGCGTCGCAGCCGGGCCAGGCTCATCGCACCCAATAAAAGCTTCGGCAGCGGCCTCCGGACCCATGGGATTCGGTACCGTTCGCTCAGCTCGCCGACCACTTCGGCCACCTGCGGGAGTAAGTGTGAGTGTTTGTGTGTGTCAAGGTGCGTGGGCTGAATGCCTGCCTCCAGTACGCGCGTGATCTGCGCGTCAAGTTCCTTGGCGATGTTAAACGTGTGGAAGACTGCGGCGAACGCCAGCGCCTGCGGCGATTCTGGCAGCGCCTTGCCCGGCCGGCTGAGCGCCCGCTCCCCGATCAGTGTCAGATGCACGCCAACGTCCAACGTCGCGGCGTGATCCTTGGCGAGAATCACGGCATGTTGGAACTCACTGCCAACCGCCATCAATGTTGTGGCGGTGACGATACCCCGGCGATGAGCTTCGATGATGCCTTCGTTGACGTCGCGGGTATAGCCGAAGTCGTCGGCGTTGACGATCAGCCGCTTCATTGTGGCTGTTAAAACAGGCCCAGCTTGATGCTCAGGAACTTCTTCGGGTTCTTACGGAAATCCTTCATGAAATCGTGCATCTCTTTCGTCGCGCCGTTCAATGATTCATAAAGCTGCTGATTCACCATCAACTGCCCCAGCGTGCCCTGTCCCGAGTTCAGCTTCGCCAGCATGGTGTCCATCTTGGCGATCGTTCCGTTGACCTGATCGATCGTCGCATTAACTTTATTCACCATCGCTTCGTCCTTCAATAGCTTGCCGGCGGTGCCCTTGCCGGCGTTCAGATCGGCCGCGATGGTGCGGAATTCAGCCACTGTCTTACGCAGTTCGTCATGTACGGCCGGATCTTTCAGAAGCTTGCCCAGCGTGCCTTGCCCTTGCTCCAGGCCGTCCATCAACCGGTCGACCCGCGCGAAGGTTTTCCTCACGTCTTCAATCACGGCGTCGTCATAAAGCAGCTTGCTCAAGCTGCCTTTCCCGGTGTTGATCTGTTCGGTGATTTTGCGCGCTTCGGCTGCGGTGCCGTTCAAGTTCTTATAAAGCTGCTCGTCGAAAATCAGCTTACCGATGGAGCCCTGGCCCTTCTCGATCACCGATACCAACCCGTCGATGCGCTTGAGCATCCCGCGCGTGGACTCAATCATGTTGTAGCCGCTCGCCACCACGTCGTCAAACGAAGAAGTATCGAGAGCGTTCACGGTGCCCCCCGCTTTGATCGCCTCGCCGCTGTCGCCGCGCTTGATGTTGATGTACTTGGTGCCCAGCACGTTAGCCGCGCCGATAGCGGCTGTTGAATCGATCGGAATCTGCCGCAGGCGTTCGGCCGACACTAGCATCTGAACCTTCACCGCCCGCTTGGGATCCTTGTCGCCCGACAAATCGACGATCTCCACCTTGCCGATCTCGATGCCGTTCAGCCGCACCTCAGCCCCGATCGCCATGGCGGCTGAGTCGCTCAAGTAGGTAAAGAGCTTTACTTTTTTCTCGAAGAAACTTGTTTTGCCCGTGACCAGGAACACCATCGCAGCCAGCAGAATCATGGCCACCACGGCCACGACGCCCACTCGCAATTGTGCCCAGGCCACACGTTGAGGAGACGGCATACTTTATTCTGTCAGACGCTTGGCGAACTTAGAAACGTAAGGATCGACTGAGGCTTCCAGTTCGTCTTGAGAACCCTCAAACACAATCCGGCCTTCACCCAGCACAATGAATCGGGTCCGCAAATCGTCTCCTCCATTGGGGGCAGCTTCCAGCCGCCCCGTATTGGCATTGTAGCGATAGTTCGCCAGCAAGTGCCCATCCTGATAGCGATGTGTCACCAAGGCGGTCGTCGTGCCGCGCGTATCGCGCTCCTTGGCGATCAGCGTCATGATCGTGTTGGCGGTGATCGGGTCCAGCCCGGCGGTCGGTGAATCGTAGAGCACCAATTCCGGCCGTGTCACCACCGCGCGCGCGATGCCGACTCGCCGCCGCATCCCGCCCGACAACTCACTCGGAAACTTAGCGAGCGTGTGCCCCAACTCCACGAATTTCAGAGCTTCTTCCACCCGCGCTTGCACTTCTTCAACAGGGCACCGCAGTGATTTCTGATTCAGTAGCGGGTAGGCGACGTTCTCCTCGATCGTCATCGAATCGAACAGTCCGCCTTCCTGGAACAGGATTCCCATCCGGCTGCGCAAATCGTAGAGGCTGGACTCTTTCAACCGGCGTGTAGCTTGCCCGAACAGATAGACATCGCCTTCGTCCGGCGCCACCAGCGCCAGCGCCGTCTTCAGGAAGACGGTCTTGCCGCTCCCCGCCGCACCGAGCACAATCGCGGTTTCCCCGCGCTGGAGAGACAAGTCGATGTGATCCAGCGCGGTCACCGGACCGAACCGCACCGTGACATTTTCTAACCGGAGCGGCGCGTCAAGGGAGTCCATCGTGGCCGTGACTTAGAGATCGACGAAGAACTTGCCGATGAAGAAGGTTATTACGATGATCCAAACCGAAGCAACGACGACTGCTTGCGTGGTGGCCCGTCCCACGCCTTGCGTCCCGCCCGTCGTGCTCATGCCGTAGTGGCAGCCGACCAGCGCGATGACGATCGCGAAGGCAAACGGCTTGATCAAGCCTTGGATGATATCCGTGTAGTCGAGCGCTTGATAGGCGCTGGACCAGAATTGTTGTGCCGTCGTAAGGCCCAACAGCACGCAGCCCACCAGGTAGCCTCCCACCAGTCCCATGAAATCGGAAATGATCACCAGGAGCGGCAACATAAAAACGGTGGCTAGTAGCCGGGGCGTGACCAGCTTCTGCACGGGGTCGGTGCCCAGCGCTCTCATGGCGTCGATCTGCTCGGTCACTTTCATCGAGCCCAATTCGCTCGCCATACCCGAAGCGTTGCGCCCGGCGACGAGGATCGCGGTGAGCACGGGCCCCAGTTCGACAATCAACGTCACTGAAACAATACGGCCCACCTGCCCGCTCGCGCCATATTGATTTAGTGTCTGCGCCATCTGCAGCGTGATGACGGCTCCGGTGAATAGCCCGATCAGCAGCACCATCGGCAGGCTGCCCACGCCGACGATATCCATTTGCATCGCGATATCGTCCCAATAATGGGGGCTGCGGAAGATATTGCGAAGCGCGCGGCCAGCCAGTTGGATGAACGTCTGGACCGTATAGATTGGGCTTTTGAGGAAGTCAAGCACGCGCTTGCCACGATGCTACCATACGTGGGCGCGCGCTAAGATTCCATCGCTTTGTACACATCGCGCTTGCCCAATCCGTACTTCGCCGCCACCTGTTTGATGGCATCCATTTTCGCCGCGCCGCCTGCCACTAACACAGCCACCTCCGCTCGCAAATCGGTATCGGCAGCAGGTTCCACCGCAACTTCTGGCGCGGGCGCAATGAGCAAGGTGATCTCGCCCTTGATGACGGGGCGGCGGGCCAGATTGTCGTGGACCTCGCGCGCCGTGCCCCGCAGAAACTCCTCGTGCAGCTTCGTCAGTTCGCGTCCCACCACCACCCGCCGGTCAGGTCCCAATACGTCAGCGATATCGGTCAGCGTCGCCAGAATCCGATGCGGCGCTTCGTACAGAATCACGGTCTCGCGCAAGCTCTTCCACTCTTCGATCTCCTTGCGCCGCTGCGATGTCTTGACGGCGGGAAAACCTACGAACCGGAAACTATCCGTCTCAAGCCCCGACGCGCTCAGTGCAGTCATCGCTGCGGACGCCCCTGGAATCGGAGTCACCGTGATCCCACTCGCCACGGCCGCTTGCACCAGACGAAAGCCAGGATCGGAAATCAACGGCGTGCCGGCATCGGACACCAAGGCGACCGCGCCCCCGGATTCCAGCTCTGCGATCAACTCAGCCGTGCGTTCACGCTCGTTATGTTCGTGATAGCTCACCATGCGCGTCGCGATGCCGAAATGATCCACCAGCTTCCTGGTCTGGCGCGTATCCTCGCACGCAATCACCGCCGCTTCCTTCAGCGTCCGCACGGCGCGAAACGTCATGTCCTCCAAATTCCCGATCGGTGTCGCCACCACGTAGAGAATGCCCGGCATCCTTTCTATTTTGGCTCCTGGGGGGCGTTATCACCAAAGGGCAGAATCTGAGACCGGTACAGATTGCTGCATTTGCCCTACACTATCGAATGAGCCGGTGGAAGAGCCCATGAAACGCGAGACGAGTGAACCCTTTGTTCCCCGCGCAAAGCCACGGCAAAGCGTGCAACTCCCGCTAGTCGTTGGACCGGCTCCTGAGCAAGAATGGCTTCGAAAGCATGAAAATGAGTATCGCGGAGAATGGGTGGCGTTAGACGGATCCCGCCTTTATGCTCATGGACAGGACGGCAAGCAGGTGTTCCTGACTGCTAAAGCGGCTGGAGTCCGGAGCCCGTTTCTTGTGTTTATAGAAATGGACCCTCTTCCCTCGGGCGGTTGGTAGTGGCGATCTCCGTTTCCTACGACACCGTCGAGCACTACAGTCAGACGGAACAGGGGATAGTTATTCCGGTGGTTCTCCGTCTGTCTCCAGAGCAAGATGTGCGTACTGCTTGTTTCGCCGCCAGTATGCCGAGGCGCTGGGGCTGGATGTCGAGAGCGGACACCGTCTCCTTCTCCACTGCCGCTGGAGGTTTTGTAGCTTATGGGCATTAAATTACCCTCGTGGCGATGGGTTTCGAGTTAACCGACAGAACGAATTGTTGTCCTCTTGATTGAAGAAAGCGATCGGTCGAATCGAGCGATCAAGATCCTCGGCGGCAAGGTGAAGCGTATGGGGCGACCGCCCGGGAAGAAGACTGCATCTGCGCGGGCCACTCAATCAGTACCCGCTCCCACGGAATCCGTGCCGGTAGCACGTACGAAGCGGAAGATGAACGCAGCGGCCCGAAAAAGAATCAGCGACGCACAGAAAAAACGCTGGGCCGCAAGCAGAGACAAATAGTTCGATGAATACGCTCATTTCCAATCAATAGTCAACTCGTCGTCATATCTCACTCCCTGTCCGGCAGCTATCATAATCCGACCAGGGAACAAGCATGCAACCTTCTTGCGGTCTATATCGTAACCTGGGTATGGATCGCCCATTATTCCCCAGAAGGCTTCTAGCGAGCCCGGTGTGAGGCAGCCGGCGATTTCATGCAAGAATAAATGAGTATCCTCGTAGTCTTTGAGAACAACATCAGGTTGGTGGAGGCGTTCTAGTACTACTGTGTTATAAAAAAACAATTTGATGTAGAATTGTTTTGTGGGATCACGCTTGTCTTCGCCAGGCCCGCAACTAAGGCGCTTCGCGG
>JAYUSQ010000168.1:0-47066 GCA_043755595.1 Acidobacteriota bacterium | reverse complement strand
ACAGCCCTAAGACGCTCAGCAAGGCCTTGGTTTGAATAGCGCGCCGCTGCCAAGCGGTTAGTACCACCGCAGTTGCCAGCGCTACGATCCCGGCCGTTGAACCTCGCGTGTCGTGCTTCCAACTGTTCTCGCGAGCGAGAAACAAGACCCAGAAGACGGCCATGACAAATACTCCGCCGCCCGCCAACGTCCAACGTATCTTGTTCATCTCCTCTTGCGGCAGGCCCTCGCGTAGCGCATCGACACCGTAACTCGCCAGCAGCGCCAGACAAACCAGTGAAACCAGCGTGGCCATTAACGGCGAGCGCGCTTTCTCGACCATTGGCAGTAGTGAATAGAGAATACCGTGAAAGACGGTGTGCGATCCCAGCGAGAATACGAGCGACCCGAGCAAGGCCGTGGTCACGATCCGCACCGCCGGAAAACGCCAACCTTGCCAGATGCCAATCGCCCCTAACAACACGGCGATCACGCCCACATAGAAACTCATCCCTGGATCTTGGCCCGGAATCGCGATCCCTATCAGATTCACTGGCAGAAAGCTATATAGGTCGTGTATGTGATAGGCCACTGCATCGGAGTGACCGACCGGCTCCTGAGTTCCAACCCAGCGCACGGCCAGTTTAGAATATTCCCAAGCCGGTAAGACCTGGAGTCCGCCGGTCATCACAGCCGTCGCGTAAAAGAGAATCCCTCGCATCCACAAAGGCCGGCGCTCCCAAATCAGCCAACCCCAAATCCCGGCGGAAGTAAGTGCGATAAACGTGGGGATCTGATGGTGGCCGCTCAAAAACGCCACACCCAGACACATTCCGCCCATCGCGGCGCTCGTCCATTCGCGTTGGCCGCGGGCCGCGCGCAACAAAAACATCAGGATGAGAGGAGCCCAAATCGCGCCATTCAGCATTTGAGGCCAGTCTACATAGCCCATGTACCCGCCCAACCCAAACAAAAGGCCGCCAAACACCGAAGCGACGTCGGACCGCCCTTGATCGCGGCATAACTTATAAGCGAACAATACCCCCATGAAATGGATCAGTACGTAATACCAGTTGGCGATATTCTGACGGATCCAGCCGTGATTTGTGGGCATCAGGAAGAAAAGCCAGTTGAGCGGGTAAGCCGTACCCGGTTGCGCCTGCCCGATCAAAGGTTGCCCACCGTACGGATAGGGGTCCCAAAGCGGAAGCCGTCCCTGTTGCAATTCCCCCACCTGGAACTGGAACCAAGGCAAGACCTGCTGAGAGATATCGCTGGAATCCAGCCAAGTGTATTGATTGCTGAACGTCAGCCGCCAAAAGAAAAGCGAAGTGGCGGCGAAAAGAAACAACACGGTCCACAACCGCAAGCGGCCGCCCGGAGTTGGTTGTGATGAATCGAGGTGGTGGTTTTCAGCCACAGAAGCTTCTCGCCAGTGTAGCGGGTTTCTCCTGGAAACAAAACACTTGCAGGTTTGGAACCAGAGGTGCCCCTGAGACGTCGTGAGAGGCGGGACCATTTCCATGAAAATTGAACTCCTAAGTCTGGCGCTGATGAGCGTTCTGTTCGTAACTCCTCTGGCCGCCCAAACCTCCGGCGACTTCGAAGAAGAAGATCGTCCGGGTCGCGGCGTGGCCCGTATCAGCCTCACGAACGGTGACGTCACGGTCAAACGGGGCGACTCGGGAGATCTGACGGCTGCGGCCCTCAATGCGCCGCTCCTTGTGCAAGACCGCGTTTTTACGGGCCCTAACTCTCGCGCTGAACTTCAGTTTGACTACTCCAACATGATTCGGATGGCCGCCAATACGGAGGTGCGCATCGCCGAGATCGAACCGAATCGCTACATGGTGCAACTCGCCCGCGGCTTGGTCACTTTTCGAGTGATGCGCGAGCAATCGGCTGAAGTGGAACTCTCCACTCCTTCGATTTCGATTCGCCCGGTGAAACGAGGTTCGTATCGCATCGAAGTCCGCGAAGACGGCACGACCGAGGTCACAATCCGTTCTGGCGAGGCCGAGATGTTTACGCCCCAAGGAACCGAGCGAATCCGCAGCGGCCGCACGGTTGTGGCGCGCGGAACTCAGTCGAACCCCGAACTGCGAGATGGCAACCAGATCCCGGAAGACGACTGGGACCGCTGGAATGATCGCCGCGATCGCGACCTTCAGCGTTCTACCAGTTATCAGTACATGAGCACCGATATCTCCGGCGGCGAGGACCTGGACGACCACGGCAGTTGGGTGAACGTTCCCCAGTACGGACACGTCTGGGCGCCGCGTGTGGCCGCCGGTTGGGCGCCATATCGGCAAGGCCGTTGGAGCTGGATTGATTGGTATGGCTGGTCATGGGTCAGTTACGATCCCTGGGGTTGGGCGCCGTATCACTACGGGCGGTGGTTCAATCAGCCTGGATATGGCTGGTGCTGGTGGCCAGGTGGCAGGCAGTCGAGTCATTGGTGGCGCCCGGGTTTGGTCGGCTTCTTTGGCTGGGGTTCAGGCGACGGCTTTGGCGTGGGCGTAGGTTTCGGCCGCGTTGGCTGGGCTCCGCTCGCTCCGTACGAGCGCTTCCGGCCTTGGTATGGTGGCCGTTCGTATGGCGGCTACCGCAACAACACGTCTTTCCATAACAATGTGCGGATCGTCAACAATGTGAACATCACCAACATCTACAGGAACGCGCGGCACAACGGCGTGTCTGGGATGGATCACGCCGACTTTGTGGGCGGGCGGGGCAATCGAATTCGTGGCTTTGGCGAGTCTGACTTGCGCGGCGCTTCGTCGGTCGAAGGGCGGCTTCCTTTTGTTCCCGAGCGGCAGAGCTTGAGGCTGGCCGATCGTGAAGTGACCAACCGCGGCGGCGGCTCTGGCGACAATACCCGCTTCTTCAGCCGGCGGCAACCAGCCCAAGTTGAACGTGCGAGCTTCGAGGATCAGCGCCGTGGCATGGAGCAGGTTTCACGGCGTGCTTTCGGGGGAGATGTGGCCGGGCGGGCGATCGATTCCGCCAGGGGCGGCGCTTCGCAGAATTCCGGCAGGAACGTCGATGCAGGCGGCGGGCGAGCAGCCGGCGAATCGAACGGAGCGGCTAGCCGCGAAACCAGAAACGCCGATGGCGGTGGTTGGCGCAGAGCAGGTGAGTCCGGGCGTTCGTCTTCGGCCGAAGCGTCGGCGCCACGAGTATCCAACAACGAAGCTGTCCGCAGCGCCGATGGCGGAGGCTGGCGCAGCTTGGGTGAATCAAGCCGCCGTTCTAGCGAGAACCCTGGCACGGCGGCGGGCCGAAACCCCGACAATGGCGGCCGGCGATCCGCTGGCGACGGTGGACGGGATGCTGCAACATCGTCGGGCCGCAGTGCGGACAATGGCGGCTGGCGCACGTTTGGTGACTCCGGACGGCGCGGTTCCAGCGATTCATCGGTGCGGAGCTCGGAGAATGGAGGGGCGCGTGGTTCGAACGACTCCGGCCGCGAGGCTGCGTCGCCTTCAGGCAGAAGCGCCGATAGCGGCGGTGGCTGGCGGCGATTTGGTTCGGTCGACTCCAGCCGATCCAGCGATTCAGGCTCATCGGCTCCATCGGTTTCCATCCGATCCAGCGACGGCGGTTCGCGGCGCTCCGAAAACGGGTCGTCGCGCTCGGAATCGCCGGATCGGGGAAATCGTGGCGGAGGCGGCGGCGGGAGCGACGTGCAAGTGAGCCCGCCGATCGTTCGCGATCGGGGTGGGGACTCCGGCGGTTCCCGGCGAAACAGCGGGGCCTACGAATCGCCCCGTTCGAGTGGCCGCGAAAGCCGGGATGATTCCTCTGGTCGCAGTGCCGCGCCCAGTATGGACGGCGGTGGACGTAGCCGGAGTGGCGACGGAGATTCTGGCGGCGGCGGACGCGCCTCGGCTCCCTCCTACAGCGGCGGCGGGGGCGGCGGACGCTCCGGCGGAGGCGATTCCGGCGGAGGCGGCCGTTCATCAGGTGGCGGCGGCGGTGGTGGTGGGCGTTCGGGCGGCGGCGAAGGCGGAGGACGCTCTGGTGGAGGCGGGGGGCGCAACCGATAGGCCCTTGTGCGTGTTACGCTCGACCTGATGTATTTCCTTCTCGTTTTTTTGTTGGCCGGTTCGCTAGCGGCTTTCGCCCAACCGGTTCCTCTGGCAGAAGTAGTCAAGCTGGTTAAGTCGAGTTCGCCGAAAGCGCGCGAAATCCTGGGGGCGCAACCGGTCAAAGACGGCAAGGCGTGGCTCGGCGAAGGCCCCGACTTCCTGTTCGCCGTTGAGTCGAAGACGCGCCCGCAATTGGTGATCGATGAAAGTTCTCCGATTCCGATGCAGCGCGCAGGAGATCTTTGGTATGCAACCTCGAAACTCGCCGTCGGACGCTCGCACAATTTCTCATACCTGATCGATGGCAAGCCGTTCGGCGGCGTCGACAGCATCCCGGCTTTCACGCCATGGTCCTATGCGAAGCCCGGCGTTCCCGAAGGCAAGCTGGACGGTAAACACGTCCACACCAGTCAGATCTATGCAGGGATGAAAAGCGACTACTGGATCTACGCACCAGCACAATACGATGCGGCCCGGCCCGCTGCTGTAATGATTTGGCAGGATGGTGAGGGCTTGACCGTGCGCGACCGTTCTCGCGCACAAATCGTTTTCGACAATCTCTCGCATGAGAAGAAAATTCCGGTCATCGTTCACGTTTTGATCTCCCCGGGCATCGTCGATGGCAAGCAGCGCATGCGCTCGATCGAGTACGACACGATGGACGACCGTTACGCCCGTTTTCTGCGCGACGAAATTCTTCCCGAAGTGTCCAAGAAATACAACCTCCGTCAGGATTCCTACAGCTATGCGATCGCCGGGAATTCTTCGGGAGGCATTTGTGCCTTCAACGCCGCCTATCGGCATCCGGAATTGTTCTCGCGCGTGTTGTCGCGGATTGGCAGCTTCACCAGCATCCAATGGAAGCCTGGAATATTGGACGGCGGCAACGTCTATCCTTTCCTGATTCGTAAGGACACCAAGAAGAACATCCGCGTTTGGCTGCAGGACGGCTACAACGACCTCGAAAATAACCACGGCAGCTGGCCGTTACAGAACGTCGCCATGGCGAATTCGCTCAAGATGATGGATTACGATTTCCATTTCAGTTGGCTCAACAACAATCATTCGGGCAACCCCGGCAACTCTGAGTTGGCCGACGAGTTGATTTGGCTCTGGCGCGATTACGATCCCGGCCGCACCGAACAGACCTACACGATGGATGCCGCCGAAAAAACGAAGCCGCTGTTCCGCGTGCGGACTCTCAATCGCGAGTAGATTCGGTGGCGGGGCGCGCGCACTAACTAATCCATGAGACTGCTCGACAAAACTGTCGTGATTACGGGCGGGGCATCCGGCATCGGCGCCGCCACTGCCGACAAATGCCGGCTGGAAGGAGCCCGCGTAGTTGTGTTGGATCGGAACGAGGCGGACGTCAGCGACGCAGTTCAGGTGGAGTCCTTCTTCTCCCGGTTGGCCGGGCCGATTCACGCCCTCGTCAATTCAGCCGGCATCGCGGTGCGCAAGACCGTCCTGGAGCAAGACGTCGGATCGTGGGACCGTGTGATGGCGGTCAACGTCAAAGGCTCTTTTCTTTGTTCGAAATATGCCTTGCCCAAGCTGCAAGCCACCGGCGGGAGCATTGTTCATCTGTCTTCGGTGGTGGGCATCACCGGCGTGCGCAATCGCTCCGCCTACTCAACCAGCAAGGGTGCAATCGTCGCACTCACCCGCAACATGGCGCTCGATTTTGCGCCGTACAATGTCCGCGTGAATTGTGTTTGCCCTGGTTTCACTCGCACGCAACTCACGGCGGCTCTCCTGTCCGATCCAGAGAAAGAGGCCAAACTGCTTGCGCTCCATCCGCTTGGCCGCCTGGGCGAAGCTTCCGACATCGCCAATGCGATTGCTTTTTTGATCTCGGATGAAGCTTCATGGATCACCGGCCAAGCGATCGCCGTTGACGGCGGCTTCACCGCGGGCCATGCGATAGACGTGTAGCCGGTCTATTCGAAGATCGTATCCACCGGAATCACGCGCGTCTTCAGGGCTGTGAAAGGCAGCCCCCGTTTTTCGATCAGCTTGTCTTCGTCAAGCAACTCCTTCGGTTTCTCCGAAGCGTATTTCATCGGTGACGGCTCATTGGAGAGCAGCTTCTTCTTCAACTCTTCGGCATCGGGAGTAATCGCGACCACATGCATATTCGCCAGTTGCAGATGTTTCTTGATCGCGCGATTCACGTCAGCCGCGGTTAACTTCTTCAAACCAGCATTAACGTAGCGGTTGTACTCGGGAATGCCGTAGAAGGCGCTGTCAATCGCATAGCCGAGTTCGGCGCGCTTTGTCTTCGTCAGCAGGTTGACGTTCTTGGAAACGTAATTCCGGGCCTGTTCAAACTCCTCGACCGTCAGTCCATTGGTGATGAACTTCTCGACTTCATGAAACGCCAATCGCAGCGTGAAATGGGCGGTGGGCAACTCGACGGGTCTGATCCAAATCTGAAAGATCTGTTGCGGCCGCGCCAGATTCGGGCTCGGCTCAAATTGAAACATTCCGTTAGGGAAGTACTCAATATAGGCATAGTCGCCGTAGTTCAACCCGCGCGTCTCGCGAATGTTCTGATACAGCAACCCCGCGCTGTTCCGATGCGGCCCTAGAAAAGACTGCGCCACCAGCAACGCCAGATAGTCCGGATGCCCGCGCTTCACCTCAAAAGGAAACCCGAAGGAATACGCTACCGAGCGGGTGCGCTTATCCACTAAATGCAGGTTCAGGCCGCTGATCTTGGCCGGGGCCGGCCTCACCGTCTTGCCAACCTTGCCTGCCGCGAAGGTCGAGAAATCCTTCTTCATCTGATCGGCGAACGTCCCCGGATACCCGCCCGCCAAACCAACCGTCAGACTGGCTCGCGTGTAGTTAGTCCGCCAGAAAGCCTTAAGGTCTTCGATCGTGATCGACTCGATGGCCGAAACCTTGCCGCGATTGTAGTGGCCATAAGGATGGCCGGCGTAGATCGCGTTGTAGAGAACTTCTTTCCCCAATTCCTCATCGTTGTTCGCGCGAAGGTTCACACGCAGCGAATTAATGGTCTGATCTTTAAGGCGCTTGAGATCCTCCAAACGCCAGCCTGGATCGAGCAGGATGTCGCGGAAAATCGAGTAAAAGGCGTCCAGGTTGTCGACGTGCGTTTCGGCCGAAAACGTGGTCATCTCCTTGTCGACCTGATGCGAAATATTCACGGCCATCGGATACAAAGCTTCAACGACCTGGTCATAGGTCAACCGCTTGGTGCCACCCTCGGCCAGCATGGAAGCGGTCAGCGCAGCCAGACCTTCCTTACCCTTCGGGTCCGTCGCGGCGCCAGTGCGAAAGACTGCGCGCACGGTCACCAAAGGCGATTGATCCGGCAACGCGATGAATTGCTGACCCTGGCCCGGCCATGTGGCCGCAAATAATAACAGCCAGGCGAGTGTGAAAAGGTTCTTCACTTGGCGGCTCCCGTCAGAGTCACGATCGTGCGGTTATTCTCGGTGAAGTATTTCCGCGCGACGTCGCGAATGTCTTCCGGCGTGATCGACTCGTAGATTTCGGCCGTTCGGTTCAGGGTCTCCGGCGTCCGTCTCATCGCGACGGCATAGGCGAGCGTGCGAGCGATCGCCTCGCTGTTATTCATCGAAAGCGCCAGACTATATTTGAAGTTGCGGCGGATACGGTCCAGCCGTTGCGACGCCACCGGTGAATCCTTGAATCCTGCCAGCGTAGAAAGAATCTCCTCCTGCACCGCAGGCATGTTCTCCTTCTTCTTCACGCGTGCGGTGATCGTGAACAAGTACGGATCGACGTGGTTGTCGTTGGACGCCTGCAGCGAATCCGCCTGTTGTTTGTCGAACACCAGGCTCTTGAACAGCGGCGAATTCTCGCTGAAGCCGAGTTGCGAGATCAGATCAAGCGCCGCGAAATCCTTGTCGGTATCTGAATACGCCGGATTCCGAAACGCCACCACGTTGATCGGCAGCGTGGGAGTTGGCCAATCGATATGGGCAGTCCGTGGTCCAGTCTGCGGCGGCTCGGCTTCGATCGGCGACTTGTATGTTCCGCGCTTCCAGGCGCTCCAATCACGCTTCACCAAAGCCCGCACCTGTTCACTCTGGACATCACCTACTACGATGATCGTCGTGTATTCCGGCCGATAAAACCGTTGAAAGAACTCTTTGCTGTACGCGAACTGGTTGGGCATGTCCTTGATGTCCGCCAGATACCCCAAGGTCGTGTGCGCGTAAGTATGTTTCTTGAAAGCAGTGGCGTTGAGAGTCTCTTCAATCTTCAAGAAAGGTGAAGCGCTGTTCTTGTTGTACTCACCCAGTACCGCCAAAGCTTCGGTCTGAAAACCGGTCAGCGAATAATCGAGATTCTGAAAGCGGTCGGCTTCCATGCGCATGATCGTCTCCAGGTCTTGCTTCGAAAAGGTGGTGTGATAAGCCGTCAGATCGTCGCTGGTGAACGCGTTGCTGGCCGCGCCCGCCTTTTGCAGCGTCGCCTGAAACCGGTCGGGCGGAAACTCCTTGGTGCCGCGGAACATCATGTGCTCAAAGAAGTGAGCGAAGCCGGTTTTGCCCGCCTCAACTTCGTTGCGAGAACCCGTTTGCACTACGATGTAGAGCGCCACGACGTTCGGGTAACTGGTCGGCACTGTAATCGTGCGCAGCCCGTTATCCAGGTCGAACATATCGTAGGCGTACGGAAATGCCTTCGGCTGTCCGCCTGCGGCGGCCAGCAGTGTGAGCCCGGTTAGGCTCGTAAGCGCGGCAAGTGAGAGGAGTTTCATGCAGTGATTCCTATAGAGACGGATAAGGCGGCAGAGGGTCGCGAATTTGCTCAAGACGGATTGCCAGGTCGAGGATTCGCTCCTCTTCCCACGGCCGCCCGACCAACTGAATCCCCACCGGCAAGCCTTCTTCGTCCATTGTAAAGGGCACGGTTACGGCGGGAAAACCCACGAGGTTGATCCAGGTCAACGGCATCATCGCCTGGAACAGCCCGATGTCTTTGCCTTCGGTCGCGTAGCGGCGCTGGCGATGTGGAAAGGCCGTCACGCCACAAGCCGGCATCACCAGCATCGGCACGTCGGCCATCTGCGCCAGCATATGGCTTCGAATCGCATCGCGCTCGCCCAGCATCTCCACTACCTGTCGGCCAGTGGGCTCCGGCTTATCCTTCAGCAGGTTGTAGAATTCCGTACCGCTCCAATGAGCCTCGCTTTCGCGGCCTGCGATCAGTTCGCGCGTGAAGGGCACGGCGAGTTCGGAAAAGAAGAAGGACCAAACGTTCGGCGCACGTTCCAATCCCTTCGGTTTGAACTCCTCCACCGGATTCCCTAACCTCGCGATTAACTTCGCCGCCTGCTGCACCGCGCGGCGAATGGCCGGCTGCACGGGCACATTTAGAAATCGCTCCATCACTCCCACGCGCCCGCCCTGCGACGTTTGGGGCGATATAGGCATAGGCAGCGAGAATGGATCGGCAGGATCGTAGCCCTGCATCACGTCGAACAAAATCTTCACGTCCTGCGCCGTCCGCGCCAGAGGACCGCCTACGCCCAGCAGCCCACCAGGGTGCTGGATCTGCGGCCAGTGGCCAGTCGCTGGCATCCGGCCCGGCGTAGGCTTCAACCCTGCCAGTCCGCAGAAGTGCGCCGGCAAACGTACCGAACCACCACCATCGCTGCCGATTCCGCCGGCCGAGCAGCCAGCGGCAATCGCCGCAGACTCACCGCCGCTCGAACCTCCGGCCGTCCGCTCCAGGTTCCACGGATTGTTCGTACGCCCGTAGATGTGATTGTCGGTTTCGTACATCGCCAGAAATTCCGGCGTGTTGGTCTTCCCGAGAATGATCGCGCCCGCCGCCCGTAGGCGCGCGACCGAGGTCGAGTCTTGCGTAGCGACGTGACCGCGCCGGAAAATGCTGCCGCACAACGTCGGTTGCCCGGCGATATCGAAGCTATCTTTGATCGTGACGGGTATCCCGGATAACGGCCCGGGCCTGGGCGCGCGTGACTCAGCCATTGCCTGTTCGGCGAACACCGAAACAAAAGCGTTGATTTTCGGTTGAACCCGCTCAATCCGCTCCAGGTGAGCCGCTACCAATTCAGCGGAAGAGATTTCGCCGCTTGCCAGTGAAACTTGCATCTGCGAAATCGTAAGTTTGGTCAGTGAAGACACCTTGTTAGAATAGCCGGTTGGCCACGTATTCTTTTCGCGACGCGCGACGTGTGGTGCTGGAGCAAACTCTGGCGGCGCGCAAACTGGAGATCGAAGTCGTAGCGCTTGACGAAGCTGCCGGCCGCGTGCTGGCCGAATCTATTTCGGCCGATCGAAACTACCCGCCGGTGGCCCGGTCTGTGCGCGATGGCTTCGCTGTCCGCGCCTCGGATCTGCCAGGACAACTAACCGCCATCGGCGAAGTGCGCGCGGGCGCGGAGTTCACCGGCGAAGTCAGGGCGGGGCAGTGCGTCGAGATCATGACTGGCGCCCCGGTGCCGCGTGGCGCCGACGCTGTGGTGATGGTCGAACACACGACGCGCGACGGCTCAGTCATCATGATCGACCGGCCCGCCACAAACGGTGATTTCATCAATCCCGAAGGCTCGGAAGCGCGTCATGGACAGACGGTAATGCCTGCGGGCTTTCGGCTCGGCTTCGCGCAGATCGCTTTGCTGGCTACGTTTGGCAAAACCCAATTGAAAGTCTATCGCCGCCCGCGTGTGGCGATCCTTTCGACTGGTGATGAGGTTGTCCCGGTTGAATCCACCCCGTCGCACACGCAGGTCCGCAACTCCAACGCCCACTCGCTTGCCGTGCAAGTGGCGCGAGCCGGCGGCATTCCCACGATCCTTCCCGTGGCAGTCGATGAAATGGAAGCGACACGCCTGCTCATCGGCGAAGGGCTCACCTATGATCTGTTGCTACTCTCGGGCGGCGTGTCAGCCGGCAAGTACGACTTCGTGGAGCCCGTGCTGGCCGAACTCGGCGCGGAGTTTTTCTTCGATCGCGTCCTGATCCAACCGGGCCAGCCGCTGGTCTTCGGCCGTGCGCGCGAGCGATTCTTCTTCGGCCTGCCGGGCAACCCCGCCTCCACCATGGTGACGTTTGAACTCTTCGGTCGAGCGGCGCTTGAACTCCTCGCGGGCCGGCAGCACAGCGACCTCCGGCTGCCTCGGCTCAAGTTGACCGGCGAATTCCGTCACAAGCCCGGGCTCACTCGCTTTCTCCCGGCGCGCATCAATGAAGATGCGACCGAGGTCACGCCGATCCGTTGGCAGGGTTCGAGCGATGTCGTGTCGCTTGCCCGCGCCAACGCCTTCATGGTCTGTGATGCCGAAACCGAATCGTGGCAGGCAGGCGATTCAATCGGAGTTCTGTTTCAATGAGCGAAAAACTGTCTCACTATGACGACGCGGGTGAAGCCCGCATGGTCGACGTCTCAGCCAAAGCCACCACCAAACGCACGGCGCGCGCGCATGCCTTCGTGCGTATGTCCGCGGCCGTCGTAGCGGGCCTCGCCTCAAACCCGAAAGGCGATCCGCTCGCCGTCGCGCGCATTGCCGGCATCATGGCTGCCAAGAAAACCTCGGAGTTGATTCCGATGTGCCACCCGCTACCGATCAGCCATGCAGACGTGACGGTCAGTATTGAAGCCTCGGGCGTGCGCATCTTGACGACGGTGAGCACCGCTGGTCAAACTGGTGTCGAAATGGAAGCGCTCATGGCCGCCAGCGTCGCTGCCCTCACCGTATACGACATGACGAAAGCCCTCGACAAAGGAATCGAAATCCAAGACCTCTACCTCCTGGAAAAAAGCGGCGGCAAGAGTGGAGACTTCAAACGATGAAGATGGCGGTGTTGACGATCAGCGACCGCGCGTGGATGAAGCTCTACAAAGACGAATCCGGGCCCGCCGTCAAGGCGAGGCTTGAGTCCAAGGGCTGGCCGGTGCCGCTGCTTGAGGTACTGCCGGACGAGCGCACCATGATCGAACCGCGGCTGCGTGAAATCGCCGACAGCGGCGAGTACGCGTGCATCTTCACGACCGGCGGCACGGGGCCCGCGCAGCGCGACATCACGCCCGAAGCGACGTTGGCCGTGATCGAGCGTCACATGCCCGGATTATCGGAGCGTATGCGCTTCGAAGGGGCGCGCATCACACCGTTCGCCGCCTTGTCTCGTGGCGTGTCCGGCATTCGCGGCAGCACACTGATCGTGAATCTGCCGGGCTCCCCCAAAGGGGCCGTCGAGTCGCTGGATGCTATCTTGGAACTGATTCAACCGATCGTCAAACTGATGCGGCCTTGAAACCGGTTCAAGTTGGGGCGCATCGAAGAGAATGGATAGGTCTATGCAACCACGCCGTCGCGACTTCCTGCTTTCCAGCTTGTTAGCTGCGCCGCTAGCCGCGCAAGAGCCTGGTGAAATAGTATTCCGGGGCGGGACTCTCACGGTCACCGCGCCCGTGACCGTCTGGGACAACGACAACAAACTGGTGAACGGTCTGGAGGCGAAAGACTTCACACTCCTCGATAACGGCGTAGCGCAGGACATCCGTGTGGACGTAAGCTATGTGCCGATCTCATTGGTGTTGGCGGTTCAGGCCAACAATGTCGTGGAGCCCTTTCTGCCGACCATCAAGAAACTCGGTTCGCTCCTCGAAGGGCTCGTTATCGGTGAACAAGGCGAATGTGCCGTCATGGCCTTCGATCATCGCCATCGCGTGCTTACCGATGGCTTCGTCAAAGATGCCAGCGAAGTGAAGCGCGCGCTGGAGAAAATCAACCCAGGCAGTTCCACCAGCGCGATGATCGATACCGTGTTTGCCGCGACACGCATGCTCCGGAATCGCCCCGCCAATCGGCGGCGCATTCTTCTGTTGATTTCCGAGACGCAAGACAAAGGCAGTGAAGGACATCTGCGGGAAGCGTTACTAACGGCTGAGATCAGCAACATCATCATCTACTCGATTAATCTCAATCGTCTCATCAATAAAATTTCGAAGAAGATGGACGCGCCTCCTCTCCCCCACATTCCTCCCGGCGCACGCCCGATGCCGGGCGGTGGAGCGATGACGCCCACCACCGTCGATCAACTCACCAACTACGGCGGCGCCACTAATACACTGATCCCGGTCATTCAAGAGTTATACACGCAAGCGAAGTCGGTCCTGTTCCCTAATCCGCTCGAAGTGCTCACCAAGCAAACCGGCGGACGTGAGTATTCGTTCCTTTCGCAGCGTGACATGGAAGAAGTGGTCGGCAAGTTAGGCGAAGAGGTCAATAGCCAATACCTCATCAGCTACAGCCCCAACGACGCAATCAAGGTGCAAGGAGGCTGGCACGAAATCAAAGTACAGGTCACGCGCGGCTACAAACCCCGCACGCGCCCCGGCTATTGGGTGGCCGCTCAAAAAAGCTCTACACCTTAGTGCGTGAGCGCGTACACCACGTAATTTACGCCCAGCCGAATCCCCATCGAAGAAAACTTCTCCGGATACTCGGGGTTGTCCGCCAACTGCCATGAGTCGCCCAGGTCGTTGTTGAAATTGATCGCTGCCACGACGCGGCCGCGATCGTCACGAACGCCCCGCCAATGCGGAATCTCGCCATCGGCGCGATACCAGCGTCCGCCGCGCCGCGCGCGAAAATTGCCTACCTGCGCGCGTTGATCCAGATTAAACACCGAATGAAAAATCGGATCGTTGTCCGGGATATCTTCGATCTCGCGGTTGGGGAAAATCTGGCGCATCCCTCGCAGGAAGCCTGCCCATTCTTGCGTGCCGAAGAAGCTGTCGCAGACCAGGAACCCGCCGCGCAAAAGATAGTCGCGAATCTTCTTCGCTTGTCCGTCGTTGAAATTCCAAGCCGTCGGCATGCCTGCGTGGAGGTACGGCCAAAAGTAAATGTCGTTGCCGTCGTCGGGATCGAC
The DNA here is from genome assembly GCA_043755595.1 of Acidobacteriota bacterium. Lineage (GTDB taxonomy): Bacteria > Acidobacteriota > Terriglobia > Bryobacterales > Bryobacteraceae > VFZP01. The sequence goes on along the minus strand of JAYUSQ010000168.1, from coordinate 33,088 downwards.
GGGTTGTTCCACTGACCGCACGTCCACCAAGGTCAACCTGCGCACGGCCGCCGCGAATGTACGGTCCCCTCGGGGATAGTCCACCGTCCAACTGGAGCCGCGTCCGCCGGAGGACGGATACATCAAGCGGCCCAGCGTGAAGCCGGTTTGATGATTGAAGTCCGAAGGGAGTTCGGACTCGCTAGCGGCCCCTTCCATCGGTGCGTAGCTGCGGAACGGGCGTTGCGCCCAAGCTGCCGCCAGACAAAACGCGGCAGCCACAAGGCCCAATCGAATCCGCCCGGCTGAGGGAAACATCCATCACCTAGAATATAGCTGTATGCCGAAGCCTGTTGCGTTAATTGTGGTTCCGTTTCACATGGGACTCGCAAATTCCGCCGTTGGCGCCGGCCCAAATCGACTCCTGGAAGCTGGGGCAGACCGCGCTCTCGCCTATCGCGGGCGGCCGGCCGAGGTGGAACATATCCGTCTGCGCGATGCTGAGTGTTCGGATCTTGATGCATTGGTCGACATCGGCCGTCAGATCCGGAAAGCCGTGCGGCGGGCAGGCGAGCAGGAGATGTTGCCGGTCGTGCTGGCGGGCAACTGCAATAGTTGCGTCGCGACACTGGCGGGACTTGAACCCGCCGAAACGGGAATCGTTTGGCTCGATGCGCATCCAGACTTTCACACGCCCGCGACGAGTCTCAGCGGCCACCTGGACGGCATGTCGCTTTCGATGGCTCTCGGCCAATGCCACGAAGACTTGCTGGGTCGAATCGGTTTCGGCCACCCCGTGTCGGAAGACAAAGTATGTCTGCTCGGGTATCGCGATGTTGAGCCGGGCGAGCGGGAACGGCTGGCAGCGTCGGCGATTTCCAATCAACCGCCCACCGATGTCGAAGCGGTCTACTTGCACATCGATCTCGACGTGCTTGACCCCAAAGATTCCCCTGGCGTCAACTGCCGCACGCCCGGCGGATGGACGCTGGAACAAGCCTGCGCCATGGTGCGTAGCGTAGCCGCCGAATTGCCCCTCGCCGCGGTCGGTTTGACTAACTACCGCCCGGACTTCGATCCCGATGGGAAGTCGGCACGGGCGGCCATACGAATTCTGTCTGAGCTAAATGCGTCAGTCCTTAGCCGCGCGAACCAGGTCCGAAACTCGTGACGCCGGACTAACTGGCTCCATCGGGAGTATGTGCTGCGGATTGAGATACATCTTGTCCCCGTGCCATTCCTTGCCGCGTTTGACCAACACATTACTAGCCGCCTTGGTCTCCTTGCCGACTTCGCAATGAACATGGTAGACATTGCAAAGCACGGGCATCCCTTTTTCATAGCAGGCTCCGCGCGCCGGTGATTCTGCTCTGGCGTGACGCGCCCCGGTCATCATGTGACGCTGCGCGGTCATCGACGAGCGGTAGCGAGCCCTGTTGTTCGAGACCCCGACCCAAAGTGAGAGCTTTGAGCTTGGAAGGGTCCGGCCGTTCGCCACACCCATCCAGCCATGAACGTCGGAGGCAGAGCCAGCATTCCAATCGGCCAAGGCGCTGGGAGATCATCGCTGTTAGACGCCCTCGCGGCAACAACGCCGGGCGAGGATGCCTCATGCGACGGGCCGAGCTTGCCTCTGCCCTGAAGCGAATAGTTCCCTGGACGAAGGCAAAGGCAATCACAGGTCAACGGATCGACTCCGCCGTTCATGCCCAAATCTTCCGCGGTGACGATCGCATACCGCGCGGCGTTGTCGGCCGGAAAACAGCTCTGTATGAGTGCGTCTCGTTCCCATGTACGTCGGAATTGGCTGTGGGAATGGGCCGGGCGTCGGATCCAAACACCGGCCAACCCTGAAGGTGCCGCACTGGGAAATACTGTCAGCTCAGGCTGATCGCGGAGTTCCGATTCCGCTCGTTCCAGATCAAGGAGTCTGAACGAACGATCGCAACAGCCGGTGGGGAATTTCGACCCGTCTCGCCCCAACCGCGAAACCGCCACGCACGGTATTTCAAGGAATAAGGAATGGCCCTTGGAGTGCAAGCGAGAGGATAGTCGCCAGGGCAGCCGGACAGAACAATAAAACAAAACCGGCCGATTATGTTATAAGGTAAGACGACAACTCTTGGGAGGGTTTTTTTTATGTTTAGCAACCGCCTCTCGCGGCTACTTTCGGTCCTGGCGCTCACCGTGGGCCTCGCCCCGATCGCCTCGGCACAGAGCCTTCGCGCCAATCCGTTCAGTGTCAGCGTCTATTTCCAGCGCAACTCGCCGGCGGGCAACGCCGTTTCGCGCGCGGTCGAATTGACCAATATCAGCACACGGGTTCAGGTGACGACAACCACCGATGGGCCGAGCAACGTTAACTGGCTCTTCGTCAATCCGACGATCCTCAATGCCAGCGAAGGCGCTATCCGCCGGATTGATATCACGATTCTTCCGGCCCCTTTGGCGCCTGGCACTTACACGGGCACTGTTCGGTTCACGCCTGACGGCGGCGCGGCGCTTGTAGTGCCCGTCAATCTAGTGGTCAGCGATCTGCGCATGCAGAATCCCGTGCCTTCGTCTCTTGAGTTCGTGGTCCAAAGAAATTCCCCGCGTACGGCTGCCATCCCGATCAACATCAGCGCTACCACCGGGACGATGAACGTCACTGCCTCTGGACTCACTTCGCCCTCGCAATGGTTGCTTGTCGATCAAGGACCGATCGCCACGCCGGGCGCCATTAGCGCCAGCGCTTTGCCCGGAGATTTGGCCCCCGGTGAATACTCCGGCTCCATAACTTTGTCTGCCAGTGGTGCGCCAGGCGAGACGTTAGGGAACCCCTCGATCAATGTCCCCATCCGGCTGCGAGTGGTCGACGATAGCCGGCTTTCAGTGGCGCCGGTCAATTTGAGTTTCGACTATCAGTTGGGTGGACCGGTGCCTGCTGCCAGGACCGTCTCGGCTTCCAGTAGTGGCAGCCCCCTCAACTTCACCGTGGAAATTGCTACCCCGGGGACCAACATCTCTTGGCTCACCGCCACGCCGATTCTAGGCATCACGCCGCAGAATCTCGCGATTGGCCTCCAGAACTTGGCCAACTTGCCAGCGGGAACCTTTACGGGCACCGTTACGGTAAGAACAAACAACAATCAAAACCAGCCAATTACGGTCACGCTCCGCGTCGCCACCGATCCACTACTCACCGTCACTCCCGGCCAACTGACATTTACCTTTCAACAAGGAGGCGCGCAGCCGCCGAGGCAAACGCTAATCGCTTCGAACTTTGGCAATCCTGTTTCGCTCACCGTGCAACCCATAGCCACTCCATGGCTTGTAGTCTCGACGCCTTCGGCTACTACGCCCGCCGCCATTGTCATCGGCGTCAACACGACCAATCTTTCACCGGGCGCTTTCGACGGCCAAGTGGAAGTGCGCGGAAATTTTGGCAACAGCCCATTGCTGGTCCCGGTCCGGCTTGTCGTCGGCTCCAACAATCAGCCGCTCTTGCGGGTCGGGCAGAATCAGTTGAACTTCGCTTTCCAAACGGGAAGCTCCACTGCCTCTCTGAATCAAACTATTGAAGTCACCAGCACTGGTACGGCTCTGCAATACACGGCCACCGCCACCAACGGCGCCGGCTGGTTGGCGGTCACCCCGTCCACCGCGCAACCTACTCCGAATCCGTTGATCGTGACTGTCACGCCGGGCAGCTTGCCGCCGGGCGTGTACACCGCGCAAGTATCGATGCAGACGGCTGAGTTGAATGCCGTGCCGATCGTCGTCCCCGTGCGGATGGTTATCAGCACGCAGCCGCTATTGAACGTCGCGCCATCTTCGCTTAACTTCACGGCGGCGGGAAGCACAACACAGCTGCGGCAATCGATCTCGGTGACCAGCACTGGCAACAACTTCGGCTACCAGGCGACCTCCAGTATCGCCGGAGGCGGTAGTTGGCTGGTGATCGCGCAATCGGGTCCTAACACCGGCTCGACGGTCGAGGTCGGCGTCAATCCAGTCGTGGCTGAAGGCTCGGGACTGGTCACCATCACTGCGCCCGGCATTGAAAATAGCCCTGTGTTTGTTCCCGTGACACTCGCCAACACAGGGCCGACATCGCAGTTGACCGTCACGCCTTCATTGCTTGACTTCGTGCAAGTAATCGGCGCGTCGGCCCCGCCCTCGCAGACCCTCGACGTCTCGCTCGGCCAGGGCGGCGGACTGACGAACTACAGAATCGGCGACATTCGCTACTTGTCTGGCGCCAACTGGCTCAAGGTCAGCAAAGTCGCCGGCATTGCACCCGACAAGCTGGAAGTAAGCATCGATGCAACCGGCCTCCAACCCGGTCGTTATCCCGCGAGCATTCCGTTTGAATCGGCAGTCGGCAACCGCGACGTGGTCGTGATTCTTGAAGTGCGGCGCGCCTTTACCGTCTCGCCGGAGACTCTCACCTTCAACTTCGCGCCCGGCGCCCAAACACCGGGGGTCCCGCTGGTCCAGCAACTCCAGGTCGGGTCGAGCGGAGAAGTGTTGGCTTTCACAGCGACTGCGGCTGTCCCAACCGGAGTCGCTCCTTGGCTCACCGTATCAGCCACTTCCCTCAACACGCCGTCGTTATTGAATGTGTCGGTCACTCCGGGCACTCTCGCACCGGGAACCTACCAGGGAACGATCACCCTTTCGGGGGCAGGTGGCGCAGTGACACGCCAAATCGGCGTAACTCTCAACATTGCGAGCGTCGCTACGCCCGTGATTGCACGCATGGTGAACGCCGCCAGCAACGTGGATGTGGCGGCAGTGCCCGGAATGATTGTGACATTCTACGGAACCGGGCTCGGACCGGTTGCCGGAGTTTCGGCTGTCGCCAACGGATCTGGCGTATTTGACAAGCAACTCGCCAACGTGAAGGTGATCTTCGACACCTTTGAAGCGCCCATCCTCTTTGTCTCAAGCACGCAGATCAACGCCATCGTTCCGTACCTGATCGCTCCGCGCCTGTCAACGCGCGTGCAGGTGGAAGTCAACGGCGTCAGGTCTAATGCGATTGAATTCCGCGTCGGGACCGCCGCGCCCGGCATCTTTGTCCTCAACGCCGCTGGTCAAGGAGCGATCCTCAACCAGGACAACACCGTTAACGGGGCAGGGAACCCGGCCGCTCGTGACTCGATCATCGTAATCTACGCGACCGGGGAAGGCCAAACCAACTTGCCGGGCGTCGATGGCACGATACCGGGCCGCAGTACCTCTCTCAAGGTTCCAGTGCAGCGCGTGCGGTTGCGGATTGGCGGTCAGGAGGCTGAAGTCCAGTATGCTGGATCGGCGCCGTTCCTGGTCTCCGGAGCCATGCAAGTCAATGCGAAGGTGCCGCCCGGTGTGACGCCCGGGCCCGCCGTACCGATCGAATTGATCGTCGGAGAAATCTCGAGCGCCGCGGGCGTCACTGTGGCCCTCCGCTAGAGTTGGTAGCGGCGGCTATTTCCCTTAAACCCGGAAATAGTCGCCGCGCCAGTTTCGAACGGTCTTCTTGATTTCTGCGGGCTCCGCCAGGCTGCCGGCCAACGCCTTCGTCACCAGGTCGGCCAGTTCGGTGTCACCGGCAAACCGAAGCGCGACATTCTGTGCCGGACTCAAACCGGCGATGGCTTGGGCCGCCAATGGGCCCGGTAGCAGCCGCTGATAGCGAAGGTTCTCCTCCAGCCGTATCAGCCGATCCTGCACGCGCAGCGCGTTCAGCCGCGCAAAGAGCCCTAACATCACCAGCGCAATCGCAAACAACAGTCCCTCGCCCGTATCCCATCCTGGATTCTGCCAGACTCTGTAGACGCTCCAACAGGCATTCACCAGTAGCACCGGTAACACGAAGAAGTGATAGGGTGGGTGCCAACGGGTATGATTGGCTAGATTTTGACCGGTATTTTCCATCTCGTTCCATTCTCCTGCTTGCGATTCAGTTCTAATTCACAACCGGCGCAGGTGTGAAGTCTTCGCCGGGGTTGATGAACTGATTGAGTTCGAATTGATACTGCCGGTCGTGCAATTCGTTGTACCGGCCGCCGAACTCGATCAATTCACGATGGGTGCCGCGCTCGACAATCTCCCCGTGCTCAAGCACCAGGATCTGATCGGCGGCGCGGATGGTGGACAATCGGTGCGCAATCACGAACGATGTCCGTCCGCGTTGCAGTGCCTTCAGACCCTCCTGGATCATCGCTTCGCTTTCGCTATCGAGGCTGGACGTAGCTTCATCGAGAATCAGTATACGCGGGTCGGCGAGCACGGCGCGTGCAATGGCCACCCGTTGGCGCTGGCCGCCGCTCAATTTCACGCCGCGTTCGCCCACGACGGTATCGTAGCCTTTTTCAAACCCTTCAATGAACTGATGGCAATTGGCGATTCGCGCCGCCGCCACTACTTCCTCTTTCGAGGCGCCCGGATGCGAAAACGCAATGTTCTCGCCGATCGTGCCGTCGAAAAGGAAATTGTCCTGAAAAACAACGCCCAGATGTGCGCGATATTCCGACACCTTGATCCGATTCAACTCGCGGCCGTCTACAAGAATCCTGCCAGCCTTGGGCTGATTGAACGTGAGCACCAGACTGATCAGCGTGCTCTTGCCCGAACCACTCGAACCAACTAATGCCGTCGTCGATCCCGCCGGCGCTTCAAAAGAAATATTGGTCAGAACCGGCACGCCCGCGTCGTATTCGAAAGAAACGTTCTCAAACTTCACCGTGCCCTTAAGGTCTCCGGCTGGCTCACGGTGAACATCCTCGTCGAGTTCGGTGGGCATCGCCATGATCTCGCGAATCCGGTCCAAACCCGCCAAGGCTTCGGTGATCTGCGTACCGATCGAAGCCAATTCCACAATCGGCATCGCCACCAATCCGGTGAAAGCGACATACATGAACAGATCGCCCAGCGTCATCTCGCCCGCCAGCACCGATTGCCCGCCCACCAGCACAATCACCATACCGATCACCCCGACGATGGCTGCCGAAAAAGCCATCATGAAGGAGACGCCGGTCATCGACTGCGCAATGTTGCGGAACAGTTTGTGAGCGCCGCGCGCAAAGACCAGTTTCTCGCGCCGCTCAGCCGTATAGGCCTTCACGATCCGGATGCCGCTGAGCGACTCCGAGAGCCGTCCGGTCAGCTGACTCTCAATCTCGCCACGCTCTCGGAACAGTGGACGAAGCCGTTTGAACGCCAGCGCCATTCCGCCCCCGAACACCGCGAGCACCGCCAGCGTGATCAGCGTCATTTTCCAATTCAGCCAGACCAACACCGACAACGCCATCGTCGCTGTCAGTAGTCCGCCGGTTAGCTGCACCAATCCCGTGCCCACCAAATTCCGAACGCCCTCGGCGTCGCGCATGATTCTCGTGATAAGCTGCCCGGTCTTCATTGAGTCGAAATAGCGCACTGGGAGACGTTCGATATGAGCGTGTACCCGCTTGCGCATCTCGGTAATCGCCCGCTGTGCCGCCACCCCCAAAATCTGCGACACGGCGAAGGAAGCGGCGGCCTGTAGCAACGTGGCCGCCGCCGCCACCGCCGCGACGGTCGACAGCATGTCGCCCCGTTTTTTGGCGATCACTTCGTCGATCACATACTTAGTAGACGCCGGCATGACCAGCGATAGCGCACGGCCTACCAGCATGATGGCCAGCCCCAGAGCCAACCTCCAGCGGTGTGTCCATATCAGCCGCTTCGCCTCTACATAGGCATTCGCGTAGTTGATTGGTTTCTTCTTACCTTGCTGTTGTGGATGTGCCACGAAACTATTTTCCTCCCTGCTTGTGCCGTACGCCACGATCGGCCATACGTTGTTCGATCGCCGCCAAGACGTCGGCGAGTGTGAACTGCCCCAGCCTCTCGATATAGGCCGCTTCGGCGTTGGCGAAAAACTCGCTCAACACCGGAGCCACGAAACTGGCCAGCGGACAGTCGACTTTACTCCCTCCGGTCTTGGGAACCGCCATAAGCGGAGGCAACTCCACGGCTCTGTGGATGTCTTCGAGTGTAATGTCGGCTGGACTGCGCGCCAACGCCGCACCCCCAGCTTGTCCTTTCCGAACTTCCACCAAACCGTGTTTGGCCAAGAGCGAAATCACCCGCCGCACCACAACTGGATTTGTACTGACACTCTTGGCGATCGTTTCTGAACTGACTCTCATCTTTTCAGCCAGCGCAAGCATCCCGGCCGTGTGAATCGCGACGGCAAATCTCGTGTTAGCGGCCATGTGTGAAATGTAACTGTATTAATTACGTAACTATTATAGTTACAGTGTAGCTGGCCCGTCAACTTGCTACGATATGGAGCTGGACATGAGCGTACCACTGATCCGATTCCAAAACGTCACCATCCGGCGGGCCGGGCGGCCTGTCTTGGAAGGATTCTCTCTCGAAATTCCGACCAGCCAACACGTTGCGATTCTGGGTCCCAATGGTTGCGGTAAGTCTTCTTTTATCAAAGCGATCACGCGAGAACTCTATCCAGATCCTGAGGTGCCGGACACCTGCATCGAGGTGTTCGGAAAAAGGATCTGGAATATTTTTGAGCTACGGCCGTTACTGGGCATTGTGTCGTATGACTGGTTAGACACTTGCCGCCGGAACGACTACCCTTGCCAGGAAATCGTCCTCTCCGGTTTTTTCTCGAGCGTTGGCATCTGGCCACATCACGAAGTCACGGAGGAAATGCACCGGCGGACCGCTGAAGTGATGCAAATACTGGAGATATCACACTTGGCGGACCGGCCTATTTGCGAGATCTCTTCGGGCGAGGGGCGCCGCGTCCTGATCGCCAGAGCGCTGGTTCATCAACCTCGTGCAATGGTTCTCGATGAGCCTGCTAACAGCTTGGATCTAGGCTCGATGCATCAATTGCGAAAGACGATGCAAGCCGTCGCCGGGCAGGGCGCCAGCCTGATCCTGGTTACTCACCACCTCGCCGACATCGTCCCAGAAATCGACCGGGTGATCCTGCTGAAAGACGGCCGGGTCTTTTTCGACGGACCCAAACCCGAGGCGCTATCGGCTAGAATGCTCAGTGCGCTGTACAACACAGCGGTCGTCGTGGACCGCCGGGATGGATATTTTCACGCGTGGTAGATATTTTTTCACCGAAAGTGTCCAACTTTTCCCGCCGTCTGCGCTAAAGAGAGTATCGGAGGATTTGGGCCAAGCCCTTCCTCGGCGCCCCGGAGTGTTAGCCCTCTCCGGGGCACCTTACTGGAACTACTATCTTTCCTGTCTACTGCCTCTAGCGGCGCTGCTCACGGTTTCCGAGGCTGCTGTTTCGAACGACCTAGAGCGCGCTCTCTCACCTCTTTCGACTGCAGCAGCCTGAGTGGGTTGGATACTAGCCGTCCCCGTAGGTTCGCCACGATTCGAGAGCCTGCATGAGGTCTGCCACGCCGAGAGCGCGCGGGCCGCTCCACGATCCTGTAATTCCGCTCCGTCGAAAATGCGGTGGCCCTTCGCATTTTCATCGCCTCCAAGGTTCGTCCCGAACATCAGGGTTTGCTTCGCCGGCGGAATGCGCCCGATCTTCAGTAGCGTTGTTCATGCCGAACGTAGTCGCCCGCGTAACCTTTGTCTTCGTTTCAAGTTTCAGTGTGCTGATCGATACCGTGAAGTCCAGTTTCTTAGCTTCCGATAACAGGTATTATGTCAAATAACTCCGGCATCGGTCTGGCCATAGACCCGCCGCATCCCAGCGGCTATCACCCGTTGCGCTCGTAGTCCATCCCGGTGGGTCGACGGGAATCCCGCGCCCCGCCGGCAGCAATCCACAAAGGCAGCCAACTCAGCCTGATACGCTGACCCGAACCGCTCCACGAATTCAGGCCCGGGTTCGGAAGGAACCGCCTCGCTAAAAGTCCGTTTGGCGATCAAGTCCTTCGCCCCGCGCTTACCATACGCCTCGACCACCGTATCGAACGGATGTTGCTCAAACCGCCCAACATGAATCTGACCGTCGGAGCCAAAGATAATCGTCTCGACCCGATACCCGGAAACATGGTTGCGGCTCACTTGAACCTGCGCCACCAACTCGTCGTCGAACCACATGTACAACAGCGCATCGTCGTAATCCTCGGTGCAAGTAGTGAGCTTGTGGCTGTGAATCCTTGCGCCGATCGCCAGCGCCGCCTGAGGCATCCGGCCAACCAGCCACAAAATTTCATCCACATTGTGAACAGACATATCAGGCAGAATGCCGCCGCTGTTGTAGCCGTTCGGGGCCGGGTTGGAGTCCTCCAGCGCCGAGTAAATCTTGAACACCCGGCCGATGGCGCCGCCGGTCATCAGGCTCTGCGCATATTGCAAGCCCGGGTCAAAACGCCGCTGAAAGGCCAGCATCACTGACTGCGGATGGTCGCTGTCCAACTCGGCCGCGAACGCCATGTCGCCTTCCAGCGTCCCGGTGAGTGGCTTTTCCCAGCAAGACTCGATGCCCTGCCTTCACCAGCATCGTCGTGTGGGCGCGATGCAAATCGGTCGGAGTGACCACGAATGTCGCATCGCAAACCTTGGCCGCCGCCAGTTCCTCCACTGACGCGAACAGCGCTGCTTTGCAGCCGTACTGAGCTGCGAAGCGGCGCGCGCGATCCAGGTCTGCGTCGACCAAACCAACTACCTGACAAGCCCCCGTACGCTCTAACTCAACTGCATTGCGAGCATGAATCCATCCCATCCGGCCCAGACCGGCCAACGCCAGCTTTAGTGGTTCAGACATAATGCCGTAGTATAGCCGGACCGATGACGGGGTTCATGCGTTTGGGCCTTAAACTCTGTTAGCCTCCAATCTGGATGACTAGACGAACGGCAATCACGCATGGCGCGGCGCTGACCGCCGCGTCGGCGGCGGCACAACAAAGCTCCGCGACAGGGCACTGGAAGATCACCCCCGAGATGGTGGCCGCGCATGACCGAGCCGTAGACGACTTGCTCAAGCGGCAGACTATCGACAAAACCAGCCCCTGGCTCGGAGGCTTGGCCGATCGCTACGGGATCCACAACGGCGGCTCGGCCTGCGGCATAATCCTCACGTTTGCGACTTGCCTGACTCATGAGGCTTCGCGCCACTACAACAGCGGCCTGGTGCAAGAGCGGTTGGCTCTCGCCGTGGGATTTCTCGATCGCAAGCTCACCTCCGACGGCAACCTTGACCTGCTGATCACGAACTTCAATTCCCCGCCCGATTCCGCCTTCGGCATGTATGCGATGGCCCCCGCCGTGCATCTCGCGCGGAAGGCCAACAAGCCTGAACTGGAGCGGGCCATCGCGCCGGCGCTCAAGCGCATGGCTGAAGGGATCGCCCGCGGAGGCGTGCATACCCCGAATCACCGTTGGGTGATGTGCGCCGCCCTCGCGCAAGCGCATGTGCTGTTCCCGAACCCCGTCTGGCTCAAACGCATTGACGATTGGCTGGCCGAGAGCATCGATATCGATTCCGACGGACAATACTCGGAACGAAGCACGTCAGGCTACAACATCATCGTCGACCGGGCCCTGATCGTGATCGCCAAGAAACTCGGTCGGCCCCAGCTATTGGAACCCGTTCGCCGGAATTTGGATTCCCTGATGTACTTACTACACCCAGGCAACGAGGTGGTGACCGAGATTTCCAAGCGGCAGGATCAATATACACGCGGAGCCGTCGCTGGCTATTGGTTCGCGCTGCGCACCTTGGCGGTGGCCGATGGCAACGGGCAATACGAATTCCTCGCGCGCCTGGGCGGCCCTGGTCTCTCGGACTTGCTCGAATACCCGGAGCTCTCGGTCTCCGGCCCGGAACCAAAGCCAATTCTGACCGACTATGAAAAGCAGATGCCGGCCATCGGCATTGCCAGGATTCGCCGTGGCGATACTAGCGCCACTCCCATGATGGGCGGGACCAGCCGGCTCTTCTCACTCCGCCGGGGCGCCGCCGTCGTCGGAGCGGTTCGTTTTGCCGGATCGTTTTTTGGCAAGGGACAGTTCGTCCCCGCCCAGGCCGAACGCACGAGCGAAGGTTATGTCTGGACGCAATCGATCGAGTCCGGTTATTACCAACCCTTCGGCGATGGCACTGTGCAACCAGTCGGGGTCGAAGTCTGGTACCAGATGCGCGGTAAACGGAAGCGCACCGAAGTGTGTCGGATTGAGTATCGCGCCGAGCTCAAAGAACTCCCGGACGGATTCCGGTTCCGCGTCTCGGCCCAGGGCGCGAATGACCTGCCCGTAGCCATTGAAATCAACTTACAAGGCGAAGCCGGAGAACTAACCGGTTGTGAACCGGCCCTCGATGTCACCGACGCGTTTATCCTGTCTAACGGGAAACAAGCCACCTGGCGAGTGGGTCAGGATCAAGTGAAATTCGGCCCGGGAATCGCCGGTCACCAATACACTGGGCTTCGCGGGGCCGAACCGAAGTTGTCCGGGAAAAGTGTCTATCTAACCGGCTACGCGCCGTTCGATCACACGTTGGAGTTTCGTTGGCGATAGCGCCATCTACAGCGCCATCGCCGCCGCCACCGGCCGCTGTCGAATCTCCATGCATCCATGTCCGGTCGGCAACACCTTGCCGGGATTCAAGCGGCAATCTGGATCGAAGAGCGTTTTGAAGTGTTGGATCATATCGAGCGTCAAAGGCGGAAACTGATGGCCCATCAACTCCATCTTTTCCATACCCACTCCATGCTCGCCCGTGATCGATCCACCGGCGTCGATACAAAATCTCAGAATCTCCTCGCCGGCCTGCTGCGCTTTCTCCAGGTCGCCCTCTTTGTATTGGTTGAACAGGATGATTGGATGCAGGTTGCCATCGCCCGCATGAAAGATGTTACTGATGAGTAAGCCGTATTTGTCCGCGACTTTGCGGATGTGCGCCAGCGCTGGTTCGATCTTGGTGCGCGGCACCACGCCGTCCTGGACATAGTAACTCGGCGACACGCGCCCCACGGCGCCGAAGGCATTCTTGCGCCCCTTCCAAAGCAGCTCCCGTTCCTCGGTGGACTTCGCCACGCGAAACTCTCGCGCGTGACAAGCCTCGCATACCTTGCGAATCTGTTCGACCTCTTCTTCCACCTGCTCGATCACGCCTTCCAGTTCAATGAGCAGCACCGCTTCGGCGTCCATCGGGAAACCGGCGTGCGTCGCCTCCTCCACCATGCGAAGCATCACGCCATCGAGCATCTCCACGGCCACCGGCGTAATTGCCTGACGCGTGATCTCGGCCACCGTGAGTCCGCAATCGGAAGCGCGATCGTAGATGACCAGAATCGTTTTCACGGCTTCCGGTTGCCGCATCAAACGGACAAAAACTTTGGTGACCAGCGCCATCGTGCCTTCGGAACCCGTAAACAAACCCACCAGATCGTAGCCCGGCAAATCGGACATCTTGCCGCCGGTTTGCACCACCCGGCCATCCATCAAAACCAATTCCAGGCCCAGGACGTGATTGGTCGTAACTCCGTAAGCGAGCGTGTGCGGCCCTCCGGCGTTCTCGCTCACGTTCCCGCCGATTGTGCAGGCTCGTTGGCTTGAAGGGTCCGGGGCATAGAAATATTTGTCGCCTTGCACGGCGAGCGACATATCCAGATTCACGACCCCCGGCTGCACCACCATCCGCTCGTTGATCAGATCGATTTCCAGGATCCGGTTCATCCGCGTAAATGAAACCGTGACGCCGCCCGCGCGTGGGATCGCGCCGCCGCTCAACCCAGTACCCGCGCCACGCCCCACGAGCGGTATCCCATGGGCGCGCGTAATATTCACAATCCGCACCACCTCTTCAGTGGAACGTGGGAAAACAACCATTTCCGGCTTGGCCTTGTCGACGCTGCCGTCGTACTCATACAACGTCAGATCCTCGGGTTTGTCAAGGCAACGCGACGCGCCCAACAATGATACGAGTTCGTGTTTGGCCTCGGCGGGGATCAAAGCAGGCCTTCTATCGATTTGATGAAATTGGGATCGGTCCAGTTCTTGCGGCCGACGATCTTCTCCAGCACCCGGCCTTCCCGGTTGATGATATAGGTCTCAGGATACCGGTAGGTGGAATAGGAATCGGAAACCTTCATCGCCGGGTCGTGCGAGGTTGGGAATGTCACGCCGAAACGTTTGAGGAAACCTTTGTACTTGTCGGCGCTCTTATCCACGCTGATTCCGAGTAGCACGACGCCTTGGTCTTTCAACCGCTTGTGGAACAGTTCCATCGATGGTGTCTCCTCACGGCAAGGGGCGCACCACGAGGCCCAGAAATTCAGCACCAGCACCTTGCCGCCGAAGCTGGATCGAGTGAGCGTTTTACCCTCTTCGGTGACGACCGAAAACTCAGGCCCCAGGTCGCCGGCATTCACACTGCGATCGCGCGTCGCGTCCCACACGACAGCGGTGGCGGCCAGCAGACCTCCCAGAATAATCATCAACAGCGTGCGGTCCACCAATAAGGAAGCGCGCGCCGGAGCCGGATGCATTGCGATGGCTTGTGACATTGCTATAAATTCGATTTTAGTAGGAATCTCGGCCTCGCGCGCGGGCATCTACAATGAAGTCGATATGTTTATCTCCCGCAAGGCGGAATTCTCCGCTTCTCATGCCTGCCGGCTCGCCTCGTTCACCGAGGAACAGAACCGCGAAACGTATGGGGCCGCCGCCAACCCGAGGGGCCACGGTCATAACTACATCTTCGAAGTGACGCTGGAAGGCGAGCCGGACCCCGTCACTGGCATGATTGTGGATTTGAAAGACGTCAAAGACGTACTCAATCGCGAAGTGGTGGAGCCGTTCGACCATCGTTTCCTCAACCATGAAGTTCCGCCATTCGATCGCGTAGTCCCGACCGCCGAAAACATCGCTATCGAAATATGGCGGCGTCTGGAGCCCAGTTTCCGTGGAGGCCCGGCGCGGCTGGCGAACGTACGCTTGTGGGAGACCGACGACCTTTATGTGGACTACGCCGGGAGCGGCCACAGCCGTTGATTCGCCTTACCCGCCAGTACAAATTCGCGGCGTCTCACCGTTTGCATTCCGAGGCGCTCACGGAAGCCGAAAATTGGCAGACTTACGGCAAATGCAACAACCCTTTCGGGCACGGTCATGACTACGTTTTACAAGTGGTCGCCAGCGGCCCGGTGGATCCGGTCTCGGGCCTGTTGTTGAACCTTGCCCAGTTGGACCTATTCGTGCAACGAATTCTGCTGGAAGATTTTCAGAACGGGAATCTGAATGACCTGGACGTATTTCAAACCTTGGTGCCAACCACCGAAAACCTTACCCTCGTAGCCGAGCGGCGATTGAACTCGGCTTGGCCGGAGGCCTTCGCCCAGAGTCCAGTGAAGTTGGTGGGAGTCCGGGTGCTTGAAACCGCCCGCAACAGTTTTGAATCGTCCCGAATAAGGAACGACAGATTATGAAAACCAGAGCATCAGTTTTGAGCATGCAGACAACCCATCCCAATGGAACTGAGGGTTCGATTGCGGACCGAATGGGGTTCATTCTGCGCGAACTCGGCGAGGACCCAACGCGTGATGGGCTCGTGCGCACCCCGGATCGCGCAGAAAAGGCCTTGCGCTTCCTCACCTCCGGATACCAGGCCGATTTGACCAAATTGGTCAACGGAGCTCTGTTCGACGTCGAATATGACGAAATGGTGATCGTTAAAGACATCGAGTTCTACAGCCTGTGCGAGCACCATATGCTGCCGTTCTTCGGCAAGATTCACGTGGCATATTTGCCGAATCGCAAGGTGATCGGGCTCAGCAAAATCCCGCGCATTGTCGACGCATTCGCCCGGCGGCTTCAGGTGCAGGAGCGCTTGACGCAACAGGTGGCGGAGGCCATTCAGGACATCACTAGCCCGCGCGGAGTTGGCGTGATTTGCGAAGCGCAGCACTTCTGCATGATGATGCGCGGCGTCGAAAAGCAAGGATCGAGCACGGTGACCAGTTCGATGCTAGGCTCGTTCCGCACCCAACCCGATACACGCGAGGAGTTTCTCACGCTCTCGCGCAACTCCCGGCGGTAACATTCGCTACAATAATCGGGAATGTTCGATTTCCGTCAGTTTGAAGCGACAGACTCGTTTGGACACGCCTGGACCGCCCGGTTCCTGTGGCAGCAGAATGCGATCTCGATTCGCCATGCCGACGCCATCGACGTGAAGTTCGTGCTCACCGATGGCGATGCCAAGGAAGAAAAGGTGATCGCCATGCCTCACCCGCGGCTGATGGCGCTCAGTTCAAAGCTTGGCCGCCCGATCAATGACGCCTGGTGCAACAAGCTGGCTGCGTTTCATCTCAAGCGTGTGATCGAAACCGGCGAAGACGTCGAAAAGGCGTTGGTCACGATGTCGGACGCCGATCTCGATCAGGCCAATCGCGCCCTGGAATCCAGTCGCATCGCTGCCTAGAAGTGTAGACCGCAACGGCGGTTCCGAGCCGCTATGCGCAAGCATGCGGTCAGTTACCAGCGCCCGCGGCGGCTGCGGCGACTATTGGCGTTTTGCCGCTCCCACCGCCGCCCCAGATTCTCCGGTACAGATCTGCGTTGCGCAGCACCGTTTGCACATAGCCTCGTGTCTCGGCGAACGGGATCGTCTCGATGAACTCGGCCGGCTCGTCGAACCGTCCCCACTTCACCCACGCGCTAGCGCGCCCCGGACCGGCGTTGTAAGCCGCCAGCGTAAGGAACCATTTGTTCTCGAACGAGTTCAGCATTTGGCGCAAGTAGCTGATGCCGATGCGCAAACTCGAATCGGGTTGATGAAGCAGCGAAATAGTGAAGGGGCGGATCCCCAATCGCCGCGAAACCTCACGGCCGGTACCCGGCAACACCTGTGTTAGTCCGCGAGCGTTGGCGCGCGAGATAGCCGCCGGATCGAACTCCGACTCCTGCCGGATTAGTCCAGCGATCACGTACGGATCGATCGAAACATCCTCGGCATACTTTTCAAGTGACTCGCGGTACGGCAGCGGAAACGCCAGCTGCCAGAATTCCTTCGGAGCGTCCTCCATCCGCCACGTCATGAAGCCTTGTACGCTACCCTTTATGGCCCGCAACGCCGGACCGTTCTCGCCCCGTGCCTGCGCCATTTTCGACAACTCCATACCGCAAAGCGTGGGTTTGGCTCCGTTCCGCATTCCGAATCGAAGGTCGTTGACCGCCTGCTCGTCTGCCGCCGCCTGCACCAACAGCTTCGCCCGCCGAATACGCACCCGCGTCGCCTCGTCCATCACGAAATCGGCTCCCGTGCCAGGCTGCGGCAGCTTCAGAGCATTGACGAATTCGATCCCGGTTGCCGACGCGCTCACCGCTACCAACCCAGGGGCGTGCAATCTCTCGCGGCTCTGCACGGCATAGTAGAAATTCGGGAACCGCGCGGAAACGGTTTCATAGTAGGCCTTCGCCTCGCCCCACTTTCCAACGCGTTCGCTCGATCGCCCCAGAAAATACAAGGCGGCCGCAAAATCCTCCGATCCTGGAAACCGTTCCACGTGTTGCCGCAGCAGGTTCACCGCATCCGGCAGACGGCGATAGTAGTGATTCCAGGTAAGTTTCCAGTGGCACGCCGCGGCGTCCGGTTCCGGCGCAAACTCTCCACAAGCCGCCAACACCGGCTCAACTCCGGTGAAGTCGTTCGCATATAGATATCGGTTGGCGGCGCCTGACAAAGCTTGCAGCCGCGAACGAGACCGCGGATGCCGGGCGGCCAACTGCCGCAATGCCTCGTCCACTTCGGCGTATCGCTCAAGCCGTCTCGCCGATTGAACGATATATAGGAGGCGCTCGGCATCGGCTTCGCCCGCAGGATTCACTTTCAAAGTTTTCAGATACTGGAATGCCCCCGCGAAATCGCGCATCGTGTGCCGGGCCACGCCCACCCTCACGGCCGCGAGATCTTTATCCGCCGCCGTGAAATCGGCGGACCCTTCCTGCAACGCCAGGATCGCCCGCTTCCCTTCGCCGCCCTCCATCAGCTTCTTCGCTCGAGACAGCACCATCGCCGGCGGCACCGGTGGACCCGGTTGCAAGCGCGCCAAAATCAACTCCGCTTTTTTAGCTTCCTCGCTGCGAGGATACTCATAGTAGACCTTGTTCAACTCCATTGCGGCAGCGTCGCGCCGGCCCGCCGCTTCCAGGGCGGAGCCGTACAGAAGCAGCCCCTGAGGAGCCGGGAGTTGCTTCAAGTATTTGGTAGCCAACCGAAGCGCCGCGTCAGTGGAACCCGCCTCCAAAAGTATATTGCCAGCCGACAATATGGCCCATGGCGTCAGCGACGACAGCGGCACATGCTCCGCCACGGCCTCAAATTCCGGAACCGCTTCGCCCTTACGCCCGAGATTCACCAGCGCCTGCGCTGCCCCGTAATGCGCAAAATCCGCCAATTCCGGCAATCGCCGCATGATGGCTTGGAAATCTTCCAGCGCTTCCTGGTTGCGCCCTGCCAGCAAACTGCCCTGCGCCATCGCCAATCGCGCCAAAGCCCCCTGGGTATCTCGCGGATGATCGGCGGCGAACTTCGCTAAACCCGCCCGCGCCGGCAAACTTGGAGTGTCGCGGTACGCCCGCGCGAGACTCTCCAGTGACTGCGCCGCCATAGGCAGAGTCGCGATAGTCGATAAACTAACCAATCTAACTACGAACCATCGCACCTGGGTAATTCTCCCCCATCCGGTCCGGCTCGCCTTGAGCTAGTGTCCGGATCAGTTCCTCATGTAGATAATCGACCATCGAGGGCGACTTCTCCATGAACTGGGCCCGAAAAGTTGCCCGTTCATGCTCGATCGTCTCTCGAAACAAATCGTACAAGTTTCGTGTGTCGCGTCCCTCGCGTACCTGCGCCGCGTAATACAAGCGTAATTCAGCCACCCGGACGCTGGCAAAGCGCCGCGCCTTTTGATGCCACTCGTTTTTGTCCTCGGATTCTGGAACTGCCGGCGGCCCCAAGGTAATCAAACCAGTAGACGTAGCGGGCGCCGTCTCGTTTCGTTGCCGTCGTAACTCCCACGCCGCACCGGCAATTGTTGCAATCAATTCGAGGCCGTTCGGATCCAACAATCCAGGCTCCCGGCCGGCCGCAACCAACAATCCCACGGCCCGTTCCCCGCTGACCACTGGCAACAGGAACGCCCGCCCGCCCAATCCTCCGTTAAACACATTGAGCAAAGCCGCCGACAATTCCCGCGTCGACCAAGCGGCCGCTACCGGTTCACGCGACTCCAGGGCCTGCGCGACCGCCGGTGCCTCAACCAACTCAATCCTCGCCGCGTCAGCCGTCGCAAACGAGGCCCGCGTCAATTGGAGATGCTGCCCTTGCACAAGAAACAACGCCACCTCCGAGCCAAAAGAAACCGCGGCGTCGACGACAGCGGCGCTCCATTCCGGCTGCCGCACAGCGCTAAAAATCCGGCGCGCCGAGCGATTCAAAGCTTCGGCGATCGACTCCGGTTTGGGCGGTGCAGACGTCATTCTCCACTGCCATTCTATCAGTGTCGCCAAAACAAAAGTGACAGTTTTTGTTGCGAGAAACTAAGCGGGCTGGTCAAACCCCAGCCATTGAATCCGGGGCTCCGCTTGCAGGGCATGCCAAACTGCCGCGCAGAACGCGTCGAATGCGGCTACATCTGGCTTGCCAAACCAACGTGACAGCAGACCCGCGTTGTGCCACTCCACCGAGATCATCCACCTGGCGGGCTCCTCGACCGGTCCTTCATGCCCATAGGACAGTGCCACCCAAATCTTCCCCTTTGGATGTTTGGACGAGAAGCCCCAACCGTAGTCTTCCATCAGAGGTGGATCCAAAACAAACTCGGTCAATCCTGTCAAGCGCGCCTGGAGCCACACCGCGAAGTCCTCACCGAAACAGCATGGGTTGATGAAATCGTCTTTGACCGTGCGGTGTTCAAACAAATCGGTCTCAATCGATGCACACTTGGAGGCCCGAGCCATAAACACTAAGCTACCAAAGCCGCCCTCCCGGACGCTTCCCAGCCTCCGGTCCACTCAACTCAAGCTGGAGCTTGCCGTCTAAGCCAGCGCTGCCCTGGCCCTGCCACGCTTCGCCGCCCGCCGTCGTCACATGCAAGTTGGATAACTGCAAACGCGTGCCGGTGAACGCAAACAGTCCCACTGCCGAATCCCAGACCGGGTCGGCGCCCAGCAGAGGGTTACCTTTCAGAGAAAACCGGCCACGCGCCTGTAAGGCCGCCAGCAGCGCGCCCCCTCCCCCCTTGCTGTCCCAATCGGCACTGACGTCAAGCCGGCTTTCACGCACCGCCGCATCGGTGACGTCCAGATGTCCGGCGTAGACGGGCCCCCCTCCGGCGAGCGAAACGCGAAACGCCCCGCTCGCGGATCCGCCCGCCAAAGCGCCAGTGAGCCGCGCCACTTCGATCGCCGCTCCGTCCCAGACAATGCGCGCGTCCACGCCTTGCAGCCGCTGCTCGGCCATTGTCAGAGCACTCAAATGAACCTGCGCCTCCAATCGCCTCTCGCTCAGCCACTCGGGCATGACAACGCGCCGGCCCAGCGTCCGCGAAATGAACCCTCGCTCGCGGCGCAAGGCAGGCAAGAGCAATTGCTCGATCTCTCCGGACGCGATCTCCCCGCCCGAAAGCCTCAACTTGGTATGCCGCCTGAGCCGTGGATCGTGATCAACCTCGCCGCTCACCGCGAATCGGCCTACGCGTGCCTTGACTCGCCGCGCCAACATCAATTGCCCTCGAATGGACAACAAAGCCGATTCGACGACCGCCGGCTCCGCCACGCCATCTAACGTGCAAATCGCGCCCACCACGCGAACATCGCCCGACCACGCTGCCACGCCCTGCGCATCCTGCTCAAACCGCATGGAGCCAGACCAATCGCCTTGGCGGCATCGGTCGAAAAATGGAGGGTCGGCGCCTCCAGCCAGGAATTTCCAAAATTGGCGCGATCGCTCCACTGGCATGCCAGCCGCTGCAACGCTCAACTGCTTTGCGCCCGACGCAGCATCGCCCCCGCTCTCGACCGTTAATGATTCATTCTCGGAAAAATTCACCGCCGCCGCCGGAATTACCCAACGATCGTTGTCCACCAAAATGCGCGCAGCTCCAACTTTCACGACCGCCGACGACGAAATCGGCACAGCCGCATCGGCAATCGCCAACTGCCCTTTGGTGCCATGCTTACTCGAATACCCAAGCACTCCGCTGAGCGACCCCTCGACGGGAACGGCCGAAGGCAAGTGGATCGCCAAGTCACCCGCTAACGATCGCACTGATGACAGCGGCGCGCGGTTAATCTGCAGCAGCGCCGCCCAACGAGGTTGATGAAATAGTTCGGTGGCGCGCATTCGCAGCGAAACTGGATCGGTCCCCGGCTCGGCTCCGCTCGTGCTCAACCGCAGTTCCTGTCCAAGCCAATTGAGCCGGCCCGTGTAAACCAGTCCGCGCGCGGAAGCCGCCCGAGGCAGCAACCACTCGAAACTCTGCGCCTCGTTCAGCTCAAGCCGGCCCTCAATCGCCACATCCGACAGCGGCCCGCTTAGCTTGGCTTGCGAGGCGACGAAACCGCCCAACCCGGAGCGGCGCCCTTCGAGCGTCATCAGGAGCTCGGAAATCGGCGTCCGGCCAATTGAGAGATTCAAGTCGATCCGCGATTCCTCCGAGCCGTGCGCCAAGGTCAGCAGGCCGCGTCCGCTGAGCCGCCCGAACGAACTCACCGTGCGATCGGTGCGCGCCGGGTCACCGGCTATCGTGATCCCATAGCGGCGCCGGTTTGTCGAGTCCGCTTCGATCCGCAAGTCGGTGTCGGTCAGATAGAAGACGCTCTTGACGTTGCCGATCTTGATATTGAGCCGCCCACCGCTGACTTCCAAAGCATCCAGGTCGAACCCGTCGGCATTCGCGGTTCCGAGCGTCTGATCGAGCAGCGCTTGAAATGTCCATCCACCATCGGCTGACTTAGTAAGATTCACGCTGGGCGCTACCAGCCGCACACCGCTCACTTTCACTCGCCCTAAGAGCAGCGGCAGCGGAGACAACGAAACATCGAGCGAGGATTCCGGATAGTCCATGTAGGCGATCGGTTCGACTCCCAGTTCGGGAAGCTCGTGAATTACCACGCGGCTTAACGATACGCCAGGACGGGGATAAAGCTGAAAACGGGCCTCCCCCTGTACCTCCACTTTCCGGTGGAGAAGCTTCTCGATATTGACCCTGATCTGCTCCTTGAAATTGTCCGCACTCAGAAATGGAGCCCCGATAGCACCCGCAATCGCCAGCAGCGGAGCGGCGACTAACAACCGCCGCGGCCACTTACCCACGGGCGGCCTCAGCGGCCATCAGTTGTTCGTAGTCTTCCAGGCTGTCGATATCCTGGCAAATCGCCGCGTCTTCTACCTCGACGTATTCAGCCTCCTGGCGATAGAGATTAATTACGTCGCGGGCGGCCCGATCGATCGGCAATTCCAGTAGCGCCCGCTTGACGTCCTCGCGAATTAAGACCGGATGGCCATGTTTGCCGTGAAAGCTCGGGGCGACCATCGGGGCGGCGCTGGCTTCCATCTTTCGGATCAGCAATGCCACCGTCTCCGCTTCCACCGCGGCATAGTCGACTGGCGTGAACAGGACACCGCCAGGAGCGAGCGCCAGCCCGCATTGCAAGGAGCTTAACTGCCCGCGCTCCGGGTCCGGATTGATCGCAATCTCAACTTCGCCCGCCCGCGCCATGCCTACCCGGATCGTCTCCGGAGTGTGACCCAGCACCACGATCACCCGGTCGCAGTGCGGACGATAGAGCGCGATCAGACGGTCGACAACGGTCTGCCCTCGGAACGGTAGCAACGCCTTCGGCCTTCCCAGGCGCCGCGATGCGCCCCCGGCCAGAATTACCGCCGATAGGCCGTGGCTCACTTCAAAACTGTCCGCAACGCGGGATTGAGATAAATCGACTTGGAGAGGGAACGCCAATCGGAGGTAGCGTTCCGCCGCACGGCGATCATTTCCGCCGCCACCGACACGGCAATCTCTTCCGGGCTGATCGCGCCGATTTCCAATCCCATCGGAGCATGGAGACGCTCAAAATCCTCGCGCCGCAGCCCCTCGCGCTCCAGTTCCTTCATGACGCCCAGCACCTTGCGTTTGCTGCCGATCATCGAGATGTACCGGGCAGGCGTCGACAAGGCCCACTTGAGCACCCGCATGTCGTCACGATGCCCGCGCGTGACAATGACCAGGTAACTGGTGTGGTTCACTTCCAGCTTCGGAAAGATCGCTTCATATTCGCCGGCATGCACTTCATCGGCTTCGGGAAAGCGCTCGCGATTGGCGAACTGCTCCCGGTCGTCGATGATGATAGTGGCAAACCCCGCCATGTTAGCCACCTTCGACAGGCTCTTGGAAATATGCCCTGCGCCAAAGATGAAAGCGCGGGGCTGTGGGATGATCGCTTCGACAAACACGTTCAGTTGACCGCCGCAAATCAGGCCGTTATCATAAGCCGCATCTTGCCCCAGAGAGAAGGTCAGATGCTTGGGCTGCTCGGTTTCGATCACCTCGCGCGCCGCCGTCCATACTTCGGCTTCGACGCAACCGCCGCCGATCGTCCCGGCCATCGTGCCATCCTCGCGCACCAGCAACTTCGCGCTTTCATAGCTCGGAATTGAGCCGTTCACCTGCACAATCGTCGCCAGGGCGCACTTTTGACCTTTCCGCCGTAGCGCCACTAGTTCGTCGAAGATATCCATTTCGTAACGCCGCTACTTCTTGGTCTGCGATCGTGCGGTCAGGATCCGTGCACTTATGGCGTCGTAAATCCTGTCCCGCGCGCCGTTGTCGGGAAACTGAAAATCATAGCGCGAGCCCTTATAAGGCTTCACGCGGACTTCCTTGCGCTTCTTTTCGAGCGAACGGATCTCGGAATATTTCCACGATTTCGAGTGCTTCCCGTCGGTCATCGATTCAAATGCAAGTTCGGTCTCACGAAGCATCAACTTGCCCTGTTGATCGCCGTTGCGGACGTCGACCGTGATGTCGCTGGGCGTCATCTGCCCATACACGGGAGTCAGGCTAGGCAAACAAGCGACCAGAGCGAACAGGAGGGAACGGCGGAGGAGGATCATAGCTTTCATGGCTGTCTTCAAGATACACCGCGCAGGGCGAAGGCGTCAGATGAGCCCTTGCTCTTCCAGACAGGCGACGACGAAAGGGCTCTGGCGGCGCGTCTCGGCCAGCGTCCACTCCTTGTCAAAGAATTTTTGAATGTGTTCGCTTCGGAGCTTGCGGCACTCCGCATCGTCCAATTTGAGGCGGTCGATTGTTGCCTGTGCCTCGCCGCGAATCCCCGGCGGGCACCTGGAGTGGACGTGAATTGCACCCGAAAGGGGGTTGATATCGAAGGTGTGTCGAGGAATCTCGCAGGGGTCCAATACGTCCTCGTAGTCGCCCTTTCGCCCGTTCATCAATCCACAAACCAATCGAAAGTTCTCCCACTGGTAAGCGAGGTGAGGGTGCTTGGCCTTGGGTTTGAAATGCTCGACCGATCGCGCCCCGGTCACCCGTTCGATCCGAATCGCCGTAAACGCGCAGACTCTGTGATACCTGTCGCAGAGATCGTCGAGCGCTCCGCGCCAGTGATCGCGGTTTTTCCAAAACTTAGAAGACACTGGCGGTTTGGGCTTGTGTTTCGATAGCACCTTGGCGCCTCTCCGGCCAACCTTACTATCGAAGTCGCCAGGCGCAGGTTGCCGCCTGACCGGGATCACTTCAACCATCCCCGCTTCTCGCCGATACTCCGCCAGCGAACCCAAGAGGAATCGGTATCGGACAAGAGTGTCCGCAGTCGTTCGTCAAGCTTAATGAATTCCGCCTTTTTAACGCCACCGGGTTTTTCAACCTCGCGCTCAATCAACGCTGCGGCCGCGGCCAGTGCACCTTCGGCCTCTTCGGAATATCCACTCTTGAGATCGAAGTGCCGGCTAACCAACCAACTTTCGCTCGTGCCCCGCTTCGAAAAAGGAACGGCCTCTAGTCTCACTCCTCGTGTAGGATCCAGATCCAAGTCGAAGATCCGGTCCTGCTCATCGTCAAAGAATGGTTCTAACGAGACACACACTAGTGGCGAGTGTGTGGAAGCGATCACTTGAACGGACGGCTGATGACTGGCCGTCTTCATAGCCTCGACGACTTTCAACAGGCAGGGCATGATTCGTTTCTGCCATGCCGGATGAAGATGCGACTCAACCTCGTCGATAAGGAAGATCACCCGATGCGTCGGATCCTCACGCCGCAGGGCGGCCGCCCGAAGATGCTCCTGCCATGTCCAAATCAACAAATAGGCCAACGCAAAAACGCGCCTGATCGCGGCGGAGGCATGCACCAAAGGAACATCAATGCCGTAAGGCATGTGGACCGTGGGGTAGTCTTGCGAGTCTTCCGGCCTGATTCGCGTCAGCACACCCGGCCCGAGAATCTCGTTAGGAGGCGACAAGGCCTCCATGGCGAGCTTGAGTTGCGCGAACGCTTCGTTGTTCTCCCGTTGCCAGGATGCCCAATCCCGATACAATCCGTTGCACCGCCAATCACCCTCGTCGTCACGGATACCGGTCCAGACCTGGCGCGAATTGAACAGATAGGCTGAAGCGTGGGCATCG
Organism: Acidobacteriota bacterium; assembly: GCA_043755595.1. Taxonomy (GTDB): domain Bacteria; phylum Acidobacteriota; class Terriglobia; order Bryobacterales; family Bryobacteraceae; genus VFZP01. The sequence goes on along the minus strand of JAYUSQ010000168.1, from coordinate 7,506 downwards.
CCATCTTTGCTCCAGTAGTTCCGCTCCGGATCCCATACAGAGAATCCGCCATCCACCTGGGCATAAATCACCAGCCCCGGCAATGGAGGCCGTGCCGGTGGCTGCACCCACATCTGCTGTGTGAACTTGAAATCGATTTCGCGGTCCACCGGCTTCCTGCCTTTTCCCAGCACAGATGTGTGGATTGAAGCCTTCTTAGCATCGGGGCGCGGAATGACCTGGCTATTGGGCCGAGGCCACGTGCGCGTCAGCGCCCACCAAGCGACGTCCAACAAGAAGCTCTTGCCCAATCCGTTGTCGCCGGTAATCAGATTGAGGCGCTCGGCAAATTCCGCCTCCATTTTCCGAGCCGGACCGACGCCTTCAAGGACCAGTTTGCGCAGCACCAGTCTATCCTAGCGCTAACCCGCCGCCAAACACGTTGCCAACACCGAACAAGCCGCCCCCACGCCATCCTCAGCACGGATCTCTCGCGCCACTTGCTCCGACTTCTCTCGATATCGAGGGTCGCCCAAAAGCGCGCCAAGAGCCTCGGCGGCCCGGTCGGCACGGTAGGCGCCGCGGCTGATCGTGCACGCCACGCCAAGCCGCACCAACCGCGCGGCATTATCCGGCTGATCATGGGCAAACGGGACAACCAACATCGGGCAGCCAGCCTGCAACGCCCTCGCCGTCGTGCCGATGCCGCCCGGATGCACACAAGCGCACGCCTTCGAAAAAAGCTCAGCATGAGGCGCGTAAGCCAGCGTCAGTACGTCGTCATCGGAGCGGAGCGCCCCCGTCGGCGCAACACCGCCAACCAGGATCGCCCGCCGTTTCAACTTCCGCGCAGCCGCCACGCTTTCGCCATAAAAGCGGCCCGGATCCATCACGGCCGACGATCCCAAGGTGAACACCACCGGCGCCGGCCCAGCCGCCAGAAACTCCTCCCATGCCGCAGCATCCGCGCTACTCCCAACGTTTTCCTGCCAAAACGGAAACCCCGTGACAATGGCCTGCCGCGGCCAATCGCTTTGCCGCTTCGCCAGAATCCCCGAAAACAAAGCAAGCACCCGGGCCGGAGAATGCTGCCCATCGAAAATCGGATCGCCACCCTCCGGCAACGCAAGTTCCTTCCTAAACTGCCGCACCGGCCGACTCCAGCCCCGCGTAGAGAACCGCGCAATCCGGTTGATCAGCACGTTCAGCCACGGAGCCGATTCCCGCAATCCCGTCAAAGGCGCAGCCAAAACCGGAGGGTCCAGATAAGAAAAAAACGAAAGCGGAGCCAGCACTGTCGAAACCCAGGGAATCCCCGTTTTCTCCGCCACCAGCGGCCCGGCAAACGTCAGCACATGCGTCACCAGCAGATCGGCATCGCGCGACGCCTCAAGCACGTCTTCGTAACTCGCCCGGATCTGCGGAAAGATGGTGTCTCGCAGCAAGTACCTTCCGCCCTTTCGCTCATCCAAAGCGCGCTTCTGAAAGATCGGATCGTTGAAATCCAGATCGGGCGCCACCGGCCGAAACAGCACGCCACTCCGTTCAACTCGCAGGCGGTGTTGCGAACAGGTTGCGATCGTCGCGCGATAACCACGCCGCTGCATCTCTGTCGCGAGCGCCAGATAGGGATACAGATCCCCCAGCGAGCCCAGAGTCACAAACAGAACGTGCTTCCGGTCCATCAACCTCTACCATAGCTCCCGCAGCCTGAAGCCTGCGCGCTAACCTAACAGAACGTGCGCTATTTCATCTCGCGGCATATCCCGCCGTTCGATCGAACCTTGATCGTCGAATCCGGCTCGCGCCAACTGCTGGAAGACCTCTTGCCCGGCATCTACCAAACTCACCCTAAAGCCGAAATCGACATCGTAACCTGCTATGCCGGCCTCCCCAAAAACTTTCGCCCGGATCGAGGCCGCCTTTTTCGAGTGACGGACTACCCGGCCGGTGACGCCCGCAATAAGCTGTACGGCGAACTGTCGGCTCGCCGACACACCGTCTGCGGCATCATCTGTTCCGGCGAGCCGATCATGACCAAATGGAAGTGGATGCTCGCTGCGCGCTCCAAGGGCAAGCTTTTCATCCTCAACGAAAACGGCGACTACTTCTGGGCGGACCGTTCCGAATGGCGGACTATGCGGCATTTTGCGCTCTTCCGCGCCGGACTCGCCGGGGCCGGAGCCGTCCGCACCCTCGCCCGCCTCGCCCTCTTCCCTTTTACGCTCGTCTATCTGCTAATCTATGCTGCTACGGTGCATCTCAAGCGCAAACTGCGGCAACAGCTCAGTGCCCGTGCGTGATCTATATATGAAAGCAATTCTCGTTGAACAACCGGGCGGTCCAGAGGCGCTGAAACTCTCCGACGTTCCCAAACCTTCGCCCGGCCCCGGCCAAGCGTTGGTCAAGGTCGATTACTCCGGCGTCAACTTCATCGATATCTACTTCCGCACCGGGCTCTACAAGGCTGATCTGCCATTTGGCCTTGGCATGGAAGCGGCTGGCGTGGTCGAAGCGATTGGCGAAGGCGTGAGCGAAGTGGCCGCGGGCGACCGGGTTGCCTATGCGATGTGCCGCGGCTCGTACGCCGAATACGCGCTTGTCCCAGGCTGGCAGTTGGTGAAGGTGCCGGAAAAGCTGGCGTTAGACCAAGCCGCCGCAGCGATGCTGCAAGGCATGACGGCCCATTACTTGACTCATTCCACCTGGCCCCTCAAGCGGCATGAAACCTGCCTCGTTCACGCGGCTGCCGGTGGAGCTGGTGGACTGATCGTGCAAATGGCCAAGATGCGCGGAGCCTATGTCATCGGCACCACTTCAACCGAAGCCAAAGCCGAGACTGCACGCGAAGCCGGTTGCGACGAAGTCATTCTTTATACCGAAAAGCCGTTCGACGTGGAAGTGAAACGCATCACCAACGGACGCGGTGTCGATGTCGTGTACGATTCGGTTGGCAAAGCCACTTTCGAGCAAAGCTTAAACTCGCTCCGCCCCCGCGGACTCATGGTCACGTTCGGAAACGCCAGCGGGCCCGTGCCCGCCATTGAGCCGCTGTTGCTCAATACCAAAGGCTCGATCTTCTTGACCAGGCCGACCCTGGCCCATCACGCCGCCACGCGCGACGAGTTGATGTGGCGCGCCAATGATGTCCTCGGTTGGATTGCCTCCGGCGCGTTGCACCTGCATATCGAGAAAACCTACCCGATGAGCGACGCCGCGCAGGCTCACATCGACCTTGCCAGCCGGAAAACCACGGGCAAACTGCTCCTGGATCCGGCCAAATAATGCCAGAACGCCCTATACGGCGGCGCGCTCTCACGTCCCGCTTTCAGCAGCTTGAGATCGACGCGCTCCTCGTGTCCTTCCTCCCCAACGTGCGGTATCTGACCGGCTTCACTGGCAGCAACGCAGTGCTGGCCATCGCCCCCGGCGCCGTTGTGATGTTCACCGACACGCGTTACCAGACGCAGGCAGGACAGGAAGTCGACTGTAACTGGAGGACCCCAACCGTCTCCGTTTGGGACGCCGCGGCTGCCTGGTGCAAGCGCCGGAAAGCCAGGCGCGTAGGCGTGGAAGCGGCGCGCGTCACGCTGGAACAGCAAGCGTCACTGGCCAAAAAACTGGGTGACGGGATCAGGATCGCCGCCGTCGGACGCGAAGTCGAAATGCTGCGGATGATCAAGTCTCCGGACGAAATCCAGGCCATCGGTCTGTCCGTGCAAATTAATTCCATGGCCTACGCCTCCGCCCTGGCGCGTTTCAGAGCGGGCATGACCGAGCGTGATCTCGCCGCCGAAATCGACTACCAAATGCGGCGGGCCGGAGCGGATCATACCGCCTTTGATACGATCGTCGCTTCCGGTGAACGCAGCGCCCTCCCCCATGCTCACCCGACGGCCGCTCCAATCGAGGCGAATCGGCTATTATTGATCGATATGGGTGCCCTCTGTGGAGGCTACGCCAGCGATATGACGCGCGTAGTCGTCCCGGGGCGAATTACCTCGGAGGCCAAGCGTTTGTATCAGGTTGTGCTCGAAGCCCAATTGGCCGCAATTGATGCGGTCAAGCCCGGCGTCAAAGCCGTGGATATCGATGCGGCGGCCCGGCAAGTACTGAAGAAACACTCTTTGGACGACTATTTCAAGCATTCGACGGGCCACGGCTTGGGACTCGAAATACATGAAGCCCCGCGTCTTGGCAAACGCGAAAAACTCAAACTCCAAGCGGGTATGGCCATTACCATTGAACCCGGAGCCTACAAACCAGGACTGGGTGGAGTAAGGATAGAAGATACCGTTCTGGTGACCGAGAACGGTTGCCGGATTCTGACACCGACGGCGAAGAAACTGGTCGCCATCTAAAACAACCAACGCTGACATGACACTAGAAGAGATCAAACAACTTATCGACCTGGCCAACGAAAGCGGAATCGCGGAACTGGAAGTGGAGCGTGGCGGCAATCGCGTGCGCATCCGCCGGACTGCCAGTAACATGTCGCAGCCTCAGGAACTTGTCCTGCACCCTGGCCTTGGCATGCAACAGGCGGCGCCCACTGCGGTGACAACCGGCTTGACCGGACCGTTCAACCCCGCCGCCACCGCAGCCGGGGCTCCCGTCGCCGCCGTCGATCCGAATATGCAACTCGTCAAAGCCCCCATCGTTGGGACCTTCTACGAATGTTCCAAGCCCGGCTCCCCTGCCTTTGTCAAGGCTGGCGACACCGTCCAACCCGGACAGATTCTCTGCATCATTGAGTCGATGAAACTCATGAACGAAATCGAGTGTGAAACCGCCGGTGTGATCGTCGCCCGGCTGGTGGAAAATGGACGGCCGGTCGAGTACGGCGAAGCGCTGTTTTCGATCCGCCCGCTCTAGAACCTCGATGTTTCGCAAAATCCTCATCGCCAATCGAGGTGAGATTGCGTTGCGCGTCATCTGCGCTTGCAAAGACCTCGGCATCAAGACCGTCGCCGTCTATTCCGAAGCTGACCGCAATTCACTGCATGTGCGATTTGCCGACGAAGCCGTCTGCATCGGCCCGGCCAAAAGCGCTCGCAGTTATCTGGATATTCCCTCCGTCATCAGCGCCGCTGAGATCACCAACGTCGACGCCATTCATCCCGGCTACGGCTTCCTCAGCGAGAATCCCAGCTTTGCCGAAGTCTGCCGCGAATCGGCCATCAAGTTCATCGGACCCAGCCCCGAGGTGACCCGTATGATGGGCCTCAAGCAGGTGGCCCGGTCGACTATGCGCAACGCTGGCCTGCCGATTCTACCTGGCTCGGAAGGCGTCATCACTTCGGTCGAAGAGGCCCTCGCCACTGCGGAAAAGATCGGTTACCCGGTGCTCATCAAAGCCTCTGCCGGGGGCGGCGGGCGTGGCATGCGCGTCGCCGACTCGGCCGAGCATCTGCCCGACCAATTGGAACAGGCGCAGCAGGAAGCCGGGGCCGCTTTCGCCAACGCCGACGTCTACCTGGAGAAATTCGTCCGCGCCCCGCGCCACATCGAATTCCAGGTTCTGGCGGATGAGCATGGCAACGTCGAAATCCTGGGCGAACGGGAGTGCTCGATCCAACGCCGCCACCAAAAGCTGGTTGAAGAAGCGCCCTCAACGGCCGTCTCAGCCGAACTCCGCGCTAAGACCTCTGCGATCCTCCGCAAAGCGCTCGCCGATATCGGCTACTCTAACGCCGGCACCGTTGAGTTCCTGATGGATGATTTGGGCGATCTCTACTTCATTGAAGTGAACGCGCGCATTCAGGTGGAACATACCGTTACCGAAATGATCACCGGCATCGATCTGGTTAAAAGTCAGATCCTGATCGCGGCCGGCGCCAAGCTAGGCGACATAATTCCGAACGGCGTCACCATCTCCGGTCACGCCATCGAATGTCGAATCAATGCCGAGCATCCGGAAAAGTTCACGCCGTCTCCCGGTCTGATCACCGGCCTAAATCTTCCCGGCGGAATCGGTGTACGCGTAGATACCGCCGCCTACACGGACGGCGTCATTCCGCCTTACTATGATTCGCTGGTAGCCAAGCTAATTACCTTCGGAGCCACGCGCGACGAAGCGATCGTACGCATGCGCCGCGCCCTCGACATGTTCGTGGTCGAGGGGATCTATACCTCGATTCCGCTGCACAAAAAAATCATGTTGCACCCGGACTTCATCTCCGGTAACCTGGACACGCATTTCCTTTCCCGCCTGGACGGGCCGCGCGCCTAAATCTAAAAAATGAAGATCCGCAGCGTCGAAGCCCAAGCGATTTCGATTCCCCTGCCCGCGCCGGTGTCCGACGCCGTCCGGCTCATCACGCATCGCGATCACTATATTGTTTCCATCACCACCGAAGATGGCCTGACGGGAACCGGCTTCACGCTCGGGTATGACGCCGCGCTCGCCATGGTGTCGATGACCGATACGATTTTCCGCCCGATCCTCGACGGCGCCAATGCTCTCGAGGCCAATCTCCTGTGGGCCGAAATGTACCGCCAGTCGATTCAAGCGGGCCGTCGCGGCGCGGCGTTACGAGTCATTTCAGCCATCGATATCGCGTTGTGGGATCTGCGCGGCCAATACGCCCAGTTGCCGGTGATGCACCTGCTCGGGGTTCACAACACCAAGCTGCGCTGCTACGCCACCGGCGGATACTTTCGCCCCGGCCAAACGCACGATGAACTCGCTCGTGAGTATTTGCGTTATCAGGAACTCGGCTTCACAGCGGCCAAACTCAAAGTGGGCAAATACAGCGCCAGCGAAGATGCGGCGCGCTTGAAGGCCGTGCGCCAGGCGGTTGGGGATGACTTTGAAATCCTCCTCGATGCCAACGGTGGATGGCCAGACGCTGTGGCCGCCATCGCCGCCATGCAGCGCCTCGAACCCTATCGCCCATTCTGGATCGAAGAGCCCGTCCGCGCCGACAATCTGGCCGCGATGGCGCGCATTGCCGAAGCGCTAATCACCCCGGTCGCCACAGGAGAACTCGAAGCGACACGCTGGGCTTTCGCAGACCTGCTAGCACGCAAAGCTGCCGACATCCTCCAGCCCGACGCGACAGTCTGCGGCGGAGTCGGCGAATTCATGCGCATCGCCGGCATGGCCGCCGCCTTCGACGTCCCACTCGCCCCGCACTACAACTGGGACGTCCACACGCAGTTGATGGCGACAATCCCGAATCCGCTCTTCGTCGAATATTTCGTCAAGGAATCCGGCGTCAAGATGTTCGATGAAGTGCTCGAAAACCCGATGCACGCCGAAAACGGCTTCATCGAGCCACGCACCGACCCCGGCTTCGGCTGGCGCTTCCGCGCCGACAAATTAGCCGCCCTACGCATCGGCTAATGCCACCCACAGTCCCAACTCTTTGCTCCTCTGGTACACCAGGCTAAGCCTGGCTGATCTTGTGAACTGAAAGGAGTTCGTCGTGTAAGTTGCTCGTTCATACACGTAGCCGAACCGGAGCGAGGCGAAGTAATTCGTCTGGTGGAAACCGGGGAAGCAAACCTGCGAGCCGTAGTGAT
>JAYUSQ010000167.1:0-16842 GCA_043755595.1 Acidobacteriota bacterium | reverse complement strand
TCTTCTTCATGGGCCGGTTCTCCTTTGCACCATTGAGTGCGCACCAGGATCATACTGCATCCTACGAGGACCGGCTAGCCCTCTCATTCCATCTCGGTCTTCGAGCCTCGTTTGTCCCACTTTTATGTCGCGCACGCGGTTGCCGAAAATGTTCTGACTGGGATTGTCGAGGGTATTCTGGTGCTCGCCTTGCACGTGAAATCGGGCGCCCTGAGACGGCCTACTGGGCGGGTACGCGTTCGTTTCCAACGAGGCAATGCCAAGATTTACTACCCGTAAGCGCAGAGGCGGAGTCCCGGTCCTACATGTGTTCCATGGAGCGCGCGAACGTCCTGCTATTTCTTGCCTTCGACTGGCGGATGACCCGGCGGCACCGTTGCGCCCTCTGTCGCCGGCGGCATCGCGCCTCCATGAGGATTGCCCCCGCTGCCCGGTGCGCCTGGCGCTTTCGGCTTCACTTTCCACCCGGCCCCGTCGCGCACCAGCGAGTACTTCATCGTCATGGCCGAAGCTTGCGAGCCCTTGGGCCGGAACGACACCGTCGCTTCAGCGTCATCGGCACGGAAGCTCATCTCGCCGATGTCGAGTTCCATCGAACTCATGTCGAGGTCAAGACCCTTGCGAGAGGAGAGATGCTCGACGACCGCTTTCTGGACGGCTTCTTTGGTATTCAGACTGGAAGAGGAACCGCCGCAGGAGGAGAGCGACGTTAGCGCGAGGATGAGAACGAAAGTTATTTTTGCCACGAAATTCCGATTATAAAGGAACCACGGCTTCCGCCCATGAAACGGCGTACCAGAGCACGGCATCGGGCCGTGTCGCCCAACGCGCGATCTCGTCCAGCGCCGCATCGAAAGCCGTACCGGACAGCAGTTGGCCGGAGACAACCTGCTCGCGTCCGGTGCGAATCACTTCGATCAAATTGCGGATCAACTCAGGGAAATCGCCATGGCCCGCGCAGTTGCTCCACGGGATCAACGTGGCGCGCGACGGCCTGGCTCCGGCTTGGTGTAATAACGATACTAAGCGGCGGCCGGTGAGCGGGTCGTTACCCAAGCGGTCGTAGGCGCGCTGATAAGCGGTCCACAGGGCAGGGAAGCCCGGGGGCTCCGGCTCCACGCGAAGCAGTTGATGATCGTCATCCTCCAGCACGATGCGCCCGCCGGGTTTGGCGGCCATCACCATTTGACGCACGGCGGCCAGCGGATCGCGCAAGTGTTCGAGCAGGAAGCGCGAATGGACCAGATCGAATGACCCCCATTCATTTTCGGCCAGCGGCAGGGCGTAGGCATCTCCCTCGCGAAACTCCGCCACCGCCGGAACGATCGCTTCCGCTTGCGCCAGTTGCTGCGGGCTCCGTTCCACGCCAACAACCCTGCCGCCCCAACCGACGGCTTCTGCGATGGCATGCGTGAATTGCCCTAAGCCCGAACCAACGTCGAGCACACGGTCACCGATGCACGGCGCGAGTTCAGCCAGACACCGCCGGTTCAGCATCGTGTTCAGCAACGCCAAACGCCGCTGCTCTTCCGGATCGGTGCCGTGAATATACGTGGATGCTGGGGCGCGCTCGCTCACGCGTCGACGTGGTTGCTGAAGAATTCGTCCAGTTGCGCCTTGTACTCCAGGCTGAGCCGGTCGGAGAGTTCCTTCATCGCGGGCTTGTCGAGCGGCTTGAACGATTTCACCGCTGCGATGTTTTGCTCGAAGAACTCAAGTTTCGGCATACCGAGCACAACCGTAGCGACCGGCAGGGACATCGAATAGTGAATTAGCCGCTCGATCGGGGCCGCGCCCAGCAGCCGTTCCTGGCCGAAGATCTTCATCGCGGTCACGCCCATCTTTTTCTTCAAGGCAACTGGCAGGGCGATGTGCTGAAAGCTGTCCTTCATCGCCTTGTTGATCTCCATGCCGCCTTTGCCGTCCTTCATCCCCACCAGCGCGGCGTTGAGCGCCATCTGAGTGCAATCGAAGTCATGACGTTCGAGCGCGGTCTTGAGCGTCAAAGGATCGGTGTGCGATGTAACGCCGATGAAACGCGCCACCTTTTGATCGCGCAGTTTGTAGAGGGTCTTGAGCGAGCCCGCTTCGGCCTTGGCCAAATCGTCCATGCCCAGGAGCGAATGGATATGGATCAGATCGACATGATCCGTGCGCAGCCGCTTGAGCGACTCTTCGAGAATTCGCATCGACTTGTCGCCGTCACGTTCATTGATTTTGGTGGCGAGGAATACGTTCTTGCGTTTGCCTTCCAACCCCTTGCCCACCCAGGTCTCGCTGACGCCGCTGCCGTAGCCGAAGGCTGTGTCGAAGTACGTGATGCCGAGCGAGAGCGCTTTCTCGATCGCTTCGAGAGCCTTGTCCTCGGTCTTGTAGGAAAGCAATCTCGAACCGCAGCCTAGAGCGACGGCGGAGACGCGGGCCTTCGTCTTGCCCAGCACGCGCGTGGGCATGCCGGATTTAGGATCGGTTTTTGCAGCCAGGGCCGCGTTGGCGGCAATCAGTGTTTCCAAAAATGTGCGGCGTGAAAGGGACATGTTGGGAATTCCTCTAGTTGACGATCATATCAAGGGTCAAGCGCTTGGGGGGCAACTTCAAATCCCAGACCAGGCCAACAGCCGCCAGACCCTTCAAGATGTAGAGCGTCATGTCAATTTCCCACCAGCGGAAGCCCATGCTGGCCGACGAAGGATAGTAGTGATGGTTGTTGTGCCAACCCTCACCTAAAGTGAGCAACGCCAGCAGCCAGTTGTTGCGGCTTCCGTCGCCTGTGTCGAAGCGTTGCGTGCCGTAGACGTGCGAAAGCGAATTGATCGTGAACGTTGCGTGATAGAGCGCCACCGTGCTGACCAGGAAGCTACAGATCAACATCTGGAATCCGCTCGTGCCCAGGCTCGGCGCGCTTCGTTCCAGTCCGCAACCGAAGCCAAACGAGATGCCGGCCAGCACGAGACCCGGAACCAGATGGTTCTCGTTCAGCCAAATCAATTCGCGGAAGCGCGTGAATTGACGGATCAGTTCCCAGCGCGTCGGCTCATACTTGGAGCAAAGAATCCAACCCATGTGCGACCAGAAGAAGCCGCGCTGGACCGGCGAATGGATGTCGCCGGGTTCGTCTGAGTGGGCGTGATGATGCCGGTGATGCGAAGCCCACCAGAGTGGACCTTTTTGCAGAGCTGAACAGGCGATCCAGGCGAGGAGGAACTGAAAGGCGCGGCTGGTCTTAAAACTGGCGTGGGCAAAATAGCGATGGTAGACGCCGGTGATGCCAAACATCCTGATCCAGAAAAGCGCCAGACCGAGGGCCAGGGCTACCGGGCTGCAACCCGTCCAGAAAACGGCCAGACAACCGGCATGCATCGCCAAAAACGGTAAGGAAGTTTGCCACTGAATTCGTTCTTCGCCGCGCATCACACCTCGGACGTATGATGTTTCAATCGTGGAGGAGATGCAAAATAACATGCCGCCGGTGCGGCGAGGCGCGGTGCTCGACTACATAGATGCCTTGCCACGTGCCGAGCGCCAGATGGCCGTCGATGACTGGGATCGATAGTTGGGTTTGCGTCAGCGCCGCCCGGATATGAGCGGGCATGTCGTCCGGCCCTTCCATCGTATGCCGATAGAGCCGGTTATCCTCCGGCGCGATGCGGGTGAAAAAACGATCAAGGTCATAGACCACATCCGGATCGGCGTTCTCTTGAATGAGAAGCGACGCCGAGGTGTGTTGAATAAAGACGGTGAGCAGGCCCGCCCCACGAAGCGAGAGCGAGGCAACCCAGCGGGTTACCTCGCCCGTGCATTCATAAAAGCCCTTGCCGCGATTGGTCGCGACCGTGAGCCGGTGCGTGGCCTGTTGCACTCGCTTGTTATTCCACCGTGACGCTCTTGGCGAGATTGCGCGGCTGATCCACGTCGCAACCCCGGCGAACGGCAATGTGATAGGCCAACAACTGCAGCGGGACGATTTCGAGAATCGGCAGCAGCAACTCGTTTGTGTCGGGGATCGAGATCACGTGCGTGGCGACCTTTTTGACTTCCTCGACATCCTTCTCGCAAGCCACGGCCACGACGATGCCGCCGCGGGCGTTGACTTCCTGGATGTTCGAGAGGGTCTTTTCATAACGAATGCGGCTCGCCTCGCTCGATGGATCGCGCGTGGCGATGACCACCACCGGCAACGTCTCATCAATGAGCGCGTTGGGGCCGTGTTTCATTTCGCCCGCCGGATAACCTTCGGCGTGGATGTAGGAGATTTCCTTCAACTTGAGCGCGCCTTCGAGCGCGATCGGATAGTGGATGCCGCGGCCGAGGAAAAGGAAGTCCGTGGCTTTGAATAGAATCTTCGCCAGTTCCTCATAGTGCGCGTTGTTGGCGAGCACCGTTTCCATTTTGCCGGGCAGACGCAGCAGTTCCTGGGCGATGGCGGTCAGCTCCGGATCGTTCATGCCGCGGCGCGACTGCCCGAGATAGGCAGCCAACAGCGACATCGCCGTCAATTGGCAAGTGAAAGCCTTGGTCGAAGCGACGCCGATTTCCGGCCCGGCATGCGTGAGTAGCGAACCGACGGCTTCGCGCGTGATCATCGATCCCACCACGTTGCAGATGGCGAGAGTCTTCGATCCCTTCTGCTTGGCTTCGCGTTGCGCGGCGAGCGTGTCGGCCGTTTCGCCGGACTGCGATACCGCGATGGTGAGCATGGACGAATCCACGATCGGATCGCGATAGCGGAACTCGCTGCCGTAATCGACATCCACCGGCACGCGCGCCAGTTTCTCGATCATGAACTTGCCGGCTAGCGCCGCATGCCACGACGTGCCGCAAGCGACGATTTTCACGCTCTTGAATTCAGAGAATTCCTCGGGCGTCAGATTGACCTCAGCCAGGTGGAATGTGCCGGTCTCCTGATTGATGCGGCCCAGCACCGTGTCGCGCACCGCGCGCGGCTGCTCAAAGATTTCCTTGAGCATGAAATGTTTGTAGCCGCCTTTTTCCGCCATGATCGGATCCCACAGAATATGGGACACGGTCCGCTTAATCGGCTGGCCGTCGAAGTCCGTAATGCGGACGCCATCGGCGGTGAGAATCGCCATGTCGCCGTCATCGAGGAAGATCATGTCGCGTGTGTGGCTGAGAATGGCCGGCACGTCGGAGGCGATGAAGTATTCGTTCTCGCCGAGACCGACAACGGCCGGCGGCCCGGAGCGCGCGGCGATGATCTTGCCGGGTTCGGATTTGGAAATGATGCCAAGGGCAAACACACCCGTGATCTGCTTGACGGTCTTGCGAACCGCGTCTTCGAGCCCGCCGCCATTCAATCGGCGATTGCGCGAGATCAGATGCGCGATCACTTCGGTATCGGTTTGCGACCGGAACAAGACGCCTTCCGATTCCAGTTCGTGCTTCAACGGCAGATAGTTTTCCACAATGCCGTTGTGCACCACCACGATATCGTTGGCGGTATCCATATGCGGATGCGCGTTCTCTTCGGTGGGACGCCCGTGCGTGGCCCAGCGCGTATGGCCAATTCCGTAATTGCCGTGCAGCGGGCTATCGCGGACGGTGTCTTCGAGGTTACGCAGTTTGCCGGACGCGCGCCGCACCTCGATTTCGCTGCCGCCGTTCATTACGGCGATGCCGGCTGAATCGTATCCGCGATACTCCAGCTTCTTCAGGCCATCCAGGATGATCGGGACCGCACCACGGTTGCCGATATAACCGACGATTCCACACATAATGATTTCACTCCTCGACTGGGTCCAGAAAGCCTCGGGATCGGCGCGAGCGTCACGGATCGCGACGGCCAACCGGGGCCTGCATGTTCTTTTGTGTTGCTAGGACTCTATTGTGCTTTGGAATTTCGAATTCCAAAATTTTACTTTAGTACCGACTAGGGGTACTAATTTTAGAGTACTACTAGTCGAGCCACTCCACCCGATATTCCTCAATAACGGGGTTGGCGAGGATGGTGCGCGCGATTTCGTCCAATTCCTGCTTGGCTTTGGCGGGATCGGCTGAAACCTGAATTTCGAAAACCTTACCCTGACGAACATCGTCAATGCCGGAATAGCCCCGGCTAGCCAAGGCGGCGCGGATCGTTTGACCTTGCGGGTCGAGGACGGTTTTCTTGAGAGACACGAAGACGCGTGCGGTCATAAGAGGGATTCCACCTATTGTAGCGCTGCTGCCCGCGCTATCGAATCGCGACCGTCACCGCACCGCTCGAACGCCCAGCCGTCGACAACAGCAGCTCAACGGCGCTCCCCGGTGTGACGCCCTCCGGCACCAATGCGTTCACTTGGTAGAGGCCAACGGTGCTCGGCGTCAGACCGGAGAAGAGCACGGTTGCGTTCCTGCCTCCAACGGTTACCGTGACGGGATTGGCCGTTCTGGCTAATGGACTGGACGGCGCGGTTGTGCCTGCGGCCGTAGGCACGTCGACCGCGCCCAGCCCGCTGCAATAGATGATCAGCACATCGCCCGCCGTGGCCGGAGCCGTGGGCGACACAAGGAACTGCGTGCCGTCCGGCTTGGCGCCGACGACAATGCCTTCGCCGGTTCCCGATTGATTCTTCGTGAAGACGGCGGGTTGCGCTTGGGCAACGACGACGGATTCGGGCGTCGACAGCGCGTTGCCGCGCCGCACGACCAGTAGTTGCGGGACGTTCAGTGGAACATCGTAGGGAACGAGCGCGTTGATCTGCCCATCGACGGTGAAGTATAAAGGCAGGCGGCGGCCGGCTAGCAGCACTTGTGTGCCCGCTAAATCCGTTGGGAATGGCGTGCTGGCGGCAACCGTAAGCCCTGAGGCCATGGCGGAGCCATAGATCGAAACATAGGTGCCGGGCGCCAGCGGCACGCCTGCCGCCGGCGTCGCGGCATTCACGACACCGCCTGACGCGATCACCGGAGTTGTCGTGTTACTTGCCGCCGCACCGCCAATCTGCGCAGCGCCCGCCAGCAGCGGGGCCTCAGCCGTTCGAGCTTCGGCGGAGAGCACGACATTCTGAGAGCCTGCCTTTGGCTGCCATGTGCCACTCCAGCGGCCTTCTCCGGTTGGGCTCATCACCAGCGGCGGTTCGCTGTTATTGAACGATACGGTGACGGCGCCGCGCAGCAATGGGTCGCCGCAATCGTCGACCACTCGCATTTCGAGCGCGCTCGGCCACGCGGCTGTCACGGCAAAGGCCGATCCGAGTGTCGTGAACACGGGCACCAGTTTGGTGGGCGTGCATCCTTCCAGTTGCGGAGTGACTGCGGCGCTGAAGGCCGACGCCGTGTTGCCCGGCACCGGCGGGATCACCAGCACCACCGCGACGCGCCGTTGATTGCCGCCGAGTCGCAACGAAAGCTCACCCGTGTAGACACCAGGGGCGAGTCTGACCGAGGTCTGACGCGATACTTCGAAATTGACAGTCTGGCCTGGTGCGACGGTGGCGGCCGAGACCTTCGCGGTGAACCAACCGGTCGTGCTTCCGTCGAAGGCTACGGCGAATCCCGCGGGAATGGTTGTGTTTGAAACATTGGTGACGGTTACTGTTTGAGGCGCGACAGCGGCGCCGGGCCGTTGCACCAGGACAACGGCGGTCGGCGAAATCAAGGGCGCCACCGGCGCGTTGGCCGCGAGTACGTTCAATACTGCGTTCACCGTGCGAGGCGAGTTGTTAGCCCCATCGGCGCGGATTTCGATCTGCCCAAAGTATTGTCCCGCGCTCAGTCCGGCTGCCGAGACGGTGGCTGTGACTCCTGCCGCCGTCGTGGCCGATGCACTGCTGGCGGCTGGCGATACGCGGAGCCACGATCCGCCTGTAATGGTTGTCGCCGTCGCCGAAAATTGCAGTGCTGTCGCAGTCGTGCCGCCCACCTGGAAGGTGTGTGACGGAGCCGCAGGGCTGCCCTGTTGTATTTCGAAGGTGACGCCGGTTTGTGACACCGTAAGATTGGGGCCCGAGGCTGTGATAGCGATGACCGCCGGGACCGTGAACTTCTCGTTCGCGTCGCCCGACGCTACGATTTCCACTGATCCGCTGTACACGCCGGGCAATAGCCCGGTGGGATTGGCGGTGATCGAAAGTGCAGTCGAAGAGAAAGCCGCTACGGACGCGCCGCTACTCGAAGAAAGCCAGCCACGCGGTTGAGAAGTAGCGGTGGCGGAGACCGACCGAGCCAGCGCTCCTTTGTTGACCAGGCGAATCGTGCGCGTTTGTGACGCCGTCGCGCCCTGCGTGAAGTTGAACGAGACCGCCCCGCCTTCAATGCTGAGTCCGCCGGTGGGAGTCCCTCGGACCACGATCGTGGGCGTGAAAAGGAATCGGATCGCGAACTCTGTGCCCCCGTCGCTCACCGAAAAACGGATCGCGATTTGGAAAACATATGTGCCGGGACGTGTGGGTATGCCGCTGACGCGGCTGCCGCCAGAGACAGTCAATCCAGGAGGCACGTCACCGCTCACTGAGGTTGAAATCGTCACTCCCTCGGCTCCAGCCAACGCCTCGTCGAAGCCAGGGAGCAAGGTGTAGTCGTACGGCAGTCCAGCATCGGCGGGCGGCAGGTCCGCCGGAAACGGCCCGAAATCCTGGCTTTGCGCCACCATTGTGGCGGCCATAAGGACGAGGGCCGAGAAGGCTTTCACCAGCGGAGTAGGGCGGAGTACTAGAGATGCCATTTGGCCACCAGTATAGCCGTCACGCTAGACTCTCGGTTATGACCCGGCGAACTTTACTGGGAGCGATGTCGGCGTCGGCTGCGATGCCGGCCGCCACCGCGCCTGCTTCCGCGTGGCCCGTCTGCGCGTTCTCGAAACATTTTCAATGGCTCTCCGTGAAAGACGCCGCGGCATTGGCAAAAGAACTTGGCTACGATGCGCTCGATCTTACGGTGCGTCCAGGCGGCCATGTCGAGCCGGCGCGGGTGTCCGACGCACTGCCGAAAGCTGTCGAGGCGATACACGAGGCCGGGCTCACTGCGCCCATGATTACCGCGGGCATCATCGATGCACGAACGCCTCATGCCGAAGCCGTCATCAAAACGGCCGTCGGGCTTGGTATCAAAAAGTACCGTTGGGGCGGCTTCCGCTACGATGCAGCCAAACCGATCGCCAAGCAGATCGACGAATTCCGCGCGCTGTCGAAAGACCTCGCCGCCATGAACAAGCAATACGGCGCCTGCGCTATGTATCACACGCACTCCGGGCCCGGCCAGTTTGGCGCGTCGATGTGGGACATCGCGAGCGTGTTGCGCGATCTTGACCATGACGCGGTCTCGGTGAACCTGGATATCGCGCATGCGACGATCGAGGGCGGACTCGGCGGCTGGATCAACTCGACGCGATTGCTCGCCCCGATGACCCGCGGCATTGCCGTGAAGGACTTCCATTGGGAGAAGAACGCCAAGGGCAAATGGGGTGTGCGGTGGTGTCCGATGGGCGAGGGCATGGTACACACCGTGCGATTCCTCGAGATGATGAAATCGGCTGGCTTCACTGGCCCCGTGCAACTTCACATGGAGTATGAAGAACTGGGCGGCGCGGACTCAGGCAAGCGTTCGATGACGATTTCGCGGGACGAATTCACGCGTCTGGCGCGGCGCGATGTCCAGCGCTTTCGGGCCAATCTGCGTGAGGCTGGCCTGGGCTCCTAGGCGCGCTATACTGCGATTTCCCGTAAAAATGTTTCACGAACTTTTGAAGACGTGGTTTGAATGGTCCCGCGATATGGGCTACTTTGGCGTCTTCTTTATGATGGCGCTGGAGAGCACGATTATTCCGGTGCCGTCGGAGATCATCATGCCGCCCGCCGGATATTGGGCCGCGCAAGGGCAGATGTCATTGTCCGGCGTAATTCTCGCCGGTGGCTTGGGATCGACGTTCGGATCGGCCCTCTGCTATTGGTTTTCGCGCACGGCCGGACGAGTGGTCCTGACTCGCTACGGGCGATGGCTGCTATTGCCGCCTGAGCGCCTCGAGTTAGCCGAGCGTTGGCTGGCGCAGTTTGCCTTGGGCGGGGTTTTCCTGGCGCGGCTTCTGCCGGTGGTCCGTCATCTGATCGGCTTCCCCGCCGGTTTGGTGCGCGTGCCATTTGGGAAGTTCACCGCAGTCACTTTCGTTGGCTCCACGTTATGGTGCGCGATTCTCGCGATCTTCGGCGCGCGGACCATTGGGCAGCAACCGGGATTGATCAACGACCCAGCGGCGCTCTCGCAAGCGATCAAGGCGAACTTACTCTGGTTTGTATTATTGGTGGTCGGCTTGGGGGCTGGTTGGATGTTCGTAAAGTGGTTCGGGAACCGGGGCCGCGTGGCGGCTTAAGTGGTAGGACAGACCTCCCGGTCTGTCATCGACCGGCGGTCCCACTTTCTCGGCTAACCCCAATACCGTTCAATTGATCTAGAACCAACGCCCCGACAGGCGGACTGCTGACCAGTTCTTCTACGCTACGCCGTCAGTCACGGGCCCGAGCCGCTGCAGTTTGACGCCAAGGCGGCGACCAGCCAACCCATCACTGGCGCACGTCACTACAAGTCGGGCAACTCGTAGTCGTTTCGCTCATCAGCGTCCTGGGAAAAGTACTGTACGAACTCCCAGTCATTTCCTTCGGGGTCGTAGAAGTAAACGCGCTTCCGGTGGGGGTGCGCATTCGGGACGGTCGATTCCCGGTATCCCGCCGCCTTGAGCCTCATATGCAACGATTCCACGTCATCCACTTCATAGGCGAGGTGATTCACTCCCGGCTCGCCGGCGTACGGCGCCCAATGCCTCCCGGAATCTGCCTTCGCTTGACCCAAGGCAATGTAGGTGTCATCGGTGCCTATATGGACCCATCGTGTGCCATCACGGCTGACGCCCTCGCCGCGGATCCGAAACTCGGGACATGCTGTCCGCAAAAAGCGGATCATATCATAGCCTCAACGTCACGTACGCCGAGATTCGCATGTTCAAGCCGGAATGCCGTCGGACACCTCCTCACGCGGTGCGGCTACCCAATTCAAGGCCCTTCGAATGTGTCAGGGTCGCGAGACCCCCTCGAAGCACGAAAATTACACCTACAGTAGTCGCGCCGAAGCACACTGATGTCGAGTTCTTTTGAATCCGGGGTTGGCCGCCCTTCCTGTCGAGCCTTGGCCCACAATTCGGCTGACAAGCGATCGAAGGCTTGATTCCCTTGCTGTTTGCTTTCATTTCTCACATTCAAACTCACCGCACGCTTATCGTGACTTCGTTACTCGACCGCTTCAGATAATTCAACCGCAGGGGAACAGCCTGGCCCGGCGCGACGCCAGACGGCACGCGGACATTCACCTGGTTCAGACCTGCGAATCCGGGAGCGTTGCCGAAGTAGAGAACTTCGGCCATCCGGCCGCCGATTGATACTTGCGGCGGGATGACACTCCCAGCCATCAAGCCGGTGAGGTAAATCTCCAACGCTTCTCCCACAGCCGCCGGGTTATCAAGCGAAACGATGTTAGCCGTTCCAGCATGCAGGACCGCGCCCTGGCCGCGTCCGTCGCCCGACAGCGAGTAGAGCACAGGCGCGGGTAGCATGACGCTCGGCCGATAGATTTCAGCGCTCGAGTTGGGTGAAGGATATCCGCCAGCAATCAGAACCGTGCCACCGGGAAGCAACGTGGCCGTGTGGGAATGGCGTCCTGCGATCATGTTCCCGAGGAGGGCGAATGTGCCGATCGTAGGAGTGTAGAGTTCGGTGCCGGGGTCCCCGCCCCCCCCCGGCAACTGACCACCGGCAATGAAGACTGTTCCATCCGGGAGAAGCACCGCTGTGGAGAACTGGTGTGGCGCGGCCGCGTTTTCAATACCGGTGAACGTTCCGGTCGCTGGGTCATACACTTCAGCGTTCGCCGGTTCCGCGTATTCGTTGCTGCCTGCGATCAGGACCTTGCCGTTCATGAGCAAAGTCGCCGTATTCACGTTGATCCACCATCTCATCGGCCCCGTCAAGCTAAACGTGTTTGTGCGTGGGTCATAGATTTGTGTGACGCCACCCAAACAGTTTACTGTGCAACCGGTGATTAATACCCTGCCGTCCTGGAGTAAGGTGGCCGTTTGCACGAATTCGGGACCTGGCTCAGCGTACGGGCTCGTATTATCAAAAGTTCCGGTCACTGGGTCATAGAGTCTAGCGTTGGAACCGATCCCGGCAATTAAAACCTTGCCATCGCGGAGCAAGGTAGCGGAGTGCCAAGCTTGTCGTGATGTTCGACTCACTTCGCCCGCAGGAACAAATGTCCCGGCGGAAGGATCGTAAAGCTCGGCACTGGCAGTGAATAATTCGCCAAGCCCCACAAATCCGCCGACGATCAAAACCCTGCCGTCCGCGAGCAACGTTGCGGTATGCATTCGACGCGGTATTACCATGTTGCCGGTCGCGGTGAACGTGCCGGTTGAAGGGTCATAGAGCTCGGCGCTGGCTTGGGGGCTCGGAGGGAAAACGTATGACACGACTCCCGCGATCAAGACCTTGCCATTGGTGAGTAACGTGGCACTGTGGTTCGCGCGTGGCCTGGTCATGTTTCCAGTAGCGGTGAACGTGCCCAGGGATTGGGCCGTGGCCGGCAGGATATGACCCGACAGGCCCAATAGAAGCGGAAGAAAAAGGCTCGACCGCATCGACGGCTTGATTCTCGTGCGGTTTGCTTTCATTTCTAACCTCCGACACTCACTGCACGCTTATCGTGACTTCGTTACTCGACCGCTTCAGATAATTTAACCGCACGGGAACAGCCGAGCCTGGCGCAACACCGCTTGGCACCCGGACATTCACCTGGTTAAGGCCCGCGAATCCCGGAGCCTTGCCAAAAAACAGAACCTCCGCCATTCGCCCGCCAATCACCACTTGCGGAGGAATCACACTTCCGTCAACCAGGCCGGCGCCATAGATTTCCAGGGCCTCGCCAGTCACGGCAGGGTCGCTGGACGAAACCAGCCGCGATGTCCCCGCGTGAAGGATCGCGCCCGGTCCTCGCCCATCGCCCGATAGAGAGAACAACACCGGGGAGGGAACCAACACAGCAGGATGGTAGATTTCGGCGGTGGCAACAGAGTCGCCGCCAGAGAACCAACCGCCGCTCATCAGGACCGTGCCATCGGGGAGCAGGGTCGCCGTGTGCAACACTCTCCGCCGCATGACCATGTCACTCGTAGTGCTGAACGTGCCCGAGACGGGATCATACAGGTCGGCGCTGCCGCCGAGTTCGGCAAAGTTACTGCCAGCGACTAACACTGTTCCATCGGGGAGCACGGTTGCCGTGGGTACACGAGACCCGGTCATGTTCCCGGTAGCCGTGAATGTTTCTTCGGAGGGGTTATACACTTCCGCGAGCGGGCCGGGATCGCAATTGTCCTCCAAGGTAACCAAGACCTTGCCGTTGGTGAGCAAGCTCGCGGTAATCGCACGCAAATGTGGTTTTGTCGTCCCACCGGTAAAGCTGAACGTGTCGTTGTCAGGGTCATAGAGTTCGGTGTTGTCCGCGTAGTAGCCACCGGGGATTAGCACCTTGCCGTTGCTGAGCAGGACGGCGGTGTATTGAAACCGGGACGTGGTCATTCTGCTGCTCGTAGGGGTGAAGGTTCCGATGGCGGGATCGTACAGCTCCGCGCTGGCTAAGGCGGAGATACCTTCGGTGCCACCGGCGATCAAGACCTTGCCATTATTGAGCAGGGTCGCCGTATGCCCACCTCGGGCCGTGGTCATGTACCCCGTTGTGATGAACGTCCCTGTGGAAGGATCGTAAAGCTCCGCCCTGGTCAACGGAGATCTGGCATTGTCATCTTCAACGATCGAGGCGCCACCGGCGACCAAGACATTGCCGTTGGGAAGCAGAGTTGCCGTGTGATAGGCGCGGGCCGTGGTCATGTTGCCGGTCGCGGCGAAGGTTCCGGTGGCGGGATCGTACAGCTCAGCACTGGCCCATACAGTCCGGCCGCCAGACCGGCCGCTGGAGCCGCCGGCCACCAAGACCTTGCCATTGGTGAGCAACGTCGCACTGTGGCTCGCGCGTGGCGTGGTCAGGTTGCCGGTGGGCGTGAACGTGCCCGGCGATTGGGCCGTAGCTGGCAAGATATGGCCCGACAGTCCCAATAAAAAAGGAAGAAAAAGGCTCGCCCGCATCGACGGCTTGATTCTCTTACTGTTTGCTTTCACTTCTCACCTCCGACACTCACCGCACGCTTATCGTGACTTCGTTACTCGACCGTTTCAGATAATTTCAATCGTACCGGAACAGCCGGCCCCGCGCATCGGCCATCCGACTTCGTGACCCGGCTAGGCGCCGTCGTCGGCCTTGGTATATCAAGCTATGGTATGAACGACAGATCCTCCGGCAAGGGGAGCATGATCGGTACCTCAAAGAACCGGCGTGGTTCAGGGACGGTGATATTTGCGCCATCCGATGCAAGGAATACTGCTGCCTGGGTCTGGCCGCCGCGCGCAATCTCACCAGTAATTCCGGGTGAGGCGAATCTGTTCAGAAACGCATGCGGGTCCTTTGGTACAGAAGGATCTTCCAGATAGGCCAAGTCGTTCCGGAAGAACGTGGTGCGATCCGCCAGATCGCCGGCGCGGATGATCGCTGAATTCCTAGGATTGGGGCCCAGTTGATCACCCTTGCAGGTCTGCACGAGTATTGACTTGGGTGGCACGCCTGACAGTGGGCGCTTGCGCAAATATGGCGCGTAGGCGGCCGCATCGCCTGTCTGTGAGACCCATTCGGCGTATTCGAACACCTCCTGGATTTCCAGTGCGCCGACAACATTATTGATTACCGGCGGCTTATTGCGGAGCGGAGTGTTCTCGTTGAAAAAAGGGGGGAGCACGGGGACCCCATCCAAGCTGGTCAAGCCATCGGAATTGAGTAAAGACGGCGTTCGCGCAGCTAGCGCCGCGCCTGTGAAAGAGCCGCGCTGGGACGGCCGCAATCGAATGATGTCGATTCTCCCCGCCGCGCCGCCAGGATAAGAGAATACGCCTACTCTAACTCGCGGCTCAATTGCCAACAGTTGGGGCCCGAGTCCGCCTCCGAACGAAGTCCCGAAGTAATATGTCCGTGATGCATCCAGGTCCGGCATTCCGTCGCCGTCGGCGTCCATGCCGGCGGCTATCACTCGCACCAACTGCATCCAATCGACGACCGTCTGCCGTTGCGCATCGCTCTGCCCCAGAATATCGCGCGGCGGCGACGCGGTCGCGCCTTCCTGAGCATCAATGGCGCCGTCACCGTTCTGATCAAACCCACGACCGCCGGAACTCAAAGTCACAGACTCTCCTGTAGTCAGGTCGACACGTAGAGTTCCTTGAGGTCCGCCACCCCGTCCGACCGCGCTGATGGCGATTGTCGCCACTCCCTGAGACGCCAGTGTGCCGCCAAGGGTATATGCCACCTCTTCTTTGCTGCCTCCGCCGCCGTGCCCGATAATCGCCACCGGCCATCCACCTTGCGGTTTGGGCCCCGAGGGCAGAAACAGGTTGAAGTAGACTTCGTTCTTGCCCTGGACCTGCGGAGCGCCGGTTAGTGTTCCCGTTATGGGAATATATTCGCCGGGATGCAACATATAATCTGGCGAAGTGTACTTGCCGAAGGCAATCCGGCCGACGGCTAGCGGGGCAGTTGCGTCCAGAGATGAAACGGCAACGGGTATGGTGGTAAACTTCGGCGGACTGTCGCCCGTTTGCCGGTTCCATGTGATGCTCTTGACCTGGTTGAGGCGGAAGACCGTTCGCGATCCTTGCGGGCCAAGTAGAAAATCGGCCGCGGCCACGGACGACGAATCGAGTTGCGCGCGGATTTTCTCCAATCCCGCTGTTACCGTCTGGGTCGTAAAGACACTTGCCGCAACAATATCGTTTTCCGCAATACCTGCCCGAATGGCCGTTTGGATTGCTTCCTCGACGAGGGTTCTGTATTGGTCACCGACCTGTTGCCGGAACACCCGGAAGTCGTCACTAGCCAGCACCGGTTGCCCATTGGCATCCCGCACGCCGGAGGTGACGATCAGGGCATAACGTGTGTGCTGATCGAGCATTCCGTCGGATTCGGCGTATAGCGTCTTGGTCGGCGGGTCCCAAACGATTTGGTTGATTCCGACCATCGCCGGGGTTACCGTGCTCCCCAGTTGGATCAGGAAAACCGTGCGGCTGGTTGCGCTCTCAGGATCGATGGGACCGTCAAAAGGAATGGACAATCGCGGCTGAATGTTGAAGCCGTCGAGTTCGTTCACGACTCGCAAGTCCGCACAATCCGATGGCCGTGCTTCGCAGTCCGGCAGCGGCAGATTGATCCGGAGCCCAGTGATGTGACTGGGTTCGGCTGTCGCGAACTTGTTGCTTGGAAATGGCCCTCCCGCAGGCGTCGCGAGGTCGAAACGGGCATGTGTTGCGGCACTTCCAAACGAGTAAACTGATGGAAGAAGAATACTGAATATACAACAGCTAAATCTGAACATTCGGCCTCCTCTGATGGCTGGGATTGCGGCGGCTCGACGAGAGCTCTCGCCTGGTCGGCTTTCGTTCCGCAAGCAATACGGGCTCGCCGCCGCAAAGGCGGCGAGCCCGATCGCGGATCGCTATCGCTACCAGCCGGACATCCGAGCGCGGTCCGCGGGAAATGCTTTCATCCAACTCCATCCAACTATTCACTGGCCCGCATTCTTGTTACTGAAGATTCCAGGCCCAGACTGCTGCAGGCGAAAGTGGCTCCGAAGTATCTCGCGAGCGATTGTTGCGCCCAATTGGCGCGCATCCTCCACAGAGTGATAGAAGTGCATACCCCCATAGATCCGCGCCCAGAAGACTTCGTCCAAAAGGTCGCGCGTATCCTCAAATTTATGGGTGTGGA
>JAYUSQ010000166.1:0-16985 GCA_043755595.1 Acidobacteriota bacterium | reverse complement strand
CTTAACCGTTTTGGGGGAGCGAGGCGGCGGGGGGTGCGGGGCGCCGAAAAAACGTTTATTGTAAGGTATGGATCAAACAATATCCATGCAGTTTGTTTTGGGGGAATGGCATGAGCGCGGTCTCGGGCCGCCGCGTTAGTAGCGCTCATGGCCGCACCCCGTTTGGCTTGTCCGCCACCGGCTCCCCCACCGGTGCGGTCGAGTCTCAGCGAGCAGCCGTCGCGCTTCCTTCTGCTGGAGCGCCAAGTCGAACGGGAATACCGCCCGGAGATGTTGGCGAGGCTGCAACACAAGGTTGACGCAGTAGCCGTGCAAGCGCACGCCAAGCCTCCGATGTGTCCGCATTGCGCTGGACCGATGGGCCATCACGATACGCGCCGGGTTTCCTGGCTGGCCCAGTGGGGGCGTTTACATGCCTCTGCGGCGCGCTATCGCTGCGCACACTGTAAACAAGAGAGCCGGCGCGATAGCGCCGATCCAGGGCAACGTCATAAATGGGGCCATCACGAGCCTGATCCCTTTGCCCGCCGCTACACCGAAAGCGATTGCGGAATTCCGCGACCGGCTTGCCGTTATGCCTGACCGCGACGAAGCGGCGCGAAGCGAACCACCACGCTCACCGCCAACAGCACAGCCGTGAAGGTGGATGCTCGAAGAACATCTACCGCATCGGGCCGCGACACCATCAATTTTCCTCTGGCTGACGCCCGTCTGAACCGCTAGACTTATGGGTATGGAAGTGCGTTTCACACCGGAAACCGAAAAGAAGCTGGCCGAACTCGCCACCACGAGCGGCATGTCGGCGGAGGCTTTGCTGGAAGAAGCTTTGACCGGCTATGCGGACGAGCTGGCCGAAACGCGCGCGATGCTCGATAGCCGCTACGACGACATCAAAAGCGGACGCGTTGAACCCATCGACGGCGAGGCCTTTTTTGAGAGCCTGCGCCAGCGGGAAGAAGCGCTCCTGAACGCCCGCGTTTCCTGATGACGGGGTTTCGTCTTCATCCCGAAGCGGCGCGGGACATCACCGGTATTTGGGAATACATCGCCAAGGACAGCCCACAAGCCGCGCGGCGCGTCCGCGAAGATATTCTCGAAGGCATTCGCAAACTGGTACTGTTTTCGCATGCGGGTCACCGCCGCCCCGACCTCACCCGCCGCCCGCTGCGTTCATCGTCGTCCGTGATTACCTGATTGCCTACGCGCCAGATGAAAAGCCGCTCTGGGTGGTGGCAGTCCTCCACGGCAAACGCAATCCGCGCACCATGGCCGCTATTCTGCGTGGCCGCGAACATTGACGCGCCCTGCCACCCCCCACGGACGGGGCAAACGCACTCTAGCCGCCGCCGCTTGCTGTCAATGATACACTCCGGCGTGGGCCGATGGCGCGTCGAGGCTTCCCCAGTGTCTGAATCACAGATGGCCAAACTCCACTCTTGAGCGCAGCCTCAAGGAAAGCGATAATAT
This sequence comes from Acidobacteriota bacterium, assembly GCA_043755595.1. Lineage (GTDB taxonomy): Bacteria > Acidobacteriota > Terriglobia > Bryobacterales > Bryobacteraceae > VFZP01. The sequence goes on along the minus strand of JAYUSQ010000166.1, from coordinate 15,518 downwards.
CCGGCTCTTTCTGGTACACGACCCTGATAATGATAGCGTCCTTGAGTTATTGCTCGGTTTTGCTCGGTACAATATAACAATTGTCCGGGGCACTAAGCCTACGGCAAACTCTACCGTTGCCCTTCCGGTAATGGTCGGAATCGAAGCCGTCGAAGTATCTGATCGACATGGCCATCAGCGCGGCTCGAAGGGTCGGCTCTATTTAGAAGTCCGTTCATTAAGACTAAGCACGGGGAATTGGTGCTGCTGAAGAGCCACGAGAAGCCAATATCACTAGTGGGGAAGGCCTTCAAGAAATAGTCGCCAGACAGTGTTAGCAGAAGCCCCCCCAGCCCATCAGTTGTGATTGACAGGACAGTGAGGCCCTCGTCCCCAATAGCGGACTCCATCGAAACACTGGTTTGATCAGTGGGATTCTCTTTTGTCAAGCTGCCGTCCTCGGAGCCGAACAAAATCACTTCCTTTCTATAGAAACGCCAGGGACACTGGACCCCAAGCGAGTCTACCGTCCGGCCCTCTTCCCTGCTCAATTCCGCAGACGACCTCCCGAAGTAGAACTGCGAATACGTGTCAGGAACAATACAAGCGCCAATTAATTTTTGACCAATGAGAGTTGAAAGGATCTCGCGCGACACGGTAGCCTTGTCCCGTACCGGAAGATATCGTGACTCATTATTCATCACACAACACTGCACGCTAGGCCTCCCTGATCATATGGTTAGTGACATCTGGATCGTGAGCGCCCAACTTCATTGCCTTGAGGACCTCATGCACGATTTCGAAATCATCTATTCTTGGGGGCCGACACCCGCTCTCACGCCCGACCTGTTTGCCCAAAGCATCGAATTTCTCAAGTTCCGCCTTCTTGGCAAAGTAAACCAAAAGGATGCCGGACAAGTCTTCGGACCGTTCCGGCGCCCGCACACCCGGGGCCAGGGAGCGCGGCGCAACCTGCGCTTTCGCACACTGGTGCGCGTGGCCAATGCTCGGGGCGTGCCGCTTTGTGGGCTGTTAAAACAAACTACGCGATGATATCTTTCACCAAGTGGCCTTCGACGTCGGTCAGCCGGAAATCGCGGCCGCTGTAGCGATAGGTTAGCCGCTCGTGATCGAGCCCGAGCAAGTGCAGGGCGGTGGCGTGCAGGTCGTGAACGTGTACGAGTTTCTCAACCGCCTTGAACCCGAAGTCATCGGTGGAGCCGTGAATGTATCCCCGCTTGACGCCGCCACCGGCCAGGAGATACGTGAAGCCGTGGACGTTGTGGTCGCGCCCGTTGTGAACAGACCGGAACCCGCCCAGATTCACCACCGGGGTGCGGCCGAATTCGCTGCCGATGAGCACGAGTGTTTCGTCGAGTAACCCGCGCTCTTCCAGATCGCCGATCAAGGCGGCAATCGCTTTGTCGGACTTGCCCGCATGCACTTTGTGGCCCATGATGTCGGCGTGCTGATCCCAGTCGTTGGAATTGCCGTAGTAGACTTGCACCATCCGGACGCCGCGCTCCACCAGGCGACGCGCCATCAGGCAGCCGCGCGCAAACTCGCCTTCACCGTACCGGGCGATGGTGGCTTCCGATTCCTTGCGTGTGTCGAAGACGTCCGGCGCTTCGGTCTGCATGCGAAACGCCGTCTCCATGGATTGTATGGTGGCTTCTAGTTCGGGCGGCGACTGGGTGCGATCCACATAATCGCGGTTCAGGCTGTTGAGCAAGTCAAGCTGGCGGCGCTGTTGTGCGCGGCCGACCTTGTCGTTGGCCAGATAAGCGATCTGCTTTTGCGGGTCGGCCACCGTATCGGAAACGAACGTTCCTTGATAGACCGCGGGCAAAAATGCGGAACTCCAGCGGCTGTTGCCCCCGTCACCCGATGCGCCAGGGCCGAGGACGACATAACCGGGGAGATTCTGATTCAGCGTGCCCAGACCGTAGGTAACCCATGAGCCCATCGACGGGCGCCCGGCGCGGCTGTTGCCGGTGTTCATCATCATCATGCCCGGGCCGTGATTGGGGATGTCGGACTGCATCGAGCGAATGATACAGAGCTTGTCGACGATGGCCGCCGTGTGCGGAAACAGCTCGCTCACCCACGTGCCGTTTTGTCCGTATTGCTTGAACGAAAACGGCGAGCGCATGAGATTGCCCACCGCGAATTCGGTGCGGGGCATCTCGTACGGCAGGGGTTTGCCATGATACTCGTTGAGCTTGGGTTTGTAGTCGAACGAGTCGATCTGCGACAGGCCGCCGTTCAGAAACAGAAAAATCACATGCTTGGCTTTGGGCGCGAAATGCGGCTGGCGGGGCGTCCACGGATTGCCCTCCGGCGCAGGCGCGGCTCCCAGTATAGCGGCCAATCCCGTCATGCCGAAGCCGGTGCCGGCTTGGCGAAGTGCGTCGCGGCGGGTGAGTTTTCGCATGATTGTGATTGCCTCGCTTAATTCAGATACAGAAACTCGCCGGAGCTGAGCAGCACTTGGGTGTACTGCTGCCAGTCCGCGCCTTCGGAACGGAGAAACGCGATACCGCGCTCGATCTCCGTTTCGCTCGCCGCGCGGCCATACAGCAGCCGGTAGGCGCGCTGGATTCTCACCGTATCGTCCGCAGCGTCTGTCTTGAGCCGGTCGGCCAACCGCCCGGATTCGCGCCAAACCATGTCGCTGTTCAGGAAAAACAGGCCTTGAAGCGGCACGTTGGTGGTGCTGCGCTGGTCGCCGCTCAGCGTGGGGTCGGGGAAATCAAAAAGCCCGAGGATGCCCTCGCCGCCCGTTCGCCGGATCCGTGCGTACACCGTCCGCTTCTTGTTGCCGGCGCCGTTGAGTTCCTGCGGCGGCCCGCCCACGCGCTCGTCGAGCGCGCCCGACACGAACAGCATCGAGTCGCGAATCGCTTCGGCCTCGAGGCGCCGGAAGTGGGCGCGCCACAGATAGACGTTGCCGGGATCGGCGGCCTGGTTGGCGGCGATCGGCTGCGAACTCAGTTGATAGGCGGTCGACGACATGATCTCGCGATGGAGCGATTTGATGGACCAGCCATTCTCCACCAGCCGCGAAGCCAGGTAGTCGAGCAGTTCGGGATGCGAAGGCCGTTCGCCCATCAAGCCAAAGTTGCTCGGCGAGGCTACGATGCCACGGCCGAAATGGTGCAGCCAGATCCGGTTGGCGATGACGCGCGCGGTGAGAGGATGATTCACGATGGCCTCGGCCAGTTCCAGGCGGCCGCTGCCCTGCGCGAACGCCTTGGGCTCGGCATCGTTTCCAGCCAGGATCGCGGGAAGCCCTCGCGGCACTTCGTCGCCGGGCGAGTGAACGTTCCCGCGAAGCGCCAGCTTCACGTTCGCCGGTTTCGCGTTGTCGGCCAAGCCCATCAAGTAGGGGTACTCCGGCGGCCAAGTCTTTTCGAGCGCGGCCAGATCGGCCTGCATCTTGTCGAGTTGGCCCTTCTGCTGGGCCGACAGAAAACGCAGCAACTGCTTGCCGGGGTTTTCGAAAATCGCGTCGCGCTTGGGATAGTCCGGCGAAGCCTCGCCCTGCACCACGTCGAGCCAGACGTAATGCTTGTGGGTCTCCATTACCTTCTGCACCAGGAGTTGTTTGTACTGAAAGAACTCGAACTGGCGCAGGTCTCCGGGCAACTCGACGGTGGCTTCGTTGGGATCGGGCAGGTAGGTCTTCACGCGCTGTTCGTTGTCGGCGAGTACTTGCTGCTTGGCGGCGATTACCGAGAACACCAGTTCCTGGAACTTCCCGGCGAGCCGACGAGCCTCTTCGTCGCTGCCACCCTTCATTGCGGCGTCCCACGATGCAAGATAAGGATGCTGCCTTTTCTCCGGCTCGGCCAGATATTTTGCCCATCGCTCCAGAGTCAACGCGTCGAGTTTCTCTTCCTGGGCAACCTTCTTCAGATCGAGGCGCGGCGTGGCGACAAGCGCCTTGCGCGCGGCCATCATATAGGACACGGTTTGCCCGGCCAGCATCTCGGCGACGGACATCGCGCTGCCAGTCACGTACGCTTCGATCGCCGCCTGTTGATCCTTGATGCTCTTCCAATGCTTCTTGTAGGCCTCCACTTTGGCTGCGGGCGCAAGACCGTATTCGTGATAGCCGGAACTCCAGAATACGCCGCCGAGGGCGTAGTAGTCTTTTTGCGAAATGGGGTCGTACTTGTGATCGTGGCAGCGGGCGCACGTCACCGTGAGGCCGAGGAAGCCCTTCGTCAGCGCGTCGATCTTGTCGTCGCGCTCGTTGGCGCGCGCCTCGACGAAGATGACGTCGTCGCCGGTGAACCACGGTCCCAAGCCAAAGAAGCCCAACGCCGGGAGCATCGACTCGCGGTCCTTCTCCGGCATCAGGTCGGCGGCGATCTGGGCTCTTACGAACTGGTCGTAGGGCAGGTCGCGATTGAATGCGTCGATCACCCAGTCGCGATACCGCCACGTGTTCACGTAACCATCGCGTGACATTCCGTAGCCGAGAAAGACCGGGCGCCTGTCCTTGCCGCCGCCGTCGGCATAACGCGCTACGTCAAGCCAGTGGCGGCCCCAACGCTCGCCGTAGTGTTTTGACTCGAGCAGGCGATCGACCACTTTGGCGAAGGCGTCCGGCGATTGGTCGGCCGCGAAAGTCTCCACCTGTTCCGGCGTGGGGGGAAGTCCGGTGAGGTCGTAGTAGGCGCGGCGCAGGAGCACGCGCTTGTCGGCGATTGGCGCGGGCTGCAAGTGTTTCTCTTCCAGCTTGGCCAGCACAAAGCGATCGACTGGCGACTTGACCCAATCGCCCTGCTTCACCTGAGGCGGCGCGGCCTTTTTCAGAGGCCGGAACGACCAGAAGTCGCGCTGCTCCGGAGTGATGGAGAATCCCGCTTTGGCCGTCTTTGATTTGCTCGCCTCTCCGGCCGGCCATGCTGCGCCCGCGTCGATCCACTGACGAAGGTCGGCTACCTCGCGCGCCGAAAGCCGGTCGCCCGCCATCGGCATCTTGAGCTTGTCGTCGGCTTGCAGCACCGCGCGGACGAGCAGACTTGTGGCGGCTTGGCCGGGCACCACCGCCGGCCCCGACTTTCCGCCCTTCAACATGGCCTCCCGCGAGTCGAGGCGGAGATCGCCCAGCTTGGATGCCGTGTGGCAGGCGTAGCATTTTTGCGCCAGGAGCGGCCGAATCCGGGTCTCGAAGAATTCGTGACTGGTTTGCGCCAGTAGAGGAAGAGGTGCGACAAGAAAAACGATGGACTTCAAGTGCATATCGAGCCGCCTACATTATATCGGACCGGTTCACCAATTGCCTGGCCCGGTTGATACTGGCGGGCAACAGTGTCAGGATTCCGCTCTCGGCTGCCGTGGGCGAATTCCAACTTAGGCGGGAAATCGATTCACTTGCCGTGATATGATTATCCGCGCTACGCCCTGCATACGACGGCGCTGGTCACCGGGTCCAGAGTCCAACTCGGCGGATGGTGGTAGCTTTCCGCGTGAACGTGGAAATCAGAAAGGGGTCTAATGAACCGTCTTTGGGTGATTTCACTAAGCCTTGGTTTCTTACTCTTGAACCTGGCAGGTTCGCTGTCGGCACAGATGGGTACCGCCACCATTTCAGGAAGTGTGACGGACTCGACAGGCGCGGTTGTTGTCGGCGCCAACGTGACCGCCGTGAACAACGCTACCGGTTTCCGGCGCCAAACGGTTTCCAGCGACCAGGGCCAATACAATCTACCAGGGTTAACCCCCGGTTCTTATCTCTTGAGCGTGGAGTCGCAGGGCTTCCGGCGAGCCGAACTGAGTAACATCACGGTGCAGGTGGACCAGAATGCCCGGATTAACGTGGCGCTGGAAGTGGGACAAGTCACCGAGACGGTAGCCGTTACTGGCGAGGCTCCACAGATAGAAAGTCAGAGCGCCACGTTAGGCGCGGTTGTGGACATGCAGAAGATCGTGGCGTTGCCGCTGAACGGGCGGAACTTCGCTCAACTCGCACTGTTGGTGCCTGGCGTTTCCACAGGCACGGAGGGAGGAGGAGCCGGCGCCGACGGCTTTTCGGCGAACGGACTGAGGGCCGACCAAAACGCTTTCCAGATCGACGGCACGTCCAACTCCGACCCCCTCAACAACCGAATCAGCGTGCGCCCGAGTATCGACGCACTGCAGGAGTTCAAGATCCAAACCAACAACTACTCGGCCGAGTTCGGGAAGGGCGCCGGCGCGCAAGTGAATATCGTGACCAAGTCGGGCGCCAAGGAGTTTCACGGCACGCTGTGGGAATTCCTCCGGAACGATAATTTCCAGGCGCGCAATCTCTTCGACATCAACTCGCGGTCTTTCCCGTGCAATCCCAGCGATTCCAATATCGCCACGCGAAAGGCCTGCGCACCGCAGTACAACCAGAACCAGTTCGGCGGGAACCTCGGCGGGCCGATCCGTTCCCGAACTTTCTTCTTCACCAACCTGGAGGGATTCCGGCAGCGGCGCGGCGGCGCGACCGTCACCCAGGTGCCGACCGTGGCCCAGCGTAACGGCGATTTCAGCGCCACCCTGCTGCCGGCCACCGCCGGCGCCGACGCGTTGGGGCGGACGTGGCGGCGAGGTCAACTCTTCGATCCTCGAACTTCGAGGCAGGTGACGGATTCCACCGGCCGGCTGCGCTTTGTGCGGGAGCCGTATGTCAACAACCAGATTCCGAGGAGCCACTTCGATCCCGTGGCGGCGAGGATCGTCGCCAACAACGAATTTCTGCCTCTGCCGAACGCTCAGGGGCAAGTGAATGCGAGCGGCGATGTGATCCAGAACTGGCTCGACAGCCGGTCTGCCAAGACCGACAATGAACAGGTCAGCGGGCGAATCGATCACCAGTTTTCCGACAGTGACACGATCTTCGGCCGCTTCACCTATCAGGATGCGCGCGACTATAGCCCACGCACTTTCCCCGGATTCGGGTCCGCTGATAATCTCCGAAATCTGAACACGACGATTTCTTACACCAAAGTATTCACCCCGAAAGTGATCGGCGAGTTCCGGTTCGGCCACCAGGGATGGTTCCAGAGCAGCGGGTCCGAGGACGGACTGGCGGGCAAGGACTGGCTGGGTATTCTGCAGATCCCTGGCATGGATTTCGTCAGAGAAAACGGTGTGCTTGGTTCGCCGGGGATCGACATCGCCGGCTTCGCCTCTTTGGGCAATGGCGCCGGTCCGTTCAAATACCGTAACTACACGAGCCAACCCGTCGGCATGGTTTCCTTCAGCAAGGGAAAACATTTCATGAAGGTGGGCGGCGAATTGCGCCGGGTGCGCATGAACTCGGCCGGCCCTCTGGGAGGTGACGGGGGGACCCGCGGCGCCTTCAACTACGCCAACATCCAATGGACCGGCGTGGAAGGCGTCGCCAACACTGGCCATTCGATAGCGTCTTTCCTGCAAGGCCTGGCGACGCAGAAGACCCGGTTGGTCGGCGACTTCAAGTTGAGTTATTTACTGCGCGAGTGGGGCGTCTTCTTCCAGGACGACATTAAGGTCTCGCCCAGCCTGACTATCAACATTGGCATTCGTTACATGTACTACACCCCGCCCCACGACTCACGTAACGCGCTTTCCACCTGGGATCAACGGGAGGCGTGTCCCAGTTACTCCGTCTGTGGGCCGAATTATCTGAGTCTGCCGGCTAACAGCCCTTACCAGGCGTCTTACAAACTTGCAGGCGTGGACCTCCCGCGATCCATCGCTCCCACCGACAAGAAGAACTTTGGGCCGCGGTTCGGCTTCGCCTGGCAGCCGCGTGGCAGCACCAAGTCGGTCATCCGGAGCGGTTACGGAATTTTCTACGACACCCCGCCCGTGTCTGTAAATGGCGACACGCTGATCAATTACCCCCAGGTCATAGAAGACCAGGAGAATGTCTCGCTGGGTCAGAACGGTTTGCCGATTCCAAATGCGCTGATCGGCTTTCGAATCAGCAGGCCGGGCCTGGGCAACGGCGGTCCGGGATCGGTGGCGCAGTTCGCGCCCGGTCCGAATAACTTTAACCCTAACTTCAAGAACGCCTACATACAGTCGTGGAACTTCGGGATCCAGCGCCAGTTGCCCGGGCGATTGGTTGTGGAAGTTGCCTATGCCGGCACGAAAGGCACACGCCTGAACAGGCAGATTGCGCTGAACCTCGCCGAGCCATTAGGGCCGTCGGCAGTGATTCCCGATCTCACCAACAATCCCAACATCCGTAACGACATCGGTGACTCGCGCAATCAACTGCGGCGTCTGGTGCCGGTGACGATCGAAAAGGGTGTGATCATCCCGCTGGCGAACGTCTTCGAAACACAATCTACCGCCTTTTCGAACTACCACGGAGGAACGCTTCGGGTTGAGAAGCGTTTCAGTCAGGGCCTGACGTTCATCTCCACGTTTACCTACTCGAAGGCCATATCCGATAACCCGGGCTTCCGGGGTGGAGGCCAAGGGCTTTCGGCCGCCGGCGCGCAAGATGTCCTGAACCGCACGGCGGAAAAAGGGCTGGCGGATCTGGACCACCGGCGTCGTCTCACCGTGGCGTCGGTGTACGAATTGCCGTTCGGGAAAAATAGCCGTGGAGCGCTGAAGCACCTCCTCGGCGGCTGGGCTACCGATGGTATCGTCCAGTTGCAATCGGGGCTTCCGATGACCCCACAGCACACCGGGGATGTAGGTTCCATGGGGACCAACCAGGCGCTGCGGCCCGATCTCGTCTGCAATCCCAACCTGGCACGGGGTGAGCAGAAGATCGAGAAGTTCTTCAGGACCGAATGCCTCGCCCTGCAGACTCCCATGCGATATGGAACGGCCGGGCGGTCGGTAATCGAAGGACCCGGCACGATCGGGATTGACCTCTCGCTTCGCAAAAATTTCACGTTCGCCGAGAGGGCGAAGCTCCAGTTCCGCTCGGAATTCTTCAATGCCTTCAACCATCCCAACTTCAATCCTCCAAATAAGTTGTTGGGAAATGCCAACTTTGGGCGCGTGCTGAGCGCCAGAGACGCCAGGATCATTCAGTTCGGACTGAAACTCGCGTTCTGAAGGTGACCCGGGTCCAGGAGGATTCACTCAATAATCCCGGGGCTGGAACGCCGCGAGCGCGGGAACATGGGATAGCCGGCGCAAGGGGCGACTGAACTGCCGTATTTCAGAATTATGCGTCCGCCCGGTGACCACCCCGTTCGCTGCCCACGGAGCCCGTCGAGCAACTATGGACACCGGCGCGAAGACGGCGCGGTGTATTCCGCCGGGCATTGGGTAGGCGAGTTACTCCGTTGGCGCGATGTTCAGCTTTTCACAACTCCGTGGGTCACTCTAACTGAGCACAGATGGGTCATTCTTGCCGAGCGCCGAAGCTGCTCGGGTCCACCGCGCGTGGCGACAGCAAGCCCTGATCGGATATCGACCTGCTCGCGGCGTTCGATGACACGCGCCCGCCTTGAAGAACTGCTGCAAAACCGGCGTTGCTCGGGTTCCGGTTTGCCCCGCGCATCCGCAACCTTGGCGACACGCGGCTTTATTCCATGGAAAAACCGTCCAGCTATGCGACGCTCGCCCCGCTCATCGGTGGCGTCGTGAACAAAAAACAGATCACTGGCCACTGGGACGAGATTCTCCGCCTCGCCCCATCGATCAAGCACGGCTCGGTCACTGCATCGCTGATGCTGCGCAAGCTTGCCGCATACCCACGGCAGAACGGTCTGGCCGTGGCGCTGCGGGAACTCGGCAAGATTGAGCGGACGCTTTTCCTGCTTCAATACATCAGCAGCGTCGAACTACGGCGGCGCATCCATGCCGGGCTCTTAAGGGCGAGGCGAAGAACGCGCTGGCCAGGGCCGTCTTCTTCAACTGGCTGGGCGAATTGCGGGACCGCACGCACGAGAATCAACGGCATCCGCGCCAGCGGGCTGAATCTCGTGGTTGCCGCCATCGTGCTTTGGAACACGGTCTACCTCGAGCGCGCGGTCGCCGCGATCCGGGAGACCGGGCAGGCAGTGTCCGACGAGACGCTCGCCCATCTCTCACCGCTCAAGTGGGAACACATCAACCTGACCGGCGACTACCACTGGAGAAAGGATGCTGGGCTCCGAAACAGCAAGCTGCGCCCGCTCAGGGTCAGCAAACCGGGCCTGGTTCCTTAGCGTGCAATTTTTGACCATTGGAGGAGTGACCCCTAGTTGACGCGCGGGGTGCTCGCCAAAAGTGCCCGCCAGATCCGCCCGGCCCGTCTTCTTCAGTTCCGCGAAGGGACGGCCCTCATCATGCATTGCAATAGCGCATTGCTGGTACAGTCTGGTAGTTTGTCTCCTCGCTCTTGATACGCGGTCGAGTCAGGACTCGGCGGGTCAGGCGGTTTTCACAAGAAGCATCATCATAGGGGAAAAAATAGGGGCTGGCACAACCGTGCGGTATCATTGTCCGAGGACACTTCCCCGCCCAGCCCGCCCAACCTGCCTGGCTTCTACGACTTCCAGCTACTCTCCTTTCGCCGACGGAGGCGCTTCGGCGATGACTTCAAAGAACTGCCGCACCGTCACGATTCTCGCCAAAGCCCAGACGTCGGGGAAGTCCTTCGTATTGTCCGTGATCACGTAGTTGGCCTCAGCAGCCTCGGCGCATTCCAGGAAGATGTTGTCGTCCGGATCGCTCGCGGCGGTCACCGGTGTGGTGGGTTTCACCGGCAGACTAGCCTGACTAGCCTGACTAGCCGCCGAGCGCCAGTTAGTGGAAGGCAAGATCGCGTTGACGCGATTTGGCTCGCGTTTTGAAGCGGCCGCTGAGTTTCTTATTGAAGAGGGAGCCAACCAGGTCCCGCTCCGTGTTCCGCCGGGCAAGCTGTTGACCTTACGGCAAGTCTCTGCCACCTGCAACCTATCTTCGGGCGCGCGGATGAACTTCTGGACCGTGCGTTCCTCCGGGGAGTCCACCATTCATCACTATCTGCCGATGAGGTCCGCGGATTCCGAATTCATCGGAGTGTAGATCTCCGCCGAACGCATCCAAGTTCCCGCTCGCTCCGGCGCCCAGCCAGTGGCGACGTTTCAGCGGTCTTCAAGTTTCGGTTTCAACGACGCCTGCGTGGGGAGTTGGACGGGTTACTTCGAAGATCGGTAACTTAGCGGTGAATCCGGTTCCCGGCGATCCAAACTGAGTGGATAGCGCGCATATTCGCAATGTCGGTTTCTGGATTCTTGTCCAGCACCAGCAGATCGGCCCAGGCGCCCTTCTCAATCGTCCCTAGCTTCCCCGCCACATTCATGCACCGCGCGGCGTCGCCCGTCGCCGACTTGAGAATCTGGCCCGCTGTCATTCCAGCCTTGGCCATCATGTCCATTTCCATGTGCTCAAAGTAGCCTTGAAACCGGCCCGGAGGGCCGGAATCGGTGCCAAAGGCGATCCGCACGCCAGCGTCCGAAAGCTTCTTTAGATTACGGCTTGCGATCTCCAGCGCAGCCTTATAGCGTTGCGCCGATGCACTCCGCCGCATCGCCTCCTGCCGCTTGGGATCGAGCAGTTCATCGAGCGCCTGTCGATCCGCGTCCCTGACGAAAAACGGATCGTCGAAAAAAGCCGGACGAAACTCATACACAAACGTCGAAACCTCACGCGTCAAAGTTGGGCACACGCAGACGTCGCGTTTCTTCAACAGCGCAATCAGCCCGTCATCCACTTCTTTGTCGCGAATGCTGTGAGCGATATAGTCCGCGCCCGTTTCAAGTAAGTACCGTGCGTCTTCCAGATAGAATAAGTGGGCCGCCAAAGGGAGCTTGTGATAGTGCGTCCGCTCGATCACTGCCTGCGCAATCTCTGGCGTCATCTTGACCGTCGCGCCTAAGTTGTCGTCATAGCGAATCTTGATGAGCGTGGGTTTCATGGCCGCCACCTGGTCAACCATCGTCCGCGCTTCTTCCGGTGTCTTGCCATTGATCACCGCTCCGGCGACAAAGATGCGCGCCCGGTCAATCGTCGCAGCGGCGGCGTCTTGCGCATCGCGGAGTTGAAAGCCCAGGTCACGGTCGCCGCCCAGACTGAACACCGTGGTCACGCCGTAGCGTGCATAGAGCCGGAGTTGCCGCAGCAAATTCTCACTCGTATAGAATTCCGCCCCGCTCCGCAGCCCCTGCGCTTCACCAACGTGCCCGTGCGTGTTGACCAGCCCAGGCACGATCGTTTTGCTGGCCAGATCGATTCGCTCCGCGCCTTTTGGGATGCGTACTCGCCTGACCGGCCCCACTTCCTCAATGCGCCCATCCCGCACCACGATCGTTCCTCGTTCAATTGAGGCTTTGCCAGTGCCGTCCAGGATGCGGGCTCCAGTGAAAGCCTGGATACCTGCACCCTCTGCGGCGGCGGCCCACGCAAAAACCAAAACCGAAAACAATCGCGAAGTGCGGAACGGGCTCATCGTTTTCAGTCCCTCAGTCTTTCACTTTCTTCAACAAATCGCTCGCCGTACCGCTAACGGCGCCGGCTGCATCGCCGCCCAACTCTTTCGCCTTCTGAAAAACATCGCCGGCCTTGTCGCCGATCGCTTCGCCGGCATCCCCGGCCAAATCTTTGGCTTTTTCCAGCGCGTCCCCGGCCACATCGCCAACCTTGTCCGCAACCGCCTTCGCCGCATCCACTAACTTGTCGAACATGAGAGATCTCCTACTTTCACTCAAGAATGAACGATACCGCTGCACAAGTATATACCCACCCGATTTCAATTCGGTTCCAAAAGTGTATTTGGTTTAAAATCAATGACATGGGTATGTTTCTCTGGCACTCTGCCTTCTAGTGTGCTAAAAAGAGTGTAGAGCAGCGCACCGGGCTCGACCCGGAATGGCGCACTCAAACGTTCATCGCATCTGTTGTTCCTTAGGAGGTTCCCCACTATGGCGCTTAAACTGCGCCCGCTCCACGACCGGCTCGTCGTGAAGCGGCTTGAAGAAGAAGACAAGTCCACCGGCGGTATCATCATCCCCGATTCCGCCAAGGAAAAGCCCCAAAAAGGTGAAGTTGTTGCGGCTGGCAACGGCAAGAAAAACGAAGACGGAAAAATCATTCCGCTCGACGTCAAAGCCGGCGACACGATCCTTTTCGGCAAGTATTCGGGCAACGAATTCAAGGAGGGTGGCGTCGAGTATCTCATCCTTCGTGAAGACGAAGTGCTCGCGGTCATCGACAAATAGGTTACCCAGGAGTTATAGGAAATGCCCGCAAAACAGATTGTTTATAGCGAAAATTCCCGCCAGGCCATCCTGCGCGGAGTAAATCAGCTTGCCGACGCGGTCAAAGTGACGCTCGGCCCCAAGGGACGCAACGTCGTTCTCGAGAAAAAGTTCGGCGGCCCGACGATCACCAAGGACGGCGTCACCGTCGCCAAGGAAATCGAACTCGCCAATCCGCTGGAAAACATGGGCGCGCAGATGGTTCGCGAAGTCGCGTCGAAGACGTCCGACATCGCCGGTGACGGCACCACAACCGCCACCATCCTCGCCCAGTGCATCTTCCGCGAAGGCGTGAAGTCGGTTGCCGCCGGCGCGAACCCGATGGCTCTCAAGCGCGGGATCGAGCAGAGCGTGGCCAAGGTTGTCGAGCAGGTGCTCGCCGCCGCCAAGCCCGTGTCTGGCGACATGATCGCGCAGGTTGGCACCATCTCGGCCAACGGCGATTCCACGATCGGCAACATCATCGCCGAAGCGATGAAGAAGGTCGGCAAGGACGGCGTCATCACGGTGGAAGAGTCGAAGACCATGGTCACCGAACTCCAGACCGTCGACGGTATGCAGTTCGACCGCGGCTATCTCTCGCCCTACTTCATCAGCGATCCCGATCGCATGGAAGCCGTGCTCGAAGATCCCTACATCCTGATCCACGAAAAGAAGATCAGCAACATGAAGGATCTTCTGCCGTTGCTCGAGCAGATCGCCCGCGCCGGCAAGCCCTTGCTCATCATCGCCGAGGAAGTGGAAGGCGAAGCGCTCGCCACTCTCGTCGTCAATAAGCTCCGTGGCACGTTGAACGCCTGCGCCGTCAAGGCTCCTGGCTTCGGCGATCGCCGCAAGGCCATGATGGACGATATTGCCACCCTCACCGGCGGCAAGTCGATCATGGAAGAAACCGGCATCAAGCTCGAAGGCGTTCGCCTGGAAGATCTCGGCCGCGCCAAGCGCGTCACGATCGACAAGGACAACACGACGATCGTCGACGGCGCCGGTAAGCCGAAGGACATCGAAGGCCGCATCAAGCAGCTCCGCGCGCAGATCGAAGAAACCACTTCGGACTACGATCGCGAGAAGTTGCAGGAGCGGTTGGCCAAGCTGGCCGGCGGCGTGGCGATCATCAAGGTTGGCGCCGCGACCGAGACCGAAATGAAGGAAAAGAAGGCCCGTGTCGAGGATGCATTGCACGCCACTCGCGCGGCCGTCGAAGAAGGCATCGTGGCTGGCGGCGGCGTGGCATTGCTCCGCGCTTCGCTGGTTCTCAATGACCTCAAGCTGCCCGGCGACGAGCATATCGGCGTCGATATCATTCGCCGCGCCTGCGAAGAGCCCACGCGTCAGATCGCCGGCAATGCCGGATTTGAAGGCGCGATCGTCACCGAAAAGATTCGCTCGAACAAAGACAACTACGGCTTCAACGCGGCTACGGGCGTGTATGAAGATCTGGTTGCGGCGGGCGTGATCGATCCGGCCAAAGTAACTCGCTCGGCCCTGCAGAATGCAAGCTCGATCGCAGCTTTGATGCTGACGACCGAAGCCATGATCTGCGAGATCCCCGAGAAGAAGTCGGCCGGCGGCGGCGGTGGCGACCACGGTGGCCACGGCGGCCCCGGCGGCGGCATGGACTACTAAGTAGTCTCTTACTTTCGATTGTTGGTTACGCGCGAAGGCCGTCCCTTAACGGGGGCGGCCTTTTGTTTTAGCGGTAACAAACAATTCACTTGACTCCCCCCCTCGGTAGAATACTATCTCAGTAATTCAGTCTGAATTACAAGAGATAGTGTAAATGTCGCCCAAATTAATAATAGCCGCCGCTCTCGCCTCTTCGTCGTTGGCTCAGACCACAGCCAGTATTCAAGGCACGGCGCTTGACGCCTCTGGTAAGCCATCCACCGAGACATTGGTCCGCCATCCACCGAGACATTGGTCCGTGTGATTCGGCTACAGCCTACGCGCTGGACCAGCCCATCCGTGCAAACGAGCGCATCCGGACCTTCACGATTCCCGCCCTCGCGCCAGGTGAATACGTGCTTTGTGCGATGGTCGATCCCGTGAAACTTCAAGTCGATCCTTGCTTTTGGCTGGACCCCGCGCGCAAGGCCATCACTATTACGGCCGGCCAGTCAATTACAGCGCAAGAAGTTCGACTCGAAGCGGGGCGCAAGATCACCGTGCGCGTGAAGGACCCCGAGCAATTGCTCAAATCCGTGCAGCCCACTCCAAGAAAATCCGGGACGCTACCCCGTGCCTTCAAAGTAGAACTTGCTGGACCGCCGGGGGCGATCGTTCGTGAGATCGGAGCGGTCCGCTCCGAACCCGGAGGCGTTC
>JAYUSQ010000165.1:0-17004 GCA_043755595.1 Acidobacteriota bacterium | reverse complement strand
ATGGCGGGCTTTGTGGCCGTCGCCGCCGGCGCGATCATGCCGGGCGTCGCCGCCAGCATCAGCACCATCTTCGGCAAGATTTCGAATCAGATGTCGACTGCCGCGACCCAGGGCTCCTAAGCCTGGGGGATTAGCTTCGAGCCGATCGCGTTCCGTTTGGTATCGAGGGCTGGGGGAAAGCTTCGGCCCTTTTTGGTTTGGCCGTATTCGAGTGCAAGTTGGTGAGATGCCGAGCTAGGGTAAACCGGGAGGTCCTCTCGGCGCCTGCGCGGATTGGCCCGGCAAACAGTTGAGCGTAATTTGAAATCAGAGCCCAAAGAAGGGCTGAGGAGAAATAAAAATGAAGAACGTTACGAACCTGGTTTGGAACCTGCGGATCTGGAAAGATACCCGTGGTCAGGACCTTATTGAATATGCTTTGATGGCTGGCTTTGTGGCCGTCGCGGCCGGCGCCATTATGCCCGGCGTGGCTGAGAGCATCAGCACGATCTTCGGGAAAGTGTCGAACCAGATGTCGACTGCGGCGACCCAGGGCTCCTAAGCTCTACTGTTTGGCGCGAGAAAAGCAATCAAGTCGGTTCAATTTCGAGAGCCGGGGCGCAAGCCTCGGCTCTCACTGCTTTTGACCGCCGGTTTGAGGCGGATGCAGATGGTAGCCTGACAAGGTGCGCAGGCTTGCGGTCCGCTTACTAATGATTCCGGGTCTGCTGGCTGGACAACAGGAACCACACGTTCATCAGAAGCTGATGCCCACGCTGTGGGTGCAAACGTCGGTGGAATGGCGAGGTCTGTGCGAGCAGGCGTATCGCTCGGCGCGGTTGGCGCTCGATTCCATGTTGCGACAGAAGAAAGCCACGGCGGCGCTGGAGCAGACGGGGCCGGCGGCGGGCAACTATTGGAAGAAGAAGCCGGCCGTGATACTGGACATTGATGAAACGGTGCTCGACAACTCGCCGGGCCAAGCGCGCCAAGTGACCGGGAACACGGATTTCGTGTTGAAGGACTGGTCCAAGTGGGTGGCCGAAGAAAAGGCGGCGGCGATCCCGGGCGCGACGGAATTCTGCCGGTACGCGCGGTCACGCGGAGTGCGGGTTTTCTATGTGACCAATCGGGAAGCGGCGGATGAAGCGGCCACGCGGCGGAATCTGGAGCGGCTCGGTTTCCCGCTGGAGGCGGACCGCGACACCCTGCTGACCCGCGGCGAGAAGCCCGAGTGGAGTGCGTCCGACAAAGGCGTGCGGCGGCAGTTTGTCGCGACGGACCATCGGATTGTCATGTTGGTGGGCGACGATCTGGGCGATTTTCTTTCGGGAGTGCGGTTGCCGCCGGGCCAGCGCCGGGAACTGGCCGCGCCACATGCGCAGAAGTGGGGGCGCGAGTGGATTGTGCTGCCGAATCCCGGGTATGGTTCTTGGGAAGAAGCGCTGTACGAATCGCCGAAATCGCCAGATCCAGAAGTGCGAATGCAACAGAAGAAGCGTTATTTGGACTTGGCCGAGAGTAAGTGATACGTGTTGATTACTTTGTGGACGTAGTTGAGGGTTTCGGCGTAAGGCGGCACACCGCCGTATCGTTGCACCGCTGCGGCTCCGGCGTTGTAGGCCGACAGG
The DNA here is from genome assembly GCA_043755595.1 of Acidobacteriota bacterium. Lineage (GTDB taxonomy): Bacteria > Acidobacteriota > Terriglobia > Bryobacterales > Bryobacteraceae > VFZP01. The sequence goes on along the minus strand of JAYUSQ010000165.1, from coordinate 15,394 downwards.
GCTTTGTGCGCCGAGCCATCGTAACGCTCCAGCAGATCGCGCAAGTGCCGGGCTCCGGCATCGATATTCTCAGCCGCATTGTGCGGATTGGCGCCCAGTTCGGCAGCGGTGGCGGGCATCAACTGCATGACGCCGATCGCTCCCTTAGGCGAGACCGCATTCACACGGTAAGCGGATTCGGCGCGCGCCACGCCGTGGAGGAGAGCGGCGGGGATGCCGTAGCGTTCGGCGGCCTGATCCAGGAGTTTCTTCGGATCCGATGACGACAGCGCCGGTGCGTCCGTTGCTACTACAACAACGGGGTTGTCCGGATGGACCACGGGCGGCGCGGGCTCGTCGGTTTCATAGGCTTCGATTTTGTCCTGGGCCAGTTCGATCATGCCCGTCGGGGTGTAGAGCTTGACGATCCCCCCGGCGGTGGACTCATGCCGCTCGGCCGCGATTCGAAAGCCGTTGCGTAACAGCACTTGCTCACTGGCGGGCAAAGGCGTGACAGCGGCCGCGAGCGAGAGAAACACGTCAAGCTTCCGCATTCACTAATTCTAGACGCACCCCACCCCTGTTTTGTGCAGGAAAAAACGAGATTGGTATGATGGAAATCCATGACTACTCTTTCGCATCTGGAATGCAGCAAATGCGGTGAACATCACGCCGCCGGGCAAGCTCACAATCTTTGCGTCAAATGTTCGGCGCCGCTGCTGGTGCGGTATGACTTGGAAAAAGCACGACAGAACTGGAGCCGCGAGTGGCTGATGCGCGCACCGGCTACAATGTGGCGGTACGCACCCGTGCTGCCGGTCTCGCGGCCCGAGTGCCTCGTGTCTTTGGGCGAAGGATTTTCGCCGCTCATTTCGACGCGCCGCACGGCCGCTCGGTTGGGAATGCGGCACTTGTGGGTGAAGGACGAAGGCATCAATCCGACCGGGTCGTTCAAAGCGCGGGGATTATCCTGCGCGATTTCGATGTGCGTGGAGTTAGGGATTAAGAAGATCGCGATTCCTTCGGCAGGCAACGCGGCCAGCGCTTCGGCGGCCTACGCGGCGGCGGCGGGCATCGAGTGCCACATCTTCATGCCGCGCGACGTGCCGCAATCGAACTTTATTGAATGCAAAGCGTTTGGCGCGAAGGTCACGCTGGTGGACGGACTGATCAGCGATTGCGGACGAATCGTGGGCGAGCGCAAAGCGGCCGAAGGGTGGTTTGAGGTTTCGACACTGAAGGAACCGTATCGCATCGAAGGCAAGAAGACGATGGGATACGAAGTGGCCGAGCAGTTTCAATGGAACCTGCCGGACGTGATTTTCTATCCGACCGGTGGCGGCGTCGGCATGATCGGAATGTGGAAGGCGTTTGAAGAAATGGAGGCGCTGGGCTGGATCGGCCCGAAGCGCCCGAAGATGATCGCGGTGCAAGTGGAAGGCTGCCAACCGGTGGTGCGGGCGTTTGAGCAAGGTGCGGCGTCGAGCGAATTCTGGCAGAACGCCTATACGGTGGCGAGCGGGCTGCGCGTGCCCAAGCCGCTGGGCGATTTCCTGGTGCTGGAGGCAGTGCGCAAAAGCGGCGGAACGGCGATTGCGGTGTCCGACGAAGACATGATGACGGCGGGGATTCAATTGGCGGCGGACGAGGGCTTGTTTGTGGCTCCCGAAGGCGCGGCTTGTGTGGCGGCGCTGGAGAAGCTACTGGCGAATGGTTTCCTGAAGCCGGATGAAAAGATGGTGATCTACAACACCGGTTCGGGCCTCAAGTATATGGAGGCGTATTCGACGCGTTATCCGCGTCACGCAAGCGGCGAGGCGGACAAGTTGGGCGGGTTGATTACTCCGCGTTAGGGCGCCTTCACGGGCGCGCCTTCGGCTGTGAACTCCTCAATCGGTCCGAACTTCGCGAGTACTTCCCGGATCTTATCCGCTTCGCCCACGGCGAAGATCTGCAGATTATCTACCGGTACGTACTTCCGGGCGACCCGCTGTACGTCCTCCGCCGTAATTGCCATGATCTTGCCGGGGTAAGTATCGAAGTAATCGTCCGGCAATCCGTATTCCCGGCGGAGCAGAGTCTGGCGCAAGACGTTTCCTTGATTCTCCAGACTGAGGGCGTAACCCGCTACGATCGCCCGTTTGGCCTCTTCCAATTCCTGCTTCGGAACCGGGCGACTACGGATATCCTCGAACTCCTTCAGGAATTCGTCCAGCGCGGGCCCAGTTACAGCCGTCCTGACTGAGGAGGAGGCCGCGAAATGATTCTTGAAGGCCTGCGCGGTGAAGGCGCTGCCGACGCCGTACGTGAAGCCCTTGTCTTCTCGGATGTTGCGGAAGAGCCGGCTCGCCGGGCCGGCGCCGAGGACACGATTCATCACCTGCACGGCTTCATAATCTGGATCCAAGCGGCCAATGGCGCGGTTGGCGAGCGATAGTGCGGTCTGAACCGAATTTGGGCGGTTGATCAGGTACACTTTCTTCCCGGCGATCGGTTGTTCCAACGGAAGCTTCGGCAACGGTGGCACGGCGCCTTCCCATGCCGCCAAAACTTTCTCGAGCCGGGTAGCAATGGCGGCAGTCGAGACATCGCCCGCGACTCCGGCGAGCGTGCCGCCGGGGCGATAGTAAGTCTTGTGAAAACTTACCAGGTCGTCACGCGTGATGGCGCGGATCGCCTCTGCGTTAGTGATGATGTACTTGCGGGCGTCCGCTCCGTAGAGAACCTGGTGCATCCGCTCCTGCGCGAGGAATCCCGGATTCGTGCGCACTTGTTGAAGCTGGCTCAACTGGCGCGTTTTCCACTTATCCAACTCGTCCTGGGGGAAAGTGGGCCGAAGCAGGACGTCGGAAAGCAGGTCGAGGACGGCATCGAGGTTCTCGCTCAGGGATGAAGCCGTCACGGTGGTGCTACGCGCTCCGAACTCAGCTTGCACATTCAGGCTCGCGCCGAGTTCGCCCAACCTCTCGACGAACTGCCGTGCGTCGCGGGAGCCGGCGCCCAGCGTAAGCATGTCCGCCACGCAGTCCGCCACGCCGATTTTCTCCGCCGGTTCAGACAGGGAGGAGAACGGCATGACCAGGGCCAGACTCACCGTCGGCAAACGGTGGTTTTCGAGGTTCAGCAGTTGCAGCCCGTTCTTCAGCCTTCGCTCGACCGGGCGCGGGAACTTCACAATCAGTACGTTCGTCGACACCGGTACGAGGTTCTTGCGGACCACGCCCTTCATCGATTGCGGCTGCTGCGCTTCCTGCGCGAGGCCAACAGTTGCCGATGAGATCAGCAGCAGCGGAATCGCGATTCTCATTTGGCGCCATCCTTTTTCGCGGAGGCGGGGCTGGGAGCGGCGGCGGGGACGGTGGTAACAACTGTTCGATTGGAGGTGCGAAGGTAGGCTTTCGCCACCCGCTCAATATCAGCCGCCGTCGCGTCGAGTTCCTTCTGCGGTTCCGTATTCATGCGGCCCGGATCATTGTAGATGACGGCGTCGTCGGCGAGGTTGATTGCACGGGTGAGGCTGCTTTCCTGAGCTGAGATCGCAGCCCGTCTGATCGAGGCACGGGCGCGCTTCAGTTCATCCGGCGTGACCGGCGATGCATGCAGGCGCGACAACTCCTCGCTGATTTGTCCTTCCACTTCTTTCGGCGTTTTTCCCGGACGCACGGTTGCAGCGATGTAGAAGAGTCCCGGCCCGCCGCGCTCCATCGGGAACGCGAAGACAGAGGTGGCGACCTCCTTCTCCTTGACCAGTTTCTGATAGAGCCGGGAGCTTTGCCCGCCTCCCACGATCTGCGCCATGACGTTGAGAGCCGCCGTGTCGGCGTGAGCGGACGGGGGTGTCTTGTACACCATGACGACCTGCGGCAGACGCGCGAGCTTATCGTCCATATCGAGGCGGCGCTCGGCTTGCTGAGGCGGCTCGGTGAGGTCCGCCGGCTTAGGCGGTTCCTGCCTCGGGATGTCTCCGAAGTACTTCTTCACCTTGGCGATTGTCTCAGCGGTGTTGAGATCTCCTACTAATGCGACGACGGCATTGTTAGGCGCATAGTAGGTCTTGAAAAAGTCGCGCACGTCGTCCACGGTGGCGGCGTTGAGGTCCGCCATCGATCCGATCACCGAGTGCTTGTACGCGAAGCTATCGTAGGCCAACTCAGTGAGTTTCTCCCGCGACGGCCCGTACGGCTGGTTGTCGATAGCCAGGCGCCTCTCTTCCTGGACTGCATTCCGCTGATTGTCCAGGTTCTCCTTGGTGATCGCAAGCGACCGCATACGGTCCGATTCGAGAAAGAGCGCGAGATCGAGTTGATTCTTCGGCAGAGTCTCGTAGTACAACGTGCGGTCCGTATTCGTGGTGCCGTTCATGTTTCCGCCATTGTTGAAGATCGTCACAAAGTGCTCGCCGGGTCCCACCTTGTCAGAGCCCTTGAACATCATGTGTTCGAAGAGATGAGCGAAACCCGTTCGGCCCATGCGCTCGTCGCGCGACCCAACGTTGTAACTGACAGCGATCGAGAAGACAGGCGCGTACTTGTCTTCGGAGACGATGACACGGAGGCCGTTGGGAAGGCGCGTATCCGAGAATTTGATTCGCGGCAGGGTGGCGGGTGGACCGGCGGCGAGCAGAGCGCTTGTGACTAAGAACAGAAACCGGAGCAAAGTGTGAATGCCTCCAAACTCATTATGGATCGTGTCAGATCATGTTATTTTGAGCCGTGCGCGACGCGAGCATAGTGCTGCCGCAAGAGATCCTTGCCATAGTCATTCCCGTTCGGCGTCCGTACGACGACGTGGACGTGCTCCCGATCCGGCTGTTTTGCATTGGCCGACAGATGGCGAATGCCCACGGGCAACTGATGATCGAACTCGATCAGAATGACCGGGCTATGGATACGGTAATAGAAGACTGCGTCGTCTGTTGTGCCACCGATCCAGGCGAAGTAGGTGCGGTCCAGATGCCGCCGTATCTCTTCGACCTTCACCTTGGCATGTCCGGCATCCATGTTGGCGACATATTCGGCCGCCAGCGCAACCAGCCGCTCCTTCTGCTCCGGGTTCATCCCGGACACAGGGATGCCGGCGTAGTCCAGGACCAGATTGTCCTTGAACGCCTCGCCCACATTGTCATTGGCGGTCTTGCTGGTCTTGACGATCGCTTTGGCGCGCTGGGTCTCGTTGAGTGACCGGATCATCTCCAGCCCTTTGCCCTGCTCGGCCTGCAGGATCTTGGTTCCCGCGTATTTGCCGGTCCGGGCAATCACGGGCTCCGAGCCCACAAACAGCGGCGTCATCACCACCTGGTCACCCAGTGCGAAGTAATTAACGATCAGGTGATGCCCGTCGATCTGCCAGCCCCAGGGATCGCTCTTGGACGGTGTCCCCATCATGGTCAGGTAGTAGCGGCCTTCGCCGTACTGCTCAAAGTCGTTGTTATTCAGCTCGGCCAGCGTCGTGTTGAGCTTCATGATGTCGCGCGCCAGTTGCAAACCGCGCGGGCTGAGAGAGGATCCCAACAGGCTGAAGGCGGCGTCCTTCTGGGCATCTGACATCTCAAGCATCGAAACACCCTGCCGCAGGTAGAAGTGCTGATTCATCCATTTGCGCCATTCCGGGTCGTCAACGGCGAACATCGTCTTCTTGCGCTGCTCTTCGGTGAGCGCCGCCAGGAACGCCGCCGCGGACTTATGCGCCGGCTCGGTGGACACGCCGGTTGGCTTAACCGGAAAGAGTCCGGGCTCAACGCTGCCATGGGTGGTTACGCCTTTGAAGGCCTCGGCCAACCCGGCCTTTTCCGAATCGATGGATCGCTGCTTGAACCGATCCATCAAACTCCGCTGATACGCCACGGCCATCATGGCCGCGAAAATCGCGCCTGCCAATAATCTCGCTTGCATGAGACTCGATGATCCTATACGCCGGGTACGGTTGCAAGGCCGTGCGCAGGACCCGCCGGCTGCAATGGCTCCGAGCCTTTTTGTTAGACTGATTTTGCCATGTTCGTTCCTCTCACGCCTCTTCGTTTTCTCCATCGCGCCATGGATCTTTTCGGGTCCAAGACTGGCGTTGTCTCCGGAGAGCTGAGCTTTACCTACCGGGAATTCGGATATCGCGTGGGCCAACTCGCCACCGGTTTGCGTTTGTTAGGCGTCGCGCCGGGTGACCGGGTGGCCTACCTGAGTTTCAATACTCACAAGTTGCTCGAAGCCTACTACGGCGTCCCGCAGGCGCGAGCCATTGTGATGCCGCTCAACGTGCGGCTGTCAACGCCGGAGCTGGCCAATATTCTGAACCACTCAGGCGCGCGGCTGCTGTTCTTTGAGAACGACTTTCAGCCGGCGATTGAGCGACTGCGCCAGGACTGCCCGGGGATCGAGAAATTTATTACGCTCGACGCCGCCGTGCCGGAAGCGGATATGACGGTCGAGGATGTCATGGCGCAAGGCGAGTCCGAGCGAGCCGACATTTTTTCATTTGACGAATTGTCGATCGCGGAGCTTTTCTACACCTCCGGGTCAACCGGCTCGCCCAAGGGCGTGGCCCTCTCGCATCGCACGCTGTACCTGCATGCGCTCGACACCGCCACCATGTTCAGGGACGTCGAAATCATGGTGGATCTGCATACGATTCCGCTATTCCACGCCAACGGCTGGGGCCGCCCGCAGTGCTCAACTATGATGGGGCTCAAGCAAGTGATGGTGCGGCGCTTCGAGCCGGCAACCGTCTGCGCCAGTATCGCCAAACATCGCGCCACTCATATGTGTCTGGTGCCGACGATGGCGAACGCGATGATCAATTTTCCGCATCTGGAAGCCTACGATCTGACGAGCCTGCAGCAGGTCACGATCGGCGGCGCGGCCAATTCGCCTGAACTCGTCGCCCGCGTGGAAAAGGCGCTGGGGTGCGAATGCTTAAGCGGATACGGATTGACGGAGACCTCGCCGACGTTGACCACGTCGCGTCACAAAGGCACCTTCGAGTATGCGGACGACGATGAGCGGAGACGGTATCAGGCGATGGCGGGATGGCCGATTCCAGGCGTCGAAGTACGCGTGGTGGATCCCGACATGCTGGACGTGGCGCGCGACATGGCTGCGATCGGCGAAGTGATCGCCCGTGGCGACCATGTGATGGAAGGCTACTTCAAAGAGCCCGATCAGACGGCCGCGGTGATGACCGGGGCATGGTTCCATACCGGCGACATGGCCGTGTGGAACGAGGAAGGCTACATTCATATCGTCGATCGGCAGAAGGAAATCATCATCAGCGGCGGCGAGAATATCTCGTCGATCGAAGTAGAGAAAGCGATCTTCGCGCACCCTGCGGTATTTGAATGCGCCGTGGTGGCTGCGCCCGATTCGCAGTGGGGTGAGGTGCCGGCGGCCATCGTCGTGCTCAAGCCCGACGCCACGCTGACCGAGGAGGAATTGATTGGTTTCCTCAAGTTGCGGTTAGGAAAATTCAAATTGCCGCGCGTCATCAAAATTCAAACCGAAGCGCTGCCTAAAACCGGCACGGGCAAGATCCGCAAGATGATTCTGAAAGAACAATTCTGGGCTGGGAAAGACAAGCGAGTGCAGGGATGATTCCGCTACTCGCCTTCGCCGCGGCCGCCGCTACTTCCTGTGAGCTGTTGGCCAGGCTATCCTTGCCCAACACCGTTATCGACAAGGCTGAAACGGTAGCCTCTGGCGTGTTCCAGAACATTCGCGACTTGCCGTCTTTCTGCCGCGTGACGGGCAGCATTCGCCCCACGCCAGATTCGGACATTCGCTTTGAAGCGTGGCTGCCGTCGAGCGGTTGGAACGGCAAGTTCCAGGGCATCGGCAACGGCGGGTTTGCCGGGACAATCGGCTACGGCGGACTGGGCGGCGCGGTGCGAGCCGGCTTTGCCGCCGCCAGTACCGACACCGGGCACGGCGCCGGCAACGGGGTCGATGCAAGTTGGGCGCTGGGCCATCCAGAGAAGATTGTCGACTATGGCCATCGCGCGATTCACGAGACCGCCGTGAAGGGCAAGACGATTGTCACGGCGTTTTATGGCTCCGCGCCGAAGCGCTCCTATTTCAGCGCTTGCTCCAATGGCGGACGGCAGGCGTTGATGGAAGCGCAGCGGTATCCGGAAGACTACGATGGCATCATCGCGGGTGCGCCGGCCAATAACTTCACGCGGCTGCTGTCAAGCTTCGTGTGGGGCATGAAGGCGATGCTCACTGAACCGGGCGACTATATTCCTGCGTCAAAACTGAAAGCCATCCAGACGGCGGTGCTGGCATCCTGCGATGCCAACGACAAAGTTACGGACGGGGCGATTGAGGAGCCCACGTCATGCCGGCCGAATCTGGAGGCGCTGCGATGTCAAGGCGCGGAGTCGGACTCTTGCCTGACGGTCGCGCAATTGACGGCCTTGAAGAAGATCTACGCTGGGCCCACGGATGCCAACGGGCGCTCGCTATATCCCGGTTTCTCACCCGGTGGCGAGGCAGACGCCGGCGGGTGGGCGCCGTGGATCGTGGGCAAAGAGCGCGAGCAGAGCGCGCACTTCGGCTTCGGCACGCAGTTGTTCAAGAACATGGTCTACAGCGATCCGAAGTGGGACTACCGCGGCTTCGATCTGAACGCGATTTAAAGGCAGCCGATGAAAAGATGGCACCCGTGCTTAACGCCATCGATCCCGACTTGCGGCCCTTTCTAAAACGCGGCGGCAAATTGATTCTCTTTCACGGTTGGTGCGACGCGGCGATTCCGGCCGAGAGCACGATTCAGTATTACCAGAGTGTGATGAAAAAGACTGGCGCCCAGAGGGCCTACTCCGGTGTGCGGCTTTTCATGGCGCCGGGGGTCCAGCATTGCGGCGGCGGCGCGGGCGCGAATCTGTTTGGACAAGGCGGCCCCACGGCGGGCGTCGAAGCCGGGGCCGACATGAATGCGGCGCTGGAGCGCTGGGTGGAACAAGGCGTAGCGCCTGAAAGAATCGTCGCGTCGCGCCGAAGCCAAGGCCAGGTGGAAAAAACGCGCCCATTGTGCGCTTATCCGGCGGTGGCGGTGTGGAAGGGCTCAGGCAGCACCGGCGATGCGGGCAACTTCGAGTGCTTGGCCCCGGTGGCGCGCCGGTAACAGTGAAAGCGTTTCTGACCGCCGAATGGCGCATGCTGGCGATGCTCAATTGGCGCGTCGATCCGGCGCTGGTCGAACCCTACACGCCGCGCGGGACTGAGCTCGATTTTCACGGCGGCGACACCTTCGTCAGCGTCGTGGGATTTCTGTTCCGGGATACGCGGGTGCTGGGAGTGCCCATACCGTTTCATCGGACGTTTGAGGAAGTGAACCTGCGCTTCTATATCCGGCGAGCCGATCGGCGCGCGGTGTCGTTCATTCGCGAGATCGTACCGCGGCAGGCGATTGCGACCGTGGCGAAGCTGGTTTACAACGAACCCTATGTGGCGCTGCCGATGCGGCACAAGGTGGCCGAGGCCGAGGCTGCCTATGGGTGGAAGCATGACGGACGATGGCTGGAGGTGTCGGTACACAGCGGCGGTGAGCCCGCGCCGCTCAAGCCGGGGTCGCTCGAAGAGTTCATCGCTGAGCATTACTGGGGCTACTGCGCGCAGCGCGATGGCGGAACGATCGAGTACCGGGTGGAACATCCGCCGTGGCGCGTTTGGCAAGCCAGGGAAGCGCGGCTGAGTCCAGAAGCGCCGGCATTCTATCCGGCTGAGTTTGCGTCGACTCTGCGCCGCACGCCCGATTCCGCTTTCCTGGCGGATGGATCCTCCGTGGCGGTTTATCGGCCCGTGCGGGTGTGAATTCACTTATCCCCTAAGTGTTGCCGGACGGCTATTCCCTCTGGGCTGGATCTTGCGATGCATTCCCACGTGCGAGATGAAACTTTATTCTGGGGTCATGCGCCTCGCTCTCATCGCCAGTCTATCTGCGTGCCTCCTCGGAGCCACACCGATTTATCGCGTGGTCGATCTCGGTTCGCTGGGGGGAGCTAGCGCGGCCACGGCGGTCAACTCAAGTGGCCTGGCAGCCGGTTGGAGCCTGACGGGATGGCAATCGGTAAACGCGATGGCATCCGATGGCGGCGCGGCGCCGCGCTCGCCGGCTCCCGGCCGTCAAAGCCGCGCGTACGGAATCAACGATGCCGGAACGTTGGTGGGCGTTCAGTACGATGCGAACGGGCGAGCCCACGCGACGATGTGGAACGGGGAGAACGAGGACGGGACCGAATTGGCCGGGGCCGATTCCTACGCGTTAGCGATCAACGCAAATGGCGCGATGGCCGGCGCGGTGTCGGGCCGGGCGGTGCGAATCACAATCGATGGCGATGTGGAAGACATCGGAGTGAATGCGCCCTGGAGCAGCGCCAACGCCATCAACGTCTCAGGCGGCGTGGCGGGGACGGCGCAACTCTCCAACGGGCGTTTCCGCGCCTTCAGCGCCGCGGCGGGCGGCCCGGTGACGATGATTGGGACGCTCGGTGGGCCGGCCAGTTACGGGCACGCGAACAACGATGAGGGATGGGTAGCGGGCGCGTCAACCACGGTCAGGGGTTATCTGCATGCATTCCTTTATGCAAAAGGAACGATGCGGGACCTTGGGACGCTGGGAGGCGGAAATTCCAGCGCTTACGGAATCAACGAGCCAGGGCAGGTGGTGGGATTTTCGAATACGCGAGACGGACAATCGAGCGCATTCTTTTGGGATAACGGCGTGATGAGCGACCTCAACACGTCGATTGCAACGGATTCGGGATGGCGCCTGCTGGAGGCAAGCGCCATCAATGACAGCGGACAAATCGTCGGCTTCGGGCTATTCGGCGGCGCGCAACGCGCGTTCCGCTTGGACCCGATCGAGCAGCGATTCGAAGTGGCGATGGAGCTTACGAAAAATTTCGACAACGACGCCGCGCCGGTTCCCGAGCCCAACGCGCTACTGCTAGCAGCGGTCGGGCTCGGCGCCATCGCCTTTGGGCTGTCGAAGCCGAACTACTTCAATTGAAGTTTGTCGGCAGCCGTCGCTACGACCTTGTCGATCAAGCCGTACTTGCGGGCCTGCTCGGCTTCCATGATGTAGTCGCGATCGACGTCACGCGAAATGCGGTCCACCGGCTGGCCGCACGCGTCGGCGAGGATGCCGTTGAGCACCTCACGCATACGCAGGATTTCCTTCGCATAGATGTCGATATCGGAGGCCTGTCCGGCGAGCCCGCTCATCGAAGGCTGATGAATCAGGATGCGGGCGTGCGGCAACGCAAAGCGCTTGCCTTTGGCGCCGCAAGCCAGGAGAACGGCTCCCATGGACGCGGCCTGCCCAACGCAATAGGTCACGATATCCGGCTCCACCAGATTCATGGTGTCGAGAATGGCGAGGCCGGCGGTGATGGAACCACCCGGCGAATTGATGTACAGAGAGATATCCTTCTCTGGATCTTCGGCGGCCAGAAACAGCAATTGGGCGATGATCAGATTGGCCACCTGATCGTCGATCGGCGTGCCGAGGAAAATGATGTGTTCCTTGAGCAGGCGCGAGTAGATATCGAACGAGCGCTCGCCACGGGCGGTCTGCTCGACCACCATCGGCACCAGGAAATTCTGGGGCGACGGCGGCGTCCAAAGAGGATTGCTCACGAAGTTCTCCTTCACTGACGAGGGAGCACACACGGGAGCCCCCAAATTCCATGATAGTTGAAGACGGCTGGCCCTTCTTACCCATCGCTCGGGGGCCAAATCTCGCCGCCGCCGCCCGTCCCAATTTTCAGAAGCTGTAGCGAAGACCGACCTGCATGTTGCGCATCCCCTGGGTGCCGGTAATGCGACCGAAGTTGCGGCCCAGACCCGTGGTAGGATCGACGCCACCGTTTAGAATGCCCACATCGGGACCGGCCCAGTTCGGGTGGTTCGGGAAGTTAAAAGCTTCCAGGCGGAATTGCATCTGGTGCCCTTCCATCGGGAGCCGGAAATTCTTCACCGCGCTGAAGTCCCATTGCAGCAGGCCCGGCCGATCGAGGGTATTGCGACCCACGGTTCCGAACGTGCCGTCGGGAGTCACCGAGAACGCCTGGACGTTGAACCAGCCGGCGGGGTTGCGCTGGCCGCCAGGCAAATCAACGGCTTGGCCGGTGGCATTCGGACGATCGTTGTTGCCTCCGCTGAACGAAGGATCACCGCCCTGGAAAACGGTCTGACCGAAGCCGGTCTGCGCAGTAATGATGCTTCCCACCTGCCATCCGCCTGCGACAGCATCGAGAACTCCACTCGTGATGTTCATGGATTTCCCCTTGCCGAACGGCAGTTCAAAGAGGCCCGACACAACCAGACGATGAGGCACGTCGAACGCCGAGCGGCCATACTCGCAGGTGCGGCAATAGCTGTTCTGGGGGAAGAGCGTATCGTTCCCTTGTACGCGAATTCCCGAAGAGGTATCGAGCGATTTCGAATACGTGTAACTGGTCAGGAACGTCAGGCCCGAAGAGAACCGGCGCGTGAGCTTGGTTCCCATCGAGTGGTAGTTGGAGTTGTGCGTGTTGTCGACCAACTGAATTCGGCCAAAATTCGGGAACGGAGCGCGTTGTGGCACCGTGAGGCCGGTGAGGGCGTCGGCTTGGCAGCGGGCCCGGTTGGGATCGCCTTCCCTCGGAACGCTGCGACAGGCGGGCAGGCTCTCATTCGGCGCACGCAATCCTTCCAGCCGATGGCTGACGCTGCCCATGTAGCCGATTTCGAAATTGAGGTTGCTCGACAGCTCGCGCTGCACGTTGAGCAGGTAGCTCATAGTGTAGGGGGTGCGGCGGTCCACCGGATTCGCAAAGGTGTATGGGGTAAACACGTTGGCTACGCCACCGGCGATCGAGGCCAAAGAGTTGTCCCAAATGAGATTTGGAGTCGCAGGGTTCGGGTTGGCGCGGAGCCGGCCTGCCAGATTCCGGGCCATGTCGAACCGCGGATTACCTGTGTCCTGGCTGTAGAACATCCCGGTGCCCACGCGGATGACCGTCTTCTGGGAGAGCTGATAGGAGAGGCCAATGCGCGGCGCCCAATCGTTGTTGTCGCGGCCCACCAAGCGGTTGCCGAGGCTGCCATCGCAGCGAACCTTGATGTCGGGCCACCGCAGTGAGATGCCCTCATAGCAATCGGTGCGCGAGGCGCCCTGCCGCATGAAGAACGGATAAAGGTTCTGGTCGGCTACAGCGACAGGCACGGTGCGGGCGGGGCGGTGATCGAAGGGGACGATGCCGTTGAACAGTTTCCCGGATTGATCTTCCCATGGCGGGGTATTCTCATACCGAAGCCCAAGTTGCAAGGTCAGCTTGGGGCTAACCTTCCAGCTATCGTCGGCGTAAAAAGCGAAACCGGTGGAGCGGAAGCTGGCGCTGGCGATCGAAACCGCCGCTTCTGACTGATTCATGTATCCCAGCAAGAAGTCGGCGAAGGACGCACCGCTGGCGCTGGTTATTGCGGGGTTCCGAGTGGCTTGGTTGGTGAATTGGAACTCGCCGCGCGCAAACTGATTGCCCACCTGGTTGTAATTGTCACGCCGGAACTCGCCGCCGAACTTCAGCGAATGCTTCCCTTTGATGATGCTCAGATTGTTGATGATCTGGATGGCGGAGTTGGTGTTTTCGTAGGGTCCCTCCGAGCTGTTTCCAAAGCCGGAAAAGTTCGCAATCCCGATGGCGGGAATGCCCCACTGCACCGGAGGGCCGCTCGCCAAGCCCTTGATTCCCAGCGAACCGACGACGTCGCGCGTGAAGGCCAGTTCCGGGCCGTTGGTGTTGTAGAAAGACGTACGACCGAAGCGCGTCTCGTTCACGACGCTGTTGGAGAGCACTCGCGTATTAGTCGCCATCCACTGAGTGGCCTTAGTGACGATGGCGCCGCCGTTGAGGTAGAGCGCCTGCGTTAGCTGGTTTTCATCGCTCCGCGAATAGCGGCCGAACCACTGCGATTTGGAAGACTCATTGAAGTCGAAACGCTGGATGAATTGGTCCTTGTTGATTGGCCGGCCGAGGGAAATTTGATGGTTTTGGCCACCGGTGGAGTTGGGCGCCGGATAGAATTCCAGCAGCTTGGTGGAGGCCCCGGCGATCCTTGACGTCGGAATCTGGTTGTTGGCAAAGGGCAGCGCCGACACAACCGAGCCGGACACTGATCGCGTGGCTGGATCGAAAATGCCGCCGACCACGTTGGAAAAATTACCGGTTCGCTGCTCCGCCGCGGGGAGCGTGAACAAACTCTGGTTGGCGCGCCGCTGCCGGAACCACTCGTAGTTGCTCATGAAGAACAGCTTGTTACGGCCGTTGAAAATTTTGGGGATAACGACCGGCCCGCTCAGCGTGAAGCCGAACTGGTTCCACTTGAATGGATCCTTGGGAGCCGGGCGGCCCGTGAAATCGTACTGTTTGGCGTCGAGCTTGTCGTTACGCAAAAATTCGTAGAGCGTGCCATGGAACTGATTACCGCCGCCTTTGGTGGACACATTGATCTGCGTGGCGCCGCGACCGAACTCGGCCGGATAGATGCCGGTCTGCACCTTGAACTCCTGCAAGGCCTCGGCTGAGGGAAAGATGACGTAGGTGTTGAAGTTGGGGTCAGTGTTCTCCACTCCGTCGAGCGTGAATCGGTTGAACGAATTCCGCATGCCCGCCACCGAAATGTTCTGCCCGGCGCGATCGCCGCCCTGGCGCGCGTCGGCCTGGCCAGCGGTCGGGAAGCCGTAACTGACGTTTGGGGCCAAGGCTGTCAACTGAAGATAATTGCGGCCGTTGAGAGGCAACTCTACGATGCGCTTGTTTTCCACCACGGTTCCGACAGTGGCGTTTTCAGTCGCCAGCGAGGCGGCCGAAGCGTTCACTTCGATCGACTCGGTAACGGCGCCGACTTCGAGCCGTAAATCAAGGCGCGCCTGCTGTTGAACCTGCAGCTCCAAGGTACTCGAATTGGCGGCCTTAAACCCTGGCTTCTCGGCTCTCACCCGATAGGGACCGGGAACGAGGGCCGGAAAACTGTAGGAGCCGGATTCGTTGGACGATGTGTTTCGTTTGGCATTGGTTGCCTGATTGGTAAGAGTAATGTTGACACCAGAGATCACGGCGCCGGTCGCGTCGCGGACCTCGCCGGAGATGTCACCTAGCGTCTGACCCAACAGGATAGAAACGGCAGAGAGGAAGGAAAACAATAAAGCAAAACGAGTTCGCATGGAACCTCCAGACAAATTGGTCGTGGTAATACCCTCAACTGAAGCGGACTACCGATTTGTGCAGTTTAGCATAAGGATTCACCGAAGGCTGCTCTGGCTCCTCGATGCGGCAGTAGGGTAATACTCAGATCCGGCGTGAAGATGGTCACTTTCGGCTGACGCCGAGGGGAGTGAGGTCGTGGATCTTGGCGAGGATGCCGGTAGCGAGACGCTGAAGATC
>JAYUSQ010000164.1:0-5225 GCA_043755595.1 Acidobacteriota bacterium | reverse complement strand
CGTCCCGGGCCCGACCGCCGCCAGAGGGGCGAAAGTGCAGGCATCCCGGAAGTCGTTGTAACTAAAGGGATATCGTCTTTCTTATTCACATATATTCGGGTAATTGGGTCGTTCACAAACCCAACGGATCGGCTAAATTAGGGCATATAACAGAACCAACAGCCCAGCCCATGTTCGACGCGTGCGTCACCATGCGGTACCCCCACAAACCCAGCTAGTGCGGCTTCGTCCTCGGCCCTTCCGCTGACCACCGATTCCCGCACGCCTGGCAGTGGAACGTCATCGAGGTAGGCGTCTCGTACTCGATTCGCGCCACGGGTTCCTTGCAGGACGGGCACACGATGCCCGTGAACTTCATACGAGCTTCCTGGCGATCTCTTCGTCCAGGATCTCGCGCACTGTCAACGGGATGATCACTCGGCCGCACTTGCGGAAATAGGCGTCGATTTCCGTGAGCGCATCCCGCGAGTAGTCGAACGACACGAAGAAGCCCTTCGTCCGGTCTGACCGCGCCATCATCGCCTCGAACGCGTCGACGTCTGGCCGTCCTACCTTGTCCTTCTGCTTGACCTGGACCGGGTACCACGTGTCCATGAAGTCAAGGTGCCCCGTGTCCTTGGCCCGCTTCTCTGGTGCTGAGCTGACCGGGTAGATCCGGCCGTCGATGCCCATGTCGCCCACCTGCACCTTGTTCGGGATGCCGCCGAGCGCAATCACAGCCCAGTTCTCGAACTCGAACGGGGGAATCTTCCTCAGCTTGTCTTCGCTCCACGGCAGGTCGCGCACCACGAAGCCGCGCCCAGCCCGCCACAGCTTCTCATCCTCGGGCAGCCCGCACACGTCGCGCATGCGCTTCGCCATGACACGGCACGCCGTGGGCGAGAGGTCAATCCCGATCCACTGGCGCTTGAGGTTCTGAGCCGATACGAGCGCGGTGCCGCAACCGCAGAACGCGTCGAGTACGACGTCGTTCTCGTTGCTACTCGCTTTGATGATGCGGTCCAAGAGGGCGAGCGGCTTCTGCGTGGGGTAGCCGAGACGTTCTGCGGCCTGAGAATTCAGCGGCGGAATGTCAGTCCACACACTACCCATTGGCACGCCTGGCATCTCATCTAGGTAACGCTTGAGGCGCGGGCGCTTGGACTTGTCGTCCGGGTACCAGATGCGACCTTCTGCGTTCAGTTGCGCCATCGTCTCGCGCGAATATCGCCAGCCCTTGTCTGGGCTGGCGTGCCCTTTCCACTCGTACATCATGTTCGGCCGCGGATTCGGGCTCGTCATGTTGTCGAGCATGTACCGACGGCCATCCGGCGCCCTGTTTGAGTACTTGTCGCTGAGATATTCCTCGTCGTACGCGTCGTACTGGGGATTCCAAATCGGAGCGTCACCGCCGGTGTACATCAGCAGCGTGTCGTGGATCTGGTTCCAACCGTTGGCATCAGAACGAGCGGTCGTGCGTTTCCAAATGATCTCGTTCTTGAAGCGCTGCTCACCGAACAAGCTATCGAGCAGCACCTTGACGTAGTGCGAGGCGTGGTCGTCGCAGTGGTAGTAAAAGCTACCAGTCTTCTTGAGCACGCGAGCCAGCTCGACGCACCGCGGGCGCATGAAGTCGATGTACGCCTCAGTGCTGGCGTGCCGGTCATCGAACGAGCGCTTTTCCTTCGTCTCGCCCCAGAACACTTCGTAGTTCCGATTCGAGTTGAACGGCGGGTCGATGTAGATGAGATCGACGCACGCGTCAGGCAGCTTGCGGAGCTGGTCGAGGTTGTCCCCGCAGTAGATGACGCGGGTGTCGATGAGCGCTGAGGGTTTCGGCATTCCTGCGAGAGTCTAGCGGAATCAGCGAGGGCCGCGCCAACGCTTGCGCCGCGCATGCGGCTAGCGTGCCTTGGCCTTCCGCAGTCTCGCCCGCGTCAACTTCGCGTTCGCCTTCTGGCGCTCGGCCTCGGGATCGCGAAGCGGGGCTTTCTGGCCCTTGAATCGCGGCCCGCCACGCGTGGACTTCGGCGCGGCCTTCCGGCTGCCGGGTGTGCCATGCGGTGGCGGCGGCGTGCTCAGCAGCGCCCGCAGGTTGCCGTCCAGATCATCTGGCAACTTCAATAGATCACGCTTTGCCATTCTGCTCGATCTCCAACAAGTCGTCGATGGTTATGCACCGCACGCCGAATCGGTCGCAGGCGGTAGGGATCTTCCGGTTCGGGGCCTTGCGCGTGGTTTCGTGGCACACAAGCAGCGCCCGCTCGACTGAGGCGAGAGCAACGACAAACGGATCGGCCTTCGTCTTCTTTGAGCGAATGCGCGCCATTCCAGGAAAGGCCGCCGCGATTCTGCCCGCAAGTAGGTACACTTCCTCGTTGCCAGATGCCCGGAACTTGGTTTCGAGCTGCGACAGTCGCGCCCACAATTCTTCGTCCAATCGGATCTCATCGACACATTCAGTTGGCAGCAGAACACGCTCCCCGCTGATCACGTCGATGATGACGGCCCACACCTCATCGCGATCCGGCCTCTCGGAGATGTCAAACCAAGAGGAGGAGTCGATGACGTATCTGGGCGGTTCCACCAGATCAAGCAGCGGGGGTAGCGGCTTGCGCCGTTTCATCCAACCGCCGCTCCGAGTTGCGGGAACGCTTTCACTGGAACGTTGAGTAGACCGTGAGCGTCAGCCTTGCTCAGTAGGCCACGTTTCAGGGCGCCGAGGACGTGCCTCGTGTGCGTGCGGCCAAGCTCCTTCGCGGATCGCTCTACGGCCGTGAGTCCCTTGATCTGCACATCGACTTTGCGAACGAGCGGCACGTCCCAGGCGGCGGTGTGGGCCTCGTAGTAGCCCTTCGGAGCCAGCTTGGATTCTTCCAGCCGGTAGGCCATTGCGCGACTGCTTGTTTTGAATCGGTTCGCCAGCCTCTTGATTACCGAGTCGTCGTAGTCATAGGGATGACGCGGGCTTTTTAGGCTCAGCCTCAGCTCGACTAGCGGAATCAAAAACGCGGCCGCGAACCGATTGCAGTACTTCTCTACCGCGTTCTTGTTGCTTTCGTCGCTGATTCCGGCCTTCCGCAAGAGAAGGTGGCAGTACTCGTGAAGCAGGGTAAAGCTCTCGGCTCCAGCGTTTTCTTCCCTGTCGTTGACGCAGATTGCAGCGAGACCATGCTTCAACACAGAGAATCCGCGGCAATCGTCGCGGTGCATCGGCTTGATGTACACGAGAATGCCAAGCACCTCTAGTCGCCGTCGCCATTCGTCTCTCGCCCCCGCGTGAGTCAGTCGGCGCTGATCCTCAAAACTCAGTCCAATCTTGGCGCGCTGAATCTTTGCGGCTTCCTCAGGACTCTGGCCGTTCGGAATCTGATCCAATCTCGGAAGCGCAATAGCGGCGGGTTCACTTTCACGAAGCTCCGCGAAAGTGTCTAGTGCGTCCTGGACGTCCTGGATGGCGATGATCGTTTCGCGGCGAAGCCCGCTCGCACGACGCGTCGTGGAGGCTCTAAAATCGGTCAGCTTCGGCTCGGGACTCGGCCGGGCCGGAAGCATCAAGCTTACGAAGTTGATCGGGTATCGCTCAGACATTCTTCTGAGCATCGAAACGCTAGGCTTGGTATCGAACTCGTAGCCCGCCAACTCCGGCTCGGGGATGCGCAGACGTTTAGCCGCATCGGCGCGGGAAAGGCCCCGCTCCTCTCGCGCCCACTTTAGTACGTCCGGGTTGACAGAAATTACAGCCACGTCGCTCGGGTCCCTGCGTTCCATCGCCAACTCCTCGTGATACACTTCGAGTGAGTTGGCGCTGGAATTTGTCCAGCGCCCACGCGAGCACGCCTCAGTGCAACCTGAAGCGCCTCAAATGGGTTCCCTAATCTACTTCAATCGCGCGTCAACACGCCTTCCGGCTGCAACCGGGGGGCGATAGGTCTGACGCTCGATTCTGGAATCCAGCACTAAGGGGTTCGATTCCCCTGCCCTCCACCACCTTTATCCTTCGGCCGTCGCCATCGTCGGCCGCGATACAGTTCCCGCTCAATCCTCGCCCGCTCACGCTGGCTGCTTGTAGGTGAGACGCTTGCCTTCCGCGCCCGCCACGAGCACCACGGGGCGATCCTTGTCGGCAAGGTGGCGGATGTTGTAGCGAAACTCGAACTCGCTCACATAGCGCCCCAGGTGGCCCTTGCTGATGTGGTGGAAGGTGCCGACAATGCCGCGCTTGAACAGCGAGACGAAGCCCTCGGCGGTGTTCGTGTGGACATTGCCGCGCACGTATTCGCCCTCGCTGTGGTTCACCATATGCCGCGTCATGCCCGCAATCGTGCGCTGGCCGCTCGGCACTTTCGGGCCGGGGTAGATGTTCGTCTCGTCGGTCATCAGCGTGGAGCCGGGCGCAATGTGGCGCTTGATCTCGGCAGTCATCGACGCGCCGTCAATGCGGGCCATCGGCATGGCGCGCACGCGGCCATTGCGCTCGACCAGGACGGCCACGGCAGACTTGCGGCCACCGTCCGCAGGCACGCGGCCCTTGCCGCTCTTGCGCTTGCCGCCGATGTAGGCTTCGTCAACTTCGACGGTGCCTTCGAGCGGGGCCATCAGCGAGCCGCTATCCATCGCGTAGCGGAGACGGTGCGCCATGAACCACGCGGCGCGGTAGGTCACGCCGAGCATGCGGTGAAGCTGATGGGCGCTGATGCCCTTCTTGCTCGCACCGATCAGGTAGATCGCCTGAATCCACTTCGTGAGCTTGACGTGCGAATCCTCGAACACGGTGCCCACGGTTACGGAGAACTGCTTGCGGCAGGCGCGGCACTTGAGCAGGCCCCGGCGACCGGGCGTCTTGCTGTCGGCCTTGGGCGTCAGGCGGTACGGGGTATCACCGCCGCAGCGCGGGCACACGGGACCGGACGCGCCCCAGCGCAGGAATTCGAGGTATTCACGCGCCTTGTCCTCGTCGGCAAAGTGCGCCCCGAGTTCCGACCACGACAACGGCGTTTGTTCCATGCACAAGAGAATACCGAATGCCATCGGGTTTGTCAAGGCGTAGTTTCGCCGTGCATGGTTTTTCAAGGCACAGTTTCTAGATCCCTGTAAGTCGTTGAAAATAAAGGGTGAATTCTGGGTTTGTCAACGGCATAATTACCTATATTCGCTTGACTTTCGCTTGGCCTGCCGTTAGCATTCTCTTCGGTCGAACGGCAGCCCCGGCACGGGGCGCCACCTTGGGGCGGAGAACAACATGG